>NZ_JBHXVJ010000002.1:322775-446643 GCF_042672355.1 Agromyces binzhouensis | reverse complement strand
CATCCCCCACCAAAACGGCAGAAGAAACGGGGTTCAAATAAATTGGCATTGAACATAGTGCACGCTGTTGAGTTCTCAAGGAACGGACGCACCCGGTTCACGGACCCGCACGCGGGCCGATCATCCGAAGCGATGTTCGTCAATCATCCGGTGATCCCGAGGGACCGGTACGGACGCTTCGAACCCGGGATCCTGCGTGAGGATCGGGGGTTCGGGATCGTGCCGCTTGAGGAGGTGAAGCTGCTCGCTTCACTCGCTCCTGTGGGGCAACGAATGAATACTTTACGGAGATCCAGCGGGTGCCGCAACTCGGGCTCGCATCCCGGGCGTGTCGCGCCTCAGGCCGCCCAGGACGGCGGATCCGAGCCCCACGCGTGCGGGGCCGACGGCCACTCCAGGGCGCCTCGCGGGGAGGCGACGGCGGGGGCCGCGATGCGCTGCTCCCCCGCCGAGCCGGACAGTGTCACGGCGTGCGACTCGCGCGTCGCGTCATCGAGCCCGACCGCTCCCGCTCGGACGCGTCGCGGCAGGCCCAGCAGTTCCGCCGCCGTGCGGCGGAGCGACATGCGTGCGAGCCAGCTGCCGCCGTCCACCGAGCGCCGGCGCATCAGCGTGATCATCGCCGCGGCGAGGAGGTACCCCGTCGCGTGGTCGAGCGCCTGCGCGGGCAGCGCGCCGGGCGCGTCCGGCGTGCCCTCGATGAGCGCGATGCCCGAGGACGCCTGCACGAGGCTGTCGAATCCGCCCCGCTCCCCCGTCGTTCCGCCGAAGCCCCAGGCGGCGAGCTGTCCGACGACCAGGCCCGGATGCCGGGCGGCGAGGGTCGCCGGGTCGAGGCCGAGCCGCTCGAGCGACGCGGGTCGGTAGCCGAGGACGATCGCATCGGCGCCGGCGAGCAACTCGTCGAACCGCGCGGCATCGCCGGCGCTCCGGAGGTCGAGCAGCGCCGACCGCTTCCCGGGGCCGCTGTCGAGATGCTGCCACCCGAGCTCGGCCGGTGCGGGCGGATCGATCCGCAGCACGTCCGCGCCGAGCAGTGCGAGCGTGCGCGTGGCGACGGGGCCCGCGATCACGCGCGTGAGGTCCAGCACGCGGGCGCCCGCGAGCGGCCGGTCCGCGTCGACCGTGCCCGTACCGGATCCCTCGGACTCGCCGAGCCGGGCGACGTCGATGAGCGGATGCCGCCTGAGCTCGTCGTCCGCGCGCGGATCCTCGCCTGCGACGGCGACGCACATGCCGCCCTCGCGGGTCACCGCGTCTGCGAGCTCGGCGGCGGACCACCGGGCGACGGCGGCGCCGATCGCCGAGTCGTCCGCATCGTCGTCGACCACGAGGACGCGTCGCAGCGCGCGGGCATGATGCGGGTAGTTGCCGTGCGTGCGCACCCAGCCGTCGCGTGCCCGGCGGAATCCGGAGAGCGGCGACCACACGTGGGGCGCCTCGCCGTCGAACCGGGCGACGCGCTCGCTCTGGAAGGCCGTCGCGATGCGGGCGCCGTCGAGGCGGATGGATCCGGGGGCGGCATCCGTCGACCAGGCGGCGACGCTCGCGGCGGCGACGGATGCCGCGGCCAGCGCGGACACGTCGAGGCGCGCGGGCAGCGGCACCTCGGGCAGCGGCGCGAGCATCGCGAGCGCGGCGGGATCGAGATCGAGCTCCGCGCGGACTCGTGCGAGGAGCCGATCAGCCGCCTCGCGTGTCACCGGCCACTACCGGACGAACACGCCCGCGAGCGTCTTCTTGCCGCGACGGAGGACGGCCATGCCGCCGGCGTCGACCCGGCCGCCGATCAGCGTCGTGTCGTCCTCGACGCGCACGTTGTCGATCGAGACGCCCCCCTGGGCGATCGCGCGGCGACCCTCGCTGAGGCTCGAGACGAGGCCGGTGTCGACGAGCAGCTGCACGACCGTGGCGTCCGCGCCGGTCTCGGTGTGAGGGAGCTCGCGGAGCGCGGCCTCGAGCGTGCCCCGGTCGAGGCCGGCGAGGTCGCCCTGTCCGAACAGCGCCTGCGAGGCCGCGATGACGGAGGCCGTGGCATCCGCCCCGTGCACGAGGGTCGTCACCTCGTGGGCGAGCACCCGCTGCGCCTCGCGGCGGAAGGGCTCGGTCTCGACCTTCTCGGCCAGCTCCTCGATGCGCTCGCGACGGAGGAACGTGAAGACCTTGAGCCGGTCGATCACGTCGGAGTCGTCGGTGTTGAGCCAGAACTGGTAGAAGCGGTACGGACTGCACATGTCGGCGTCGAGCCAGATGGCGTTGCCCTCGCTCTTGCCGAACTTCGTGCCGTCGGAGTTCGTGATGAGCGGCGTGCCGATCGCGTGGACGTGCACCCCCTCGACGCGGTGGATGAGGTCGGTGCCGCTCGTGAGGTTGCCCCACTGGTCGCTGCCGCCCGTCTGCAGGACGCAGTCGTACTGACGGTAGAGCTCGAGGTAGTCGAACCCCTGGAGGATCTGGTAGCTGAACTCGGTGTAGCTGATGCCGGCGTCGGAACTGAGGCGCGAGGCGACCGCGTCCTTCTTCAGCATCGTCCCGACGCGGTAGTGCTTGCCGATGTCGCGGAGGAAGTCGATCGCGGAGAGGCCGGCGGTCCAGTCGAGGTTGTTCACCATGCGGACGGCGTTCTCGCCCTCGGCGGAGAGGAATCGTCGGACCTGGGCGTCGAGGCGCTCGACCCACTCGGCGACCGTCTCCTTCGTGTTCAGGGTGCGCTCGGCGGTGGGGCGAGGGTCGCCGATGAGGCCGGTGGAACCCCCGACGAGGCCGAGCGGCTTGTGGCCGGCGAGCTGGATGCGGCGCAGCGTGAGGATCTGCACGAGGTTGCCGAGGTGCAGGCTCGGCGCGGTCGGGTCGAACCCGCAGTAGTAGGTGATCGGCTCGCCTGCGAGGAGTCGTTTGAGCGCCGACTCGTCGGTCGACACGTGGACGAGCCCGCGCCAGCGGAGCTCCTCCCAGACGTCGTCGAACGAGGGGTCGTTCTGCTGCGTGGCGAGGATCGCGGGGTCGGACACGAGTGCAAGGGTAGCAGCGGCGGGCATTCGCCCCAGTCAAGCCCGTAGCCTTGATCATGCTAGTTGAAGTTTCTATACTTAACTCAGTCCGGTCAAGTCTCCACCCTTGTGACAGAGGAGCAGCCATGTACGTCGTGACCGCCGACCAGATCGGCAGCCGCACCGACGTCGATCGCTCGGCGGCCATGCAGCAGGAGCTCCAGGAACGCTTCGGCGATCGACTCGACCTGCCCGTCGACCAGACCTCCGGCGACGAGCTGCAGGCGCTCACCGGCGAGGCGGAGGCCGCGACCGACCTCGTGCTGCACCTCGCGCGCGACGGGCACTGGAGCATCGGCCTCGGCATCGGCGACGTGCGCGAGCCCCTCCCCGACGCCGTCCGCAAGGCGACCGGCGGCGCGTTCTTCGCGGCGCGCGAGGCGGTCGACGCGGCCAAGCGCGCCGAGGCGCGCTTCGCGCTCCGGACGGACGGCGACGACACGGGGCTGCTCCCGGCGAACGAGGTCGAGGCGATCGTCCGGCTGCTCCTGCTCATCCGCGACCGCCGGACCCCGCAGGGCTGGGAGGCGGTCGACCTCGTGCGTTCGGGTCGCTCCCAGAAGCACGCGGCCGAACTGCTCGGGATCTCGGATGCCGCGGTCAGCCAACGGCTCCGGACCGCCATGTGGTCCGCCGACGACGATGCGCGCCCGGCGGTCGTCCGGCTGATCGCCTCGCTCGGCGACCGCGGGGCGGAGTCGGACGGGTCACGGGCCGGGGAGCCCCGCGCCCGACCGTGATGCACGGACGTCGAGCGCCCCGTCCGAGTCGGGCCTCGCGCCCGAGACCGCGGACGCGGAAACGGACGCGCGGAACGCTCCTCGGGCGGTGACCGAGGCCGTCGATATGCTCGACCCCGAGCCCCGGGACCCGAACACCCGGACCCGAACCCGGCCCGGATCCGGGAGAGCGGAGGACCCGTGAACGTCGTCGGTGCGATGTCGGCCGTCGGATGGGCGGTGATCGTCGTCGCGCTCGGCGCGTCGGCGGTGCTCTCCGTCCTGGCGTACCTCCGCCCCAGGCCCATCCACCTCTGGCCGGCCGCGGGCGCCCTCGCACTCGCGATCGTCGCGGCCTCGACCGTGCCCGACGACGTGCCCATGGTCGCCGCGCCGCTCGTGGGCCTGCTCGGGATGGTCGTCGCGGTCTTCGGCGGAAGCCCGGCCGCAGCGACCGCACTGCAGCTCGCGATGGGCTCGAGCACGCCGCCCGGCGCGCACGGCGGCATCCTCGTCGCCCTCCGCTCGGACGAGCCGGCCACGCCCGGCATCGCGCCGGCCCGTCACGAGGTCCTCCGCGGCGGGCTCACGATCGGAGTGCTCGAACGGCTTGCCTCGGCCGGCACGATCATCGCGGGATTCCCCGAGGGGCTCGCGATCGTCGTGGCGGTCAAGGGCGTCGGGCGGTTCACCGAGCTCGAGGCGCCCGAGGCGCGGGAGCGCTTCATCATCGGCACGTTCGCCAGCCTCATCTGGGCGTGCGCCGCGGCCCTCGCCGTGCACCTCGCGATCCGCTGATCGGCGCGGAGGCGCAGTCTGGCGCCGCCCGACGACCTCCGGTCAGTGCGACTTCGGATGCCTCCGGTAGACCGAGACGCCCGGATCCCCCGGCACCCAGAACCGCCACGGGTACGACGCCGCCCCGCCCGCGCCGCTGATGCCCGTGCGCGGACCGGTCGCGTGCGCGAGCGGGACGACCCGGACCTCGAGCGAGAACGGCGGCGCCAGCAGGTCGGAGCCGTTCGCCGCGAGCGGCACGCCGAGCGCCTGCGCGAGGCGCGCCGGGCCGCGCGCGAGATCCCGGTCGGTGGAGCGCGGCCGCCGCGACCGCGCGAGGTCGAGCCCGTCGACGATGGTCCCCCCGCGCAGGAGGATGCCCGCCGACGTGCCCGGCGCACCGGCCACGACGTTGAGGCACACGTGCATGCCGTAGGTGAAGTACGCGTAGAGGTGCCCGCCGTCGCCGAACATCACCGCGTTGCGGGGAGTCCGTCCGCGGAACGCGTGCGAGCCCGGGTCGACGCCGACGCCGCGGTACGCCTCGACCTCCGAGAGTCGGACGGCGACGCGCCCGGCCTCGGAGTCGTACGCGAGCACCGCGCCGAGGAGCAGCGGCGCGAGCTCGACGGGGTCGCGTCGGAACCAGGCGCGGTCGGGTCGCACGAGCTTCGCGTACGACGCCGGTCGCGGCATCCGCTCGCCCGCGCTCATCGTGCTCGTCGTCGGGTCGCGGCTCAGTCGTCGCCGCCGGGGAGGACCGACAGGAGGTGTCGCACCCGGTCGGCGAGCGACGCGAACTGGCCGTCGACGCGCGACGGCGCAGTGCCGCCGATGCCGTCACGGCTCGCGACCGAGCCCTCGATGGTGAGCACCGCGCGCACCTCGGGGACGAGGTGCGGCGAGATCGACGCGAGCGCCTCGTCGTCGACCTCGTGGAGTTCCAGCCCGTGCGTCTCCGCGTACCGCACGAGCGAACCCGTGATCTCGTGCGCATCGCGGAACGGCACCCGGCGCTTCACGAGCCACTCGGCGACGTCGGTCGCGAGCGAGAAGCCGGCTGGCGCGAGCTCCGCCATGCGGTCGGTGTGGAAGGTCAGCGTCGCGATCATCCCGGTGAAGGCGGGCAGGAGCACCTCGAGCGTCTCGACCGAGTCGAAGACGGGCTCCTTGTCCTCCTGGAGGTCGCGGTTGTACGCGAGGGGCAGCGCCTTGAGCGTCGCCAGCAGCCCCGTGAGGTTGCCGACGAGCCGACCCGACTTGCCGCGCGCGAGCTCCGCGATGTCGGGGTTCTTCTTCTGCGGCATGATCGACGACCCCGTCGAGTAGGCGTCGTCGAGCGTGACGAAGCCGAACTCCCGCGTGTTCCACAGGATGATCTCCTCGGAGATGCGCGAGAGGTCGATGCCGATCATCGCCGCGACGAACGCGAACTCCGCGACCACGTCGCGGCTCGCGGTGGCGTCGATCGAGTTCTCGGCCGGGCCGGCGAGCCCGAGGTCGCGGGCGACGGATGCCGCGTCGAGCCCGAGCGTCGAGCCGGCGAGCGCGCCGCCGCCGTAGGGCGAGACGTCGGCCCGCTTCATCCAGTCGACGAGCCGCTCGAGGTCGCGCGAGAGCGCCCAGCCGTGCGCGAGCAGGTGGTGCGCCAGGAGCACGGGCTGCGCGTGCTGCAGGTGCGTGCGCCCGGGCATGATCGCGGTGCGGTGCGCGTCGGCCTGCGCGGAGAGGGCGTCGATGAGATGGACGAGCATGCGCCCGATCGTGATCGCGTGGTCCTTCAGGTAGAGGCGGACGAGCGTGGCGATCTGGTCGTTGCGGCTGCGTCCGGCGCGGAGCTTGCCGCCGAGCTCGGACCCGACCTCGGCGATGAGGGCGGCCTCGAGCGCGCCGTGGACGTCCTCGTCGGAGTCGGCCGCGGCGAGCCCGCCGTCGACCACCCGCTGCTCGAGGGCGTCGAGGCCCGCGATCATCCGCTCGAGTTCGTCGGCCTCGAGGTAGCCCGCCGCGGCGAGCGCGCGGGCGTGCGCGCGCGACCCGGCGAGGTCGTAGGGGGCGAGCTGCCAGTCGAAGTGCGTCGACTTCGACAGGCGCTGCAGCTCGGGCGACGGTCCGCCCGCGAACCGCGCGCCCCAGAGGGAGCCCTCGTTGGTGCCGTGCTGCTCCGACATGCTCACGCGTCCTTCCTGGCGAGGAGCCAGACGAGCAGCGCCTTCTGCGCGTGCAGCCGGTTCTCCGCCTCGTCCCAGATGATCGACTGCGGGCCGTCGATGACGTCGGCGCTCACCTCGTAGCCGCGGTCCGCGGGCAGGCAGTGCATGAAGACGGCGTCGGGCTTCGCGAGCGACATCAGCTCCGCGTCGACGGTGTAGGCGCCGAACGTGGCGACCCGATGCGCCTTCTCGTCCTCCTTGCCCATCGACACCCAGGTGTCGGTCACGATCACGTCGGCACCGGCCGCCGCCTCGGCGGCGTCGGTGTGGAGGGCGACCGATCCGCCCGTGACGGCGGCGATGCGGTCGGCGTCGGCGACGACGGATGCCGCGGGCGCGAACTCCTCGGGCGACGCGATGCGCACGTGCATGCCGGCCGTCGCGCCCGCGAGCACGTACGACTGGGCCATGTTCGACGCGCCGTCGCCGAGGAAGGCGACCGTGAGCCCGGCGAGCTCGCCCTTGTGCTCGCGGATGGTGAGGAGGTCGGCGAGCAGCTGGCACGGGTGGAATTCGTCGGACAGCGCGTTCACGACGGGGACCGTGGTGCCCTGGGCCATCTCGTCGAGGCCGGACTGGGCGTACGTGCGCCAGACGATGGCGGACACCATCCGCTCGAGCACGCGCGCGGTGTCGGACGGCGTCTCCTTGCCGCCGAGCTGGCTGTTCGCGGTCGAGATGATCAGCGGCGATCCGCCGAGGTCGGCGATGCCGACGGCGAACGAGACGCGCGTGCGCGTCGAGGACTTGTCGAAGATGACGGCGACGGTCTGCGGGCCGGCGAGCGGCGTCTCCGCCCAGCGGTCGGCCTTGAGGCGGACCGCGAGGTCGAGGATCTCGGACTGCTCGGCGGGCGTGATGTCATCGTCGCGGAGGAAGTGGCGGGTCATGGATGCTCCGTTCTGCACGTGGCGAGCGGGTGGTCTGCGGGTGGTCTGGATGTCGGGGTCAGCGCGCTGCGGCGACGGCGTCGAGTGCCCGGCCGAAGCGGTCGGCGAACTCGTCGAGTTCGGCGTCGCCGATGATGAGCGGCGGTGCGATGCGGATGGTCGAGTCGTTCGCGGCGTTGACGATGAGGCCGGCCCGCATCGCCGCCGCGGAGAGCTCGGTCGCGACGGGCTCGGTGAGGGCGACGCCGGCGAGGAGCCCGCGGCCGCGCATCCCCGCGACGAGCGGCGAGCCGAGGCCGAGCACGCGCTCGCGGAGCTCGGAACCGCGGCGCGCGGCGTTCTCGACGAGACCGGCGCGCTCGATCTCCGACAGGACGGCGTTCGCGACCGCGGTGGAGAGCGGATTGCCCCCGTAGGTGGAGCCGTGCTGGCCTCGCGAGAAGAGGTCGGAGGCGTGCCCGAAGGTCACGAGCCCGCCGATCGGGATGCCGCCGCCCATGCCCTTGGCGACCGTGATCGCGTCGGGCAGGATCCCGGCGTGCTGGAAGGCGAACCACTCGCCGGTGCGGCCGGCGCCGGTCTGCACCTCGTCGATGATGAGGAGCGCGCCGTGTCGGCGCGTGAGCTCCCTCGCGGCCTGCAGGTAGCCCTCGGGCAGCTCGAGCACCCCGGCCTCGCCCTTGATGGGTTCGAGGATCAGCGCCGCGACGGAATCGTCGAGTTCGGCCTCGAGCGCCTCGATCGTCGAGGGGATGTGGGTGACCCCGCCGGGGAGCGGTTCGAACGCGTCGCGCATGGCGGGCTTGCCGGTCAGCGCGAGCGACCCCATGGTCCGGCCGTGGAACGCGTCCACGAGCGCGAGCACGCGCGTGCGCGCGCCTCCGGAGTTGTTGAGGCGGGCCAGCTTGAACGCGGCCTCGTTCGCCTCCGCGCCGGAGTTGCCGAACCACACGCGGCCCGTCTCCCCCGCACCGGACAGTCGCGTGAGCCGGTCGGCGAGCGCGAGCGCCGGCTCGGTCGCGAAGTAGTTCGACACGTGCGCGAGCTTCGCCGCCTGCTGCGAGACGGCCTCGACGAAGACGGGGTGCCCGTGCCCGAGGGAGTTCACGGCGATGCCGGCGAGGAAGTCGAGGTACCAGGTGCCCGCGTCGTCCTGCACCCAGGCGCCCTCGCCGCGCTCGAGCTTGGCGAGGGGCGTTCCGAGCGTCTTCATCATGCGGCGCGAGTAGTGCTCGCGCCAGTCGTGCGCGTCCGTCACGAGGCCACCCCCGCGGCATCCGTCGCACCCCGGACCACCTCGGTGCCGATGCCCTGCTGCGTGAAGATCTCGAGCAGGATCGAGTGCGGGACGCGGCCGTCGATGATCGCGGCCTTGGGCACGCCGCCGGCGACCGCCTCGAGGCACGCGGTCATCTTCGGGATCATCCCCGACTCGAGCGACGGCAGCAGCGCCTCGAGCTCCGCGACGTCGATCTCGGAGACGAGCGAGTCGCGGTTCGGCCAGTCGCGGTACAGCCCCGCGACGTCGGTCAGGATGACGAGCTTCGCCGCGCCCAGCGCGACCGCGAGCGACGCGGCGGCCGAGTCGGCGTTCACGTTGAGCGACTGGCCGGGCTGGTCGAGATCGGGCGCGATCGACGACACGACCGGGATGCGGCCGGCATCGACCTGCGCGTGCACGCCCTCCGGGTCGACCTCGACGACGTCGCCGACGAGTCCGAGGTCGACCTCGACGCCGTCGACGACCGCACCGCGACGGCGGCCGCGGAACAGGCCCGCGTCCTCCCCCGAGAGGCCGGCCGCGAGCGGGCCGTGCTCGTTGATGAGGCTGACGAGCTCGCGGTTCACCTGGCCCGACAGCACCATCCGGACCACGTCCATCGTCTCGGGGGTCGTCACGCGGTAGCCGCCGCGGAACTCGCTCGGGATGCCGAGGCGGTCGAGCATCGACGAGATCTGCGGTCCGCCGCCGTGCACGACCACCGGACGGATGCCGGCGTAGCGCAGGTACACCATGTCCTCCGCGAACGCGCGCTGCAGCTCGGGGCTCACCATGGCGTTGCCGCCGAACTTCACGACGATCGTCTCGCCGTGGAATCGCTTCAACCACGGCAGAGCCTCGATGAGGGTCTCGGCCTTGCGCGCGGCGGTCGCCGCGTCACCGCGCACGTCGCCGGCCGCGGCCGTATCGGACGCGTCCGGGTCTGACGTCATCTGCTCCTCGCTCATGCTCAACTCGAGTACGCGCTGTTCTCGTGCACGTAGTCGTGCGTGAGGTCGCTGGTCCAGATCGTGGCGGATGCCTCGCCCGCGTGCAGCTCGATGAGCACGCTCGTCGCGCGCGGGGCGAGGTCCACGTCGTCGCGCGGGCGATCGGGCCGGCCGGCGTGGCAGACGCGGACGCCGTTCATCGTGACGTCGACGAGGTAGGGATCGAACGGCGCCGACGTGGTGCCGATCGCCGCGAGCACGCGGCCCCAGTTCGGGTCATTGCCGAAGATCGCGGCCTTGAAGAGGTTGTTCCGGGCGACCGAGCGCCCCACCTCGACCGCGTCGTCCTCGGTGACGGCGCCGCGGACCTCGATCGCGATGTCATGGCTCGCGCCCTCGGCGTCGGCCTGGAGCTGCAGGGCGAGATCGCGGCACGCGGTCGTCAGCGCCTCGGTGAACGTCTCGGGGTCGGGCTCGACGCCCGAGGCGCCGGACGCGAGCAGCGTGACCTGGTCGTTCGTCGACATGCAGCCGTCGGAGTCGAGCCGGTCGAAGGTCACGCGCGTCGCGCGCCGGAGCGCCGCGTCGAGGCCGGCCGAGTCGATGACCGCGTCGGTGGTGAGCACCACGAGCATGGTCGCGAGGCCCGGCGCGAGCATGCCCGCACCCTTCGCCATGCCGCCGATGCGCCATCCGTCGACGACGACCTCGACCGTCTTCGGCGTCGAGTCGGTCGTCATGATCGCGCGCGCCGCATCGGCGCCGGCGGCCTCGTCGCCGGCGAGGCGGTTCGTCGCGGAGAGGACGCCCTCCTCGAGCACCTCGCCGTCGAGCTGTTCGCCGATGAGCCCGGTCGAGCACACCAGCACGTCGCCGGCCGAGACGCCGAGCGCGGATGCCGCAGCCTCCGCCGTGCGGTGCGTGACCTGGAAGCCCTCGGGCCCCGTGAAGCAGTTCGCACCCCCGGAGTTCAGCACGATCGCGGCGACCGTGCCGTCCTGGACGACCTGCTCGGACCAGAGGATCGGGTTCGCCTTCGCCCGATTCGAGGTGAAGACGGCGGCACCCGCCTGCAGCGGGCCGCGATTGACGACGAGGGCGAGGTCGAGGGCGCCCGAGCGCTTGATGCCGGCCGCGATGCCGGCGGCGTCGAATCCCTGGGGTGCGGTCACGCTCACGGTGCGACTCCGTTCACGGGAAGTCCGGTCGCCTCGGCGAGGCCGAGCGCGATGTTGGCGGATTGGATGGCGGCGCCGGCCGTGCCCTTCACGAGGTTGTCAACCGCGGTCACGACGACCACGCGGCCGGCCGCCTCATCGACCGCGAGGCCGATGAGGGCCGTGTTCGCGCCGAGCACGTCGGCCGTCCGCGGGAACTGCCCCTCGGGCAGGACCTGCACGAACGGCTCCGCCGCGTACGCGTCCTCCCAGGCCGCCCGGACCTCCGAGGCACGCGTTCCCGGGACGACCCGCGCGGTCGAGGTCGCGAGGATGCCACGCGACATCGGGACGATCACGGGAGTGAACGAGATGCTCGGCGCAGCCGCACCGGCCCAGCGCAGTGCCTGCTGGATCTCGGGGATGTGGCGATGCGTGCCGCCGACGGCATACGGGTTCGCGGAGCCGAGGATCTCCGACCCCAGGAGGTGCGCCTTCAGCGCGCGCCCCGCCCCCGACGGTCCGACGGCGAGCACCGAGACGAGGTCGGCGTCCTCGATGACGCCGGCCCGGATGCCCGGGGCGAGCGAGAGGGCGACCGTCGAGGCGTTGCAGCCCGGTGCGGCGACGCGCCGGGTGCGCGCGAGCCTGGTGCGCTGCGTGCCCGACAGCCGGGGCAGTTCGGGCACGCCGTACTCCCACGCGCCGTGGAACTCCCCGCCGTAGAACGCCGCCCAGTCGCCGGCGTCCTCGAGCCGGTGATCGGCGCCGCAGTCGATCACGAGGGTCTCGGCGGGCAGCTGGGCCGCGATCGCACCCGACGCGCCGTGCGGGAGGGCGAGGAAGACGACGTCGTGGCCGGAGAGGGTCTCGGCCGAGGTCTCCTTCAGGGTGAGGTGCGTGTAGCTTCGCAGGTGCGGCTGGACCGCGGTGAGCGGCTGGCCGGCGTTCGAGTGCGCGGTCACGGTCCGCACGTCGAACTCGGGATGGTCGGCGAGGAGGCGCAGCAGCTCCCCGCCCGCATAGCCGGACGCGCCGGAGACGGCGACGGTAAACGTCATGGAATCCACCTTATGGGCTGAACGATCGGGGATGACGGCTCCGGCGACGCCCAGGGCGGCAGGCTCAGGCCGCCGCGGGAGTCGCCTGGATTCGGCGCTCGCCCCGGCGTCGGCCGCGCAGCACGACGGCACGCGCGACGCGTGCGGTCTCGGCGGGCCGGGGGGTGGACATGCAGCGACCCTAGCCGGACGCACAGGCGAGGTGCAAACCGGTGACCCCGTGCGGGTGGCCCGGCCGCGTCCGGCACGGCGGGCGCCGGCCGCCGGTCAGAGGTCGTCGCCGCGCGTGCGCACCCAGGCCCGGTCGACGAGCGACTCGAGGACGCCGAGGTCGATCGTCGAGAGGCGGCCGACCCACAGGCATCCGGCGCCGACCCTGACCTTGCCCAGCCGATCGATGAGCTCGTCGGCGCCGGGGGTCTGCAGGCCGTAGAGCGAGACCGACGCCTTCCGCGGCGAGAACCCGACGACGGGCATGTCGCCCTCGCGGCCCGAGTCGTACCGGTAGTGGTGCAGCCCGTAGCCGACGATCGACGGGCCCCACATGACGGCGTCGGTGTCGGTCACGCGATCGAAGAGCTCGCGGAGCACCAGCCCGTCATCGCGGCGCCCGGCGGGTTCGACCGCATCGAGGAACTCCGACACGGATTCGCCGGTCGGCACCGTCTTCGCTTCGGCCATGCTCCACCGTACCGCCGCGCGGGCGGCGCGGCGAGGACCGGATGCGCGGGTCGATGCCCGGATGCGATGCGCAGCACCGCCCGACGCGCGAGGGCGCCCGCGCCGGTGACCGGCGGGGCGCCCTCGCGACGTCCGATTCGACGGATGCCGCTACTCGCGGATCGCCGCCCCGGTCCGCTCCGCCGCGAGCGCGGCTCCCGCGAGCTTGGCGTCGCTCGCCTCGGCCGCGGTGAGCGTGCGGTCCCCGGCGCGGAAGCGCAGCGCGAACGTCAGGCTCTTCGACCCCTCGGGCAGCCCCTGCCCGCGGTAGTCGTCGACGAGCTGGAGCTGCTCGAGGAGCTCCCCAGCACCCTCGCGCACGGCTGCTGCGACGCGGGCGGCGGGCACGTCGGCTCGGACGACCAGCGACAGGTCCTGCGTGGCCGCGGGAAGCGTGCCGATGGGCCGCGCCTCGACCGAGTCGCTCGCCAGCGCGATGATCGCGTCGAGGTCGACCTCGGCGACGGCGACCACGCGAGGCAGGTCGGCCTCGGCGGTGAGCGTCGGGTGCAGTTCGCCCGCGTAGCCGACGAGCTGCCCGCCGACGCGGACCTCGGCGGTCCGACCGGGGTGCATCGCCTGGTGCGCGCCCTGCGCGAACTCGACCTCCGCGCCCGCGGCGTGCGCGATGCGGCGGACCGCGTCGAGCGCGTCGGCGATGCCGGCGGGCTCGGCGGCCCGGCCCGGCTGCTTCGGCAGGAGGTCGCCCGTGAGCAGGACCCCAACGTGGCGGGGCTGCGCCGGGATGCCGTCGTTCAGCTCCTCGAGCACCGCGTCGGACGGGCGCTCCCAGCCGACGGGAAGCTCTGCCGCGCCGTACGCGCGGCCCGCCTCGGGCAGGAACACGAGGCCGAGCTCGTACACGTCGAGGTCGGTGGATCCGCGCGACAGGTTGCGACGCGCCACTCCGACGAGTCCCGGGATGAGCGAGCGGCGGAGGAAGGGCACGGTGGCGTCGAGCGCGTTCGCGAGCCGGACGCTCGCGACCGGCGAGCCGTCGGTCGAGCCGTAGAGGGCGTTCTCGGCCTCGGTCACGAAGGGGAACGCGAGCACCTCGGTCCCACCGGCGGCGGCCAGCGCGTCGGCGACGCCGCGGCGCACGCGCTGCGCCCGGGTGAGCCCGCGACCGGGCGGGGCGACGGGCAGCACCGACGGGATGCGGTCGTAGCCGAGCAGTCGCGCCACCTCCTCCGCGAGGTCGACGTTCGCGGTGAGGTCGGGACGCCACGACGGCGGGACCACGTCGAAGCCGCCCTCGACGCGGGCGACCGCGCCGCCGATCTCGGCGAGTGCGTCGTGCACCTCGTCGGCGGTGTACTCGACGCCGATGAGTCCCGTGACGAACCCGTCGGGCAGGTGGATCGCCTCGCGCGCGGGCGCCTCGTGGATGAGCGAGCCTCGCTCGTCGGCGACGCCGCCCGCGAGGTCGACGAGCAGCTGCGCGACGCGAGCGGCCGCCGCTCCCGCCACGGCGGGGTCGACGCCGCGCTCGAAGCGCTTGGACGCCTCGCTCGGGAGCTTGTGCCGGCGCGCGGTGCGGGCGATCGAGACGGGGTCGAAGTTCGCGGCCTCGATCAGCACGTTCGTCGTCGCATCCCCGATCTCGGTGGACGCGCCGCCCATGACGCCCGCGAGTCCGATCGCGCCCCGGTCGTCGGTGATCAGCAGGTCCTCGGCATGGAGGGTGCGCACCTTGCCGTCGAGCGTCTCGAGCGTCTCACCGGGCGCGGCGCGGCGCACGACGATGCCGCCCTGCAGCGCGTCGAGGTCGTAGCCGTGGATCGGCTGGCCGAGTTCGAGCATCACGTAGTTGGTGATGTCGACCGGAAGCGAGAGCGAGCGGATGCCGGCGAGCTTCAGTCGGGCGACCATCCAGGCCGGCGTGGGCCGGGTCGGGTCGACGCCGCGCACGATCCGCGTCGCGAACACGCTCGCGCCGACGCGGCCGCGGATCGGCGCCTCGTCCCGGACCTCGACGGGGAAGGCGTCGGCCGATGCCGTCGCGGCCGGCACCTGCGCGGCCGGGTCGCGGTACACCGCACCCGTCGCGTGGGCGTACTCGCGCGCCACGCCGCGGATCGAGAACGCGTACCCGCGGTCGGGCGTGACGTTGATCTCGACGGCGGCGTCGTCGAGGCCGAGGAGGGCGATCGCGTCGGTGCCGGCCGGTGCGTCGACGCCGAGCGTCGAGAGGCGCAGGATGCCGTCGTGGTCCTCGCCGAGCCCCAGCTCCTTGGCCGAGGCAATCATGCCGTCGGACACGTGGCCGTAGGTCTTGCGCGCCGCGATCGGGAACGGGCCGGGCAGCACCGACCCGGGAAGGGTCACCACGACCTTGTCGCCGACGAAGAAGTTCCGTGCGCCGCACACGATGCCGTGCACCGCGTCGCCGCCGTCGGCGGCCTGCTCGCCCTCGGGCGCGACGCGCACCTGGCACCAGCGGATGGTCTTGCCGTTGGTCTGCGGCTCCTCGACGAACTCGAGGACCTCGCCGACGACGATCGGGCCCTGGAGGTCGAACGTGTGCACGTCCTCCTCCTCGAGCCCGACGCGCACGAGGGCGGCGTGCACGTCGTCGAGGGACGTGCCGGGCGGGAGATCGACGTACTCGGCGAGCCAGCTGAGAGGCACTCGCATGTCCTAGACCACCATTCCGAACTGCTGGGAGAAGCGGATGTCGCCCTCGGCCATGTCGCGCATGTCCTGCACGTCGTTGCGGAGCATGAGCCCGCGCTCGATGCCCATGCCGAAGGCGAAGCCCGTGTGGACCTCGGGGTCGATGCCCGCGGCGCGGAGCACGTTGGGGTGCACCATGCCGCAGCCGCCCCACTCGATCCAGCGCGGCCCGTCCTTGAAGGTCGGGTGCCAGAAGTCCAGCTCGGCCGACGGCTCCGTGAACGGGAAGAAGCTCGGGCGCAGGCGCACCTTCGCCTCGTCGCCGAAGATCGACTTCACGAAGTGGTCGAGCGTGCCGCGGAGGTGGGCCATGGTCAGGCCCTTGTCGACCGCGAGGCCCTCGAACTGCATGAAGACGGGGAGGTGCGTCGCGTCGAACTCGTCGGTGCGGTACACGCGGCCGGGTGCGAGCACGTAGATCGGCACCTCGCGTTCGAGCATCGAGCGCACCTGCACGGGGCTCGTGTGCGTGCGGAGCACGAGGTGCGCCTCCGGCGGGTCGACGAAGAAGGTGTCCTGCATCGCGCGCGCCGGGTGGTCGGCGTCGAAGTTGAGGGCGTCGAAGTTGAACCACTCGCTCTCGACCTCGGGGCCCTCCGCGATCTCCCAGCCCATGCCCGTGAAGACGTCGCACACGCGGTCCTGCAGCAGTGCGAGCGGATGCCGGGCGCCGGCCGTGAACCGGGACGGCAGCGCCGTGACGTCCACCGCCTCGGCGGCGAGCTGCGCCTCGGCCTCGGCGGCGACGATCTCCGCCTCGCGGGCGGCGAACGCCTGGTTCACCCGGCCGCGGGCGGAGCCGACGAGCTTGCCGAGGGCGGCCTTCTGGTCGTTCGGGACGGAGCGCAGCGAGGCGTTCAACCGCGCGAGCGTCGACTTCTCGCCGGTGTGCTCGCTGCGGACGGCCTTCAGCGCGGCGGAGTCGCCGGCTGCGTCGATCGCGGCGAGGGCCGCGTCGACCGCGGCCGTGACGGCCGGTTCGGTGATCTGGAGGGGCTCGGACACGAGAGTCGAGTCTAGTCGGGGCGCGTGGCCCCCTGCGTCGACTAGATCGAGCCCCGGCCCGTCTGGCGCCTCTCCGCGTTGGCCTTGGCGATCCCCTTCAGGAGCTCCTCGTTCTCCTCGTCGGGGTTCGGCGTGGGGCTCCCGGTCTTGCTCGCCGTGCGACGGGACACCCAGCGCGCGACCCACGACAGGGACAGGTTCATGATCAGGTACAGCACGAGCGCGACGATGTAGAACGAGAACAGGTAGTAATTGCCGTAGAACGTCGCGAGCTGGTTCATGGTCACGCGCAGCAGCTCGACGTAGCCGACGATGTATCCGAGCGACGTGTCCTTCAGCAGCACGACGAGCTGGGCGATGATGATCGGCAGCATCTGACGGAACGCCTGCGGGAACTCGACGAGGATCTTCGACTGCATCGGGCGCATGCCGAGGCTGAGTCCGGCTTCGCGTTGGCCGCGCGGCAACGATGCCAGGCCGGCGCGCAGCGCCTCGCCGATCAGCACGCCGTTGTAGAGCGAGAGTGCTGCGACGACCGCCCAGAACGTGCCCGTGCTCAGGACCAGCAGGATGAACAGCATCATGAGCAGCACCGGCATGCCGCGGATGAACTCGAGGACCACGGCCGTGGGGATCCGGATCCACGCCGTCTGCGCGCTGCGCAGCAACGAGAAGATGGTCCCGAGGATGAGCGCGAATGCCGACGCCGTCAGGGCGGCGCTGAGCGTACCCCACACGCCGACGGTGAAGATGCGCTCCCAGACGACCGGGTTGGTGAAGGGCTCCCAGCGCGACGGATCGAAGTAGCCGGGAAGGTTCCCCTTCGGCGCCGCGAGCGTCACCACGATCCACCCGAGTCCGGCGAGGATCAGGACCGCGCCGATGATGGAGCTGATCCGGGAGCGACGACGGGCGACGGGGCCCGGGGCGTCGAAGAGGACACTGGATCCGGTCATCGCTGCACCACCCAACGGCGTTCGAGGCGTGCTGCGAGGAGCCCCAGCGGCACGGTGATGAGCAGGTAGAAGGTGGCGACGCCGAGGAGGATCGGGATGACCGCGTCACCGCGGTCGTTCGCGAGGATCCGGCCGGTCGCGAAGAGGTCGACGACGAAGAACGCACCCGCGACCGAGGTGTTCTTCGTGAGTGCGATGAACACGTTGATGAGCGGCGGCACCGTCATCCGGAAGGCCTGCGGCAGGACGATGAGCCCGACGGTCTGGGCGAACCCGAAGCCCACGCTGCGGGCCGCCTCGGCCTGCCCGACCGGCACGCCGTTGATGCCCGATCGAAGGGCCTCGGCGATGAACGGCGACGTGTACACCGACAGGCCGATGAACGCGGCCGTGACGAAGTCCAACCTCGATCCGAGGATCGGCAGGACGATCGCGGTGAAGAACAGGACGAGCGTGAGCGGGGTGTTGCGCACCAGCTCGGTGTAGCCCGTCGAGAACCACCGCAGCGACGCCACCGGCGAGATGCGCATGGCCGCCACGAGCGTGCCGATGACGAGCGCGGCGAGTCCCGACACCACGAGGAGCAGCACCGTGGTGCCGAAGCCCTCGAGGTAGAGCGGGAGGTTTTCGATGACCGCGTCCACGCGCTTCCTTCCTGTGGTCTGAGGTCGACGTGCCGAACCGGGAGGTCCGGACGCCGTGCGGCGCCCGGACCTCCTCGGGGATCAGTACCGGTCGACGGCCGGCGGCTCGCGGAACTCGAGCACCGTGCCCGCGGTCGCGTCCCAGGCGGCCTCGTACGAGCCGTCCTCGTAGGACTGCTCGAGCACGTCGTTGATGAACGACCGGAAGTCGTCATCGCCGAGCATGACGCCGATGCCGTAGGGCTCCTCGGTGAACGGCTCGCCGACGACCTTGAACTCGCCGGGGTTCTGGTCGACCAGGCCCGCGAGGATCACGTTGTCGGTCGACACGGCGACGACCTGGCCGCTGCGCAGCGGCTCGAGGCAGTTGCTGTACGTGTCGGTCTCGAACACCTCGGCGCCGAGGTCGCGCAGGTTGGCGGCCGGCGTGGAACCGCTCACCGAGCAGACCGGCTGGCCGACGAGGTCGTCCTCGCTCGTGATGTCCTCGTTGTCGGCGAGGACGAGGATGGACTGGCCGGCCTCGAAGTAGGGTCCGGCGAAGTCGACGACCTGCTTGCGATCGTCGTTGATCGTGTACGTCGCGACGACGAAGTCGACCTCGCCGTTCTCGATGAACGGCTCGCGGTTGGCCGAGACGGTCTCGACCCACTCGATGTCCTCCGGTGCGATGCCGAGCTCCGCGGCGATGATCTTCGCGATCTCGACGTCGAACCCGACGGGCACGCCGTCCGGTCCGACGAGGCCGAAGAGCGGCTGGTCGAACTTGGTGCCGACCGTGACCGTGCCCGCCTCGGCGAGCGCCGCCATGGTCGTCCCCTCCGCGAACTCCGGGGCCTCCTCCACCGTGGGCTCATCGGCGGCATCGTCTCCGCCGCCGGCGCAGCCGGCGAGCAGGAGTGCGGTCGCGGCAGCCGCCGCGACGAGTGCGATTCTGCTGCGTCTCATGTCGTGCCTCATCTCTCGTGGTTCGTTCGGGTTTCTCCGCCGCTCGTGGCAGCAGAGGTCTAGTGCTCGAGGATCTTCGAGAGGAAGTCCTTCGCGCGATCGGTCTTGGGGTGGTCGAAGAACTCCGCGGGCGTCGCCTCCTCGACGATCTTCCCGTCGGACATGAAGAGCACGCGATCGGCCGCCTTGCGCGCGAAGCCCATCTCGTGGGTGACGACGATCATGGTCATGCCCTGCTCGGCGAGGCTCACCATCACGTCGAGCACCTCGTTGATCATCTCGGGGTCGAGCGCGCTCGTCGGCTCGTCGAGGAGGATGAGCTTCGGGTTCATCGCGAGCGAGCGGGCGATCGCCACGCGCTGCTGCTGGCCGCCCGAGAGCTGCGCCGGCATCTTCTTCGCCTGGTTCGCGACGCCGACGCGCTCGAGCAGCTCCATCGCCTTGGCGTCGGCCTCCTTGCGCGGGATGCGGCGCACCTTGATGGGAGCGAGCGTGACGTTCTCGAGCACCGTCTTGTGGGCGAACAGGTTGAACGACTGGAAGACCATGCCCACGTCGGCGCGCAGCTTCGCGAGCCCCGCGCCCTCCTCCGGGAGCTTCTGGCCGTCGATCGTGATGGTGCCCGAGTCGATGGTCTCGAGTCGGTTGATGGCGCGGCACAGGGTCGACTTGCCCGAGCCCGACGGGCCGATGACGACGACGACCTCGCCGCGATTCACGACGGTGTTGATGTCGTTCAGGACGTGCAGCTCGCCGAAGTGCTTCTCGACCTTGTCGATCACGACGAGCGGCTCGCCGCGACGGACCGAGATGTTCGACGTTCGAGGAGCGGTGTCGGCGGCCATACCCCTCAAACTAGGGCCCGGGGGTGCCCGGCGGCCACCGCCAGAGCGGGGGGTTTACCGTTCCGTTACCTCAGCTGCGCTGCGCGAACGCGCTCTCGTACAGGCAGACGGATGCCGCGGTCGCGAGGTTCATCGATTCGGCGTGCCCGTAGATCGGCACCGTGACCACCCGGTCCGCGAGGGGCAGCACCTCGTCGGGCAGGCCTCGGGCCTCGTTGCCGAAGAGCCAGGCCGTCGGCTGAGCGAGGAGGCCGTCGCGACGGGCCTCGAGCAGGTCCTCGCCCTTGACGTCGGCAGCCAGGATCGTGAGGCCCGCCTCGCGGGCGCGGGCGACCACGTCCTCGAGCTCGGCCCCGACCGCGACGGGCAGGTGGAAGATCGATCCCGTCGACGAGCGCACGACCTTCGGGTTGTAGAGGTCGACCGCGCGCCCGGTGAAGACGACCGCGTCGGCGCCGGCCGCGTCGGCGGCGCGGACGATCGTGCCCGCATTGCCGGGGTCGCGCACCTCCTCGAGGATCGCGACGAGCTTCGGCTTCGCCGCGAACACGTCCTTCACGGCGGTCGGGAACTGGTGGCAGACCGCCACGAAGCCCTGCGGCGTGACCGTGTCGGCCATCGCGTCCAGGACCTCCTCCGTGACGTACTCGACGTCGACGCCCGCGTCGATGGCCGTGTCGCCGATGTCGGCGTAGCGTTCGAGCGCGGTCGGCGTCGCGTAGAGCTCGACGACGAGCTGCGGCCGGAACGTCAGGGCCTCGGCGACGGCCTGCGGCCCCTCCAGGAGGAACATGCCCGTCTCGACGCGCGCGGGCTTCTTCGCGAGCTTCGCGACGGCCCGCACCCTGGGCGACCTCGGGTTCTCCAGCACGGGTCAAGCCTAGCGACGGATGCCGCGGCGCCGCCGCTCCCCCGCCGTGCAGCGGCATCCGCCCCGTCCCGTGCCGTCGCCCGCCCCGCCCCTGCGCGTGCACCGCCCGGAGACGACGAACGGCCCGGCACCGCGAGGGTGCCGGGCCGTTCGGGCCGAAGCAGCGATCAGGCCGCGTTCTTCGGAGCGTTCACGTCGCTCGGGAGCGCCTTCTTGGCGGCCTCGACGAGGCCCGCGAAGGTCGCCGGCTCGTTGACCGCGAGGTCGGCGAGGATGCGACGGTCGACCTCGATGCCGGCGAGGCCGAGCCCCTGGATGAGGCGGTTGTACGTGATGCCGTTCTGGCGCGCAGCGGCGTTGATCCGCTGGATCCAGAGGCGACGGAAGTCGCCCTTCTTCTTGCGGCGGTCGTTGTACGAGTAGACGAGCGAGTGGGTGACCTGCTCCTTCGCCTTGCGGTAGAGGCGCGACCGCTGCCCGCGGTAGCCCTCGGCGCGCTCGAGGATGACCCGACGCTTCTTGTGCGCGTTGACTGCGCGCTTGACTCTTGCCATGACTGTGTCTCTTCCTTACCGGGTCTGGTCGCTCAGCGACCGAGCAGCTTCTTGATGACCTTGGTGTCGGGCGCCGAGGCGACCTTGTCCTGGTTCAGGCGGCGGGTGCGCACCGAGGACTTGCCCTCGAGGTTGTGGCGCATACCGGCCTGCTGCTTCTTGATCTTGCCGCTGCCGGTGACCTTGAAGCGCTTCTTGGACCCGGAGTGGGTCTTCTGCTTCGGCATCTCTCGTCTCTCTCCTTGGTTCTGCCGCCACCGAGGTGGCGGACGTGTGTGCTGGCCTAGGCCTCGTCGGCCGCGGCCGTCTGCGGCCCGTCGCCCGCGGGATCCGCCGCCGGGCGCTGCTTCGCCGCAGCACGCTGTGCATTCGCCTCGGCCTTGGCCTCGGACTTGTTCTTGAGGGGCGCGATGACCATGACCATGTTGCGACCGTCGATCGTCGGGTTGTGCTCGACGGTGCCGTACTCGGCGACGTCTTCCGCGAAGCGCTGCAGCAGGCGGACGCCCATCTCGGGACGCGACTGCTCGCGACCGCGGAAGAGGATCATGGCCTTGACCTTGTCGCCGGACTTCAGGAAGCCGACGGCGCGCTTCATCTTGGTCTCGTAGTCGTGCTTGTCGATCTTGAGGCGGAACCGAACCTCCTTGAGGATCGTGTTCGCCTGGTTGCGCCGGGCTTCCTTCGCCTTCTGCGCAGCCTCGTACTTGTACTTGCCGTAGTCCATGATCTTGACGACCGGCGGACGGGAGTTCGGCGCGACCTCGACGAGATCGAGGTCGGCCTCCTGCGCGAGCCGCAGTGCCACCTCGATCTTCACGACGCCGACCTGCTCTCCGCCGGGGCCCACAAGGCGGACCTCGGGAACGCGGATACGGTCATTGGTACGCGGATCGCTGATGCGAGTCTCCTCTACTCGAACGTGTGTTCCAGCCCTTCGGGAGACGGATGCCGCCCGAAGACGAGAGCGGAAATCCACGCGATGACGCCCCGCGGATTCTCACCGCGGGCTCATGCGGCACCCTTGCTCCTCCCCCGCCGGAACGGGGAAGGGGAGTGCGAACGACCCGGTAACCTTGATGAAGCGGTATGCGCGGGTGGGAGTCTCTCCACTTTCGTACCGGGGACTGGCCCCGGAGCCCGCAGTAGTCTAGCAGAGGAATCCCCGGTGAGCGACACTTCGCCCGAGTCCACACGTGCGCCCGAGCACGACCAGCCCGAGAACGGTGCCCAGGCCGATGCCGCTCAGGGCGCTCCCGACACCGAGCAGGCCGTCGCCGACGCGACGCGCGACATCGCCGAGGTCCCGGCGGTCGAAGTGATCACGACCGCGGCCGTGCACCTCATGAGCGCCGCGGCCGTCAAGGTCGGCCTCGCCGACGACCCCGCGTCGCAGACCGACCTCGACGAGGCGCGCAAGCTCATCAACGCCCTGGCGGGCCTGATCACCGCCGGAGCACCGGAGATCAGCGACATGCACGCGCGGTCGCTGCGCGACGGCCTCCGCTCCCTGCAGCTCGCGTTCCGCGAGGCGTCGACGATCCCCGACGAGCTCGGCAAGGGCCCCGGCGAGAAGTGGACCGGGCCGGTCTCCTAGTCGTGGCTCGCCCGGCCGCGCCGGCAGCCGCTCACGGCTGGCAGTGCGGGCACCAGTACGTCTCGCGCAGTTCGACGTCGTTGCGCCCGAATCGCCCGTACGCGATGCGCGTGCCGCAGCGGCGGCACGGCTCGCCCGCGCGGCCGTAGACCCAGAGCCGCCGACCGGGTCGGGTATCGCCCGTCGTCGTCCGCTCCGAGCGGTCGCGGTTGGCATGGATGACGCGACGCGCGAGGTCGATCGCCGGCACGAGGTCGACCTCGCCGATCGGCCGCTCCGGTCGGATGCCGCGGAGGAAGCACACCTCGTTGACGAGCACGTTGCCGAGCCCCGCGAGGTTCCGCTGGTCGGCGAGCGCGACGACCGCCGGCACCCCGGGCTCGGCGGCCAGGCGTCGCGTCGCCTCCGCAGCGTCCCAGTCGGGACCGAGCAGGTCGGGTCCGAGGTGGCCGAGCCGATCGGCCTCCTCGGCGGCGGGGAAGACCTCCACCAGCCCGAGGTCGAAGCCGATCGCCGTGGCATCCGCCGTCTCGACGATCGCCCGGGCGCGATGCGCCGGGCTCGGCCAGCGCTGACCGGTCCGGAGCACGCGCCACTCCCCCTCCATCTTGAGGTGGGTGTGCAGCACCACGCCGCCGATGCGCATGAGCAGGTGCTTGCCGCGGCTGGCGACCGAGTGGATCGTCTCGCCCGCGAGGTCGACCGTCGCGAACGCCGGCACCCGGATGTCGCTCCGGAGCACGGTGCGCCCGGCGAGCGCATCGTCGAGCCGGCGGGCCGCACGGAAGACGGTGTCGCCCTCGGGCATCAGCTCCTCGCCTCGAATCGAAGGCCCTGCGGCGTCTCGCGGAAGCCCGCACCCCGGAGGGGCGCGTCGAGCGTCGATCCGAACACGCCCGCGCCGTTCACCGTCTCGACGCGGAACCGGGCCCCGCGGGCTCGGGCGAGCGCGGCGGCGAGCGCGTCGGCACCCTGCGCGAGCACGGCCTCGTGATCGGTGAACACGAGCGCGGTGCGGCCGCCGCGCTCCAGGTAGAACGCCGGTTCGCCGTCGACGATCGCGACGACGGCGCCTGCCTTGCGGGCGGGGCGATGCGTGAGCTCGACGACCGGGTCGGGCCAGTCGAGCGCCGCGCCGAACGGGTTCGCCGGGTCGGTCGCGGCGAGCGCGAAGGCCCCGCCCTGCGGCGCCTGCCTGAGGCGGTCGACGGCCGCGCTCGTGGCGAACTGCGCTCCGCCCTGGCCGTCGACGAAGTAGCCGCGACGCACCCGCCCCGTCTCCTCGAATCCGGCGAGCGTGCGGTACGCGAGCGCAAAGCCGCCGAGGTGGTCCTCGGCGACGACCGAGCCGCGCGTCACGACCCCGTAGCGTTCGAGCAGCGTCTCGCCGAGCGCGTGCGCGCGGGGCGTCGCCGCGTCGCTCGGGACCGGGAGGACCGACCAGCGGCCCGCCGCGCGCGGCGGCGAGGATCGCGACGAACGGGCGCCCTCGGCCGCGGCGGCCGCCTGTGCGAGCACCCGACGCGAGACGGCGCGCCCCCGGATCCGCGCGCGAGGGGTCGTCGCGCGGGTCTTGTGGGCACCGCCGCCCGCGAGGAGGCCGCGAACGGGCGCGAGCGTGTCGTTCGTGACGAGGCCGGCCCACGCGAGCCGCCACAGCGCGTCGAGGACGGGGGCGTCCTCGGTGGCGCCGACGGCCTCGGCGAGCTGACGGTAGAAGTACGCGCCGCCGCCGCCGAGCGCCTCCAGGAGCTCGGTCTCGATCGCGTCGAGCGGCTGATCGACGGGCGCGGGCATGGTGAGCTTGGCCGTGTCGGCGAGGTGGAGGCTCACCCAGCCGTCGTCTCCCGCGAGGGCACCCTGGCCGACCCACAGCACCTCGCCGCTCGCCGTGAGCTCGTCGAGGAACTCCGGGCGGTAGTCGCCGACGCGCGCCGGCAGGACCAGGGACTCCCACGCCGATGCCGGGATCCTGACGCCCTCGAGCTGCTCGACCACGGCGGCGACGCCGTCGACGCCGCGCAGGCGGCCGCCGACGTGCTGCCAGTCCGGCAGGAACCGGCCGAACTCGCGCGGCGCCACCGGCTCGACCTCCTCGCGGAGCGCGGCGAGCGAACGGCGGCGGAGCCGCCGGAGCACCTCGGCGTCACACCACTCGGCACCGCTCCCGTGCGGCAGGAACGCGCCCTCGACGAGCCGGCGCTCCCCCGCGAGCCGGGCGAGCGCGGTGTGCGCAACGGCGCTGCCGATGCCGAAGCGCTCGGCCACGGCGGCCGTCGTGAACGGACCGTGCGTGCGGGCGAATCGGCTGACCAGGTCGCCCAGCGGGTCGCGGACGGCCTCGCCGAACGCGTCGGGCAGGCCGGGCGGGATCGGCACGCCGAGCGCATCCCGGAGGCGGCTGAGGTCCTCCACGGCCGCGACCCACTCGGTGCCGGCGAACCGCACGCGGGCGGCGCGCCGTGCGGCGACGAGCGCGATGACGGATGCCGCGGCATCCGTCGCCTCGTCGACCCGCTCGCCGACCTCGGCCGGCGTGAGCGGCCCGAGTTCGCGCAGCAGGTCGGCGACGCCCTCCTCGCCGCGGGCCAGGCGGTCCGGATGGCGCCGCTGCAGCATCCGCTCGGTCTCGTCGACGACGGCGGGGTCGAGCAGCTCGCGCAGCTCGACCGTGCCGAGCAGCTCCGCCAGCAGGCCCGGGTCGAGGGACAGCGCGGCGGCGCGGCGCTCGGCCAGCGGGGCGTCGCCCTCGTACATGAACGCGCCCACGTAGCCGAAGAGCAGGCTCGCCGCGAACGGGCTGGCGGTCTCGGTCGCGACATCCACGAACCGGACCCGTCGCCCCCTGATGCGCTCGGCGAGCGCCGTGAGGGCGGGCAGGTCGTAGACGTCCTGGAGGCACTCGCGGACGGCCTCGAGCACGATCGGGAAGTCGGGGTAGTCGCGTGCGACCTCGAGCAGCTGGGAGGCCTTCTGCCGCTGCTGCCAGAGCGGCGAGCGGCGCCCCGGGTTCTGCCGCGGCAGGAGCAGGGCGCGCGCGGCGCATTCGCGGAAGCGGGAGGCGAAGAGCGCCGAGTCGCCGACGCGCTCGGTCGCGAGCTGCGCGAGCTCGTCCGGGTCGAACTCGAACAGCTCGCTCCCTGGCGGTTCGTCGGCCGCGTCCGGGATGCGCAGCACGATCCCGTCATCGCTCGCGACGGCGTGCGCCTCGACGCCGAGGCGCTCCTGGACGCGTGCGTCGACCGCAAGCGCCCACGGGGCGTGCACGCGCATGCCGTACGGCGAGTGCAGCACGATCCGCCAGTCGCCGAGCTCGTCGCGGAAGCGCTCGACGACGAGGTGCTCGGCGTCGGGCACGATGCGCGTCGCCTCGCGCTGGTCGGCGATGAAGCGCACGAGGTTCGCACCAGCGCGGGCGTCGAGGCCCGCGGCCGCGGTGCGGGCGAGCGCGGCGGGCTCGTCGGCGGCGGCAAGCTCGCCGATGAACGCGCCGATCGCGGCCCCGAGCTCGGCGGGGCGTCCGATGCCGTCGCCCTTCCAGAACGGCAGGCGACCCGGTTCCCCGAATGCCGGCGAGACGAGCACGCGGTCGTGCGTGATCTCCTGGATGCGCCAGCTCGTCGCGCCCAGCGCGAACACGTCGCCGACGCGCGACTCGTAGACCATCTCCTCGTCGAGCTCGCCGACGCGCCGACCGGGGCCGGCGTCGCCGATCATGAACACGCCGAACAGTCCGCGGTCGGGGATGGTCCCGCCGCTCGTGACCGCCAGCCGCTGCGCGCCGCGCCTGCCCGTGATCGTGCCGGCGTCGCGATCCCACACGATCCGCGGGCGCAGCTCGCCGAACCGGTCCGACGGGTACCGGCCCGCGAGCAGGTCGAGCGTCGCGTCGAACGCCGAGCGCGGGAGCGAGCCGAACGGCGCCGCGCGCCGGACGACGTCGAACCAGTGCTCGACCTCCCACTCGTCGATCGCGGACGCCGCGACGGTCTGCTGTGCGAGCACGTCGAGCGGGTTCGCCGGGATCCGCATGGGCTCGATCGCACCGTCGACCATGCGCTCGGCGACCACGGCGGAGTGGAGCAGGTCGGCGCGGTGCTTCGGGAACAGCACGCCCTTCGACACCTCGCCCACCTGGTGGCCGGCGCGGCCGATGCGCTGCAGGCCGCTCGCGACCGACGGCGGCGACTCGACCTGCATGACGAGGTCGACCGCACCCATGTCGATCCCGAGCTCCAGGCTCGAGGTCGCGACGACGCACTTCAGTCGTCCGGCCTTGAGGTCGGCCTCGACGAGCGCGCGCTCCTCCTTGCTCACCGAACCGTGGTGCGAGCGGGCGATGATCGGCGCGGCGCCGCCGGTGATGCCCGACGCGCCGGGCAGTTCGGCGGGCGGGCGGCGACCCGCGCCCGCCGGCGGGGCGATGCGCGCGGCGACGGATGCCTCGAGCGGGGCCTCCACGGCGGCGCCCACGACCGCGACCTCCCCGGCGCGCACGTCGGTGCGACCCTCGGCGCCGTCCCCGGTGACGGCATCGGCATCGGCGCCCTCGTCGGGCGCCGTCCGCTCGACCCACAGTTCGTTGAGCCGGGCGGTCAGCCGCTCGGCGAGCCGCCGGGAGTTCGCGAACACGATGGTCGAGCGATGCGCCAGCACCTCGTCGAGGATGGCCTCCTCGACGTGCGGCCACACCGATCCGCCGGCCTCGCCGGAGAGGTCGCCGAGGTCGTCGACCGGCACCGTCACGCGGAGGTCGAACCGCTTGCCCGACGGCGGCGCGACGATCGAGACCGGCCGGGTGCCGGCGAGGAACCGGGCGACCTCCTCGTGGGGGCGCACGGTCGCGGACAGGCCGACGCGCTGGACGGGACGCGGGACCAGTTCGTCGAGCCGCTCGAGCGAGAGCGCGAGGTGCGCGCCCCGCTTGGTGCCCGCGAGCGCGTGGATCTCGTCGACGATGACCGTCTCGACGCCCGCGAGCGTCTCGCGCGCCTGCGAGGTGAGCATCAGGAAGAGCGACTCAGGCGTGGTGATGAGGATGTCGGGCGGCCGCTTCACGAGCGCACGCCGGTCGGTCGGCGACGTGTCGCCCGAGCGGACGCCGACCGTGACCTCGGGCACGTCGACGCCGAGGGTCGCGGCCGTGCGGGCGATGCCGACGAGCGGGGCCCGGAGGTTCCGCTCGACGTCGACGCCGAGCGCCTTGAGCGGCGAGAGGTAGAGCACGCGCGTCGTGCGCGGCGCAACCTCGGGCACCTCGCCCGTCGCCGCGTCGAAGGTGAGACCCTCGTGGTGCAGCCGGTCGATCGCGGACAGGAACGCCGCGAGCGTCTTGCCGGAACCGGTGGGCGCGACGACGAGCGCGTGCTCGCCCCCGGAGATCGCGCGCCACGCCGCCTCCTGCACGGGCGTCGGCTCGTGGAAGGACTCGGTGAACCAGGCCCGCGTCGCGGGCGCGAAGGAGTCGAGCGCCCCGGTCATCCCTCCATTCAAGCGGATGCCACCGACACCGTCGCCGATCCGGTCGCGGTCAGCGATCCGCCGCCCGCAGTTCGCCCAGCACGCGCCCGACCGCCGCGACCGTGCGTCGCGCCTGCGTGGCATCCGTGCCCCAGTTGCTCACCGAGAAGCGCACGACCGCACGGTCGCGCCAGCGCGAGGTCATCGCGAGCACCTCGCCGTCGTCCCAGAGCGCGGCGCTCAGCGCCTCGGTGGTCGCGTCGTCCTCGAGCGCGATGCAGACCTGGGTGAACACCACCTCGTTCAGCACCTGCACGCCGGGCAGTTCGGCCAACCCGTCCGCGATGATCCCTGCCGACCCGGCGAGCCGGTCGATGAGCTCCGCAACCCCGTCGCGGCCGAGGTGCCGCAGCACCGCCCAGGTCGGGATGCCCCGCGCCCGACGCGACAGCTCGGCCACCTTCTCGTGCGGATCGGCGCCGATGTCGGCGGCCTGGAGGTAGCTCGCGTGCATGCTGAGCGCGTGCCGCATGGCCGCCGGGTCGCGCACCATCGCGATGCCGCAGTCGTACGGCACGCTCAGCGTCTTGTGCGCGTCGGTCGACCACGAGTCCGCATCGGCGAGCCCGACCGTGAGGTGCCGGTAACGCGGGGACGCCGCTGCCCACAGCCCGAACGCGCCGTCGACGTGCACCCACGCGCCCTCCTCGTGCGCGACCCGGCACGCCTCGGCGAACGGGTCGAAGGCACCCGAATGGATGTTGCCGGCCTGCAGCGCCACGATCGCCGGGCCCTCGCCGCGCGCCAGCTCGTCGGCGAGCGCGTCGGCCCTGATACGACCCTGGTCGTCGCACGCGACCGCCGCGGGCGAGCCGAGCCCGAGGTATCGCGCCGCGAGGTCCATCGTTCCGTGTCGTTCGGCCCCCGCGATCCAACGGATGCGCGGGGCACCGCCGAGCCCCTGCTCCTCGACGTCCCAGCCCACCCGGCGGAGGACCTCGTCGCGCGCCGCCGCGAGGCACGCGAACTGCGCGGCGGTCGCACCCGTCGCGAAGCCCACGTCGCTGCCGGTCGGGAGGCCGAGCAGGTCGAGGACCCACGCGGCGGCGATCCCCTCGGCAGCGATCGTCCCCGGTGAGATGATCCTGAGGGCGGCGTTCTGGTCCCACGCCGACACCAGCCAGTCCGCCGCGAGCGCGACCGGCTGCGTCCCGCCGATCACCCACCCGAAGAACCGCGGCGACCCGGTGGCGATCAGGCCGGGCCCCGCGCCCTCGGCCAGCCGGTCGATGACGGCATCGGCCGGTTCGCCGTGCTCCGGCAGGTCCCGGCCGAGCGCGTCCATCACCTCCTCGATGCCCGCACGCGGCGGAATCGGACGCTCGGGAAGCGTGCCGAGCCACTCCCCCGCGTGCCGGTGGGCGAGATCCAGCAGGTCGGCGTCGAGTGGTCGCAGATCGGGAGCCGGGGTCGTTCGTGACGGAGCGTCGGACATCGTTTCACCTGGACTTCCACGCGTCGTCGCGCAGTCCCGATCCTGCCCCCCTCGCGCGGGCGCGGTCAACGTCCGGCACCGCAGGGGCGAGGTCCTCGACCCGGTCGGCCGGCGGTCAGGCCTCGGGCGCTGACGCTTCCGGATCGCCCGCGACGAGCTTCACCGCGAGCGAGTCCACCCCGGTCGCGATCGCGTCGTCGGCGGCCCAGCGTCGTGCGAGTCGCGCGGTCGTGGCGTCGAGTTCGGTCCGCGTGAGGCCCGAGACGAGACGCAGCCGCACGACGAGCTCGGGGCCTCGCAGCCGCGCATCGGGGTCGCCCGCGACGAGGTCGACGCCGAGCACGGCGAGCTCGCCCCCGATCGAGCGCTCGAAGGCCTCCCGGACCGCCGCCGACTCGACGGGCGGATGCCACGGCTGCTGCTGCGCGACCGCCCAGACCGCGGGGCGGCGCAGCACGAACTCGGTCTGCGAGCCGGGGTCGAGGACGACGAGCTCGGTGCCGTCGTCGGCCGCAGCGAGCGCGACGCGCACGCCGTCGGCGGGCACCGGCCGCGCGACCGGGTTCCACGCGGTCATCGCCTCGACGGAACCGAACACGGGGAGCACGCGTCGCCCGTCCGGCCCCTCGACCGTGACGATCGAGAGCTCCTGGCTCTTGTCCACGGCGTGGCCGTGCGCGCCGACCTCGGTCCCGCCGTCGCCGAGCTCGGCGAGCAGCGGGATGAGCAGGCGCGACGCACCGAACGCCGCGACGACCTCGGCCTGCCCGCCGTCACCTGTCCGGAAGCGCGCGAGGGCAGCGCCGAGCGCCTCGGGCATCCGGCCGTCGTCGGCCGCGTGCGGGTTGGACTCGAACGACCGGCCCGCCCACGGGCGCCCGGCGGAGTCGGCCGAGGGATCAGTGGGAAGCGACATCCAGCGCCTCGGGCAGCGTGAACGCGCCCGCGTAGAGGGCCTTGCCGATGATGGTGCCCTCGAGTCCCTGCGGGACGAGCTGGCGCAGCGCCGCGATGTCGTCGAGGCTCGAGACCCCGCCCGACGCGATGACGGGGCGGCGGGTGCGCTCCATGATCTGCCGCAGCAGGTCGACGTTCGGACCCTGCAGCGTGCCGTCCTTCGTCACGTCCGTCACGACGTACCGGGCTGCGCCGGCGTCCTCGAGGCGGTCCATGACCTGCCAGAGGTCGCCGCCGTCCTTCGTCCAACCGCGCGCGGCGAGGGTCGTGCCGCGGACGTCGAGGCCGATCGCGATCGCCTCGCCGTACTGCGCGATGACGGATGCCGCCCACTCCGGGTTCTCGAGGGCCGCCGTGCCGAGGTTGATGCGCTTCGCGCCGATCTCGAGGGCGTTCTCGAGCGACCGGTCGTCGCGGATCCCGCCGGAGAGCTCGACGTTCACGCCGCGCACCTGGCGGATGACCTTCTTCAGGATCCCGGCGTTCGACCCACGGCCGAATGCGGCGTCGAGGTCGACCAGGTGGATCCACTCGGCCCCCTGGTCGGCCCAGTCGGCGGCCGCGTCGACGGGGTCGCCGTAGTTCGTCTCGGTCCCTGCCTCGCCCTGGGTCAGGCGGACCGCCTTGCCCCCCGCCACGTCGACTGCCGGAAGCAGCACCAGGCGGGGGGTCTTGCTGAACTCACTCATCACTGTCCTCGGATCGGATGCCGCCGAAGATGCGGCCTCGGCACAGTCACAGCATCCTAGTCCGCACCGGAACGCCGTGACGCATCGAAGGTCTCGGGAGGTCGCGTCGGGCCTCAGCCGAGCGACCGGATCCAGTTCGAGAGCAGGCGGATGCCGGCATCCGACGACTTCTCGGGGTGGAACTGGGTCGCCGACAGCGGGCCGTTCTCGACCGCGGCGAGGAAGCGCCCGCCGTGCTCGGACCAGGTCAGCTTCGGCTGCGGGAACGGCGGGATGACGTCGAGGCTCCACGTCTGCGCTCCGTACGAGTGCACGAAGTAGAAGCGCTCGTCCTCGAGTCCCTCGAACAGCACGGACCCCGCATCGGGCTGCACGGTGTTCCAGCCCATGTGCGGCAGCACCTCGCTCGGCAGTTCGGTGACGGCGCCCGGCCACTCGCCGAGGCCCTCGGTGTCGACGCCGCGCTCGACGCCGTGCTCGAACATGACCTGCATGCCGACGCAGATGCCGAGCACGGGGCGCCCGCCCGCGAGGCGGCGGTCGATGAGCTCGTCTCCCCGCACCGAGCGCAGGCCCTCCATGACGGCCGCGAAGGCGCCGACGCCGGGGACGACGAGCCCGTCCGCCTCCATGACGGAGCGGCGATCGGCGGTGAGCTCGACCTCGGCGCCGGCGCGCTCGAGCGCCTTGACCGCCGAGTGGACGTTGCCCGATCCGTAGTCGAGGACGGCGACGCGCCGAGCGGCGCTCACAGGGCACCCTTCGTGGACGGGATGCCGGTGACGAGCGGGTCCCACGCCTTCGCCTGGCGGAACGCGCGCGCGAACGCCTTGAACTCCGCCTCCGCGATGTGGTGGGGGTCGCGGCCGCCGAGCACGTTGACGTGCACCGTGAGCCCCGCGTTGAAGGTGATCGCCTCGAACAAGTGACGGACCATCGAACCCGTGAAGTGCCCGCCGATGAGGTGGAACTCGAAGCCGGCGGGCTCGCCCGCGTGCACGAGGTACGGCCGGCCGGAGATGTCGACGACGGCCTGCGCGAGCGCCTCGTCGAGCGGCACGAGCGCGTCGCCGTACCGGGAGATGCCGCGCTTGTCGCCGAGCGCCTGCCGGATCGCCGTGCCGAGCACGATCCCGACGTCTTCGACGGTGTGGTGCACGTCGATCTCGATGTCGCCCTTCGCGCGCACGGTGAGGTCGGTGAGCGAGTGCTTCGCGAACGCGGTGAGCAGGTGGTCGTAGAACGGCACGCTCGTCTCGATGTCGCTCGTGCCGGTCCCGTCGAGGTCGATGGAGAGGTCGATGCTCGACTCGCTGGTCTCGCGCTGCACGCGCGCGGTGCGCGCGGGGCGGTCGGTGCTCATGGGGTCATCCTATTCGGGGAGGTCGGGGAGGATTCCGGGCTGGATCAGGCGTTCGCGGGGGTCGACGGCGCGAACGAGGCCATCGCCTCCAGGAACGCCGTGGTCTCGGCCTCGGTGCCCGCGGTGACGCGCAGGCAGCCCGGCAGGCCGATCTCGCGGATCAGGATGCCGCGATCGAGGAGCGCCTCGAACACCGCGTGCGGGTCGGCGACGCCGCCGAAGAGCACGAAGTTGGCGCCGCTGCGGTACGGGTGGAAGCCGAGCCCGCGGAGCTCGCGCGTGATCCGCTCGCGCTGGGCGCGGATCTCATCGACCATCGCGAGCATCTCGTCGGCGTGCGCGAGGGCGCCGAGCGCCGCCGCCTGGGTCAGTGCGGAGAGGTGGTACGGGAGCCGCACGAGGCGCAGGGCGTCGATGACCGCCGGGGCGGCGGCGAGGTAGCCGACGCGAGCCCCCGCGAACGCGAACGCCTTGCTCATCGTCCGCGAGACGAGGAGCCTCGGCCGCCCCTGGAGGAGGGTCAACGCACTCGGCGTGCCCGGGTCGGCGAACTCCTGGTAGGCCTCGTCGACGACGACCACGCCGCGTGCGGCGTCGGCGACCGCGGCGATCGTCTCGAGCGAGAGCGGCGTGCCCGTGGGGTTGTTCGGGGAGCACAGCAGCACGACGTCGGGATCGTGTCGCTCGATCGCCGCGACCGCGGTCTCGGGCGAGAGCTCGAAGTCGCCGTCGCGGTCGGCGGCGATCCACCCGGTGCCGGTACCCGACGAGAGGAGGCCGTACATGGAGTAGGTGGGCCCGAAGCCGAGCGCGGTGCGGCCCGGTCCGCCGAAGGCCTGCAGCACGTGCTGCAGGACCTCGTTCGAGCCGTTCGCCGCCCAGAGCTGCTCCGGCACGAGGTCGTGGCCGAGGTACCGCGCGAGCGCGGTGCGCAGTTCGGTGAACTCGCGGTCGGGGTACCGGTTCAGGCCGATGATCGCGGCCGCCACGCGCGCGACGATGTCGTGCGCGACGTCCTCGGGGATCGGATGCGTGTTCTCGTTCACGTTGAGCGCGACCGGCACGTGCTTCTGCGGGGCGCCGTACGGGGACTTGCCGCGCAGATCGTCGCGGATGGGCAGGTCGTCGAGACTCGTCACCGATCAATGCTATCCGCGCGCCTCGTCGTGTTTCGCGGCGCCGGAGCACGGCGGGTGACGGCTACCCGACGGCGGGGAGGACGAGTTGCTGGCCGGGCTGCACGACGGCGTCGTCGAGGCCGTTCAGTCGCATGATCTCGTAGATCACGTCGCGCGGATCGGACGACGGAGCGATCGTCTCGGCGATGCCCCACAGTGTGTCGCCCGCACCGACCTCGACGGTCTCGAACGTCATCGCGGAGGCACCGCCGTCGATCCCGGCGACCGCGCCACCGCTCGAGAGCACGCCGACCAGGACGCCGAGCACCAACGGGAGCGCAGCCAGACCCGTGACGACGACGCGACCGCGCCTGGTGAGCCTCAGCCGGGCGCGCGGGGTCGTCGACCCGAACGCGGGCATCGTCGGCGCCGCACTCGCGGCCCCCATCACCACTGCACTCATTCCGCACCTCCCGGGCTTCCAGCTGCGCATCCGACCCTCGGCCGGGAGGGCCGGATGCGAAGCTGTGTTCCGAATATATCTTCGAACAATCGAAGCTGCAAGCACCGGAGGGTGGGATTTCCGGCCCGGATTCCGCGACACACTCGAACGGATGTTTGTCGCGCGCGTGCGAGGCGGATACAGTTTCGAATGTCCGACGACAGTCGAACACCGACCACCGACATCCGGGCCGACGCGGTCCCGACGAGAGGCGAGGCACGTGAGCATCGACATCGACCAGGCACGCGGCGCGGGCGGCCGGTCGCGTCGGCGCAAGACGCTGAGTCCGAAGCAGCTCGCGATCCTCGAGGTCATCCGCGGCTCGGTCTCCGACCGCGGGTACCCGCCGAGCATGCGCGAGATCGGCGACGCCGTCGGACTCTCCTCGCTCTCGAGCGTCACGCACCAGCTGAACCAGCTCGAGCTCGCCGGCTACCTGCGGCGCGACCCGAACCGTCCCCGTGCGCTCGAGATCCTCATCGACGTCCCCGGGGCGGAGCAGCGCGCGGCATCGGTCGAACCCGCGCCGGTCGGCGATGCGGCCATGGTCCCCATGGTGGGCCGCATCGCCGCAGGCGTGCCCATCACGGCCGAGCAGCAGATCGAGGAGGTCTTCCCGCTTCCCCGCCAGCTCGTGGGCAAGGGCGAGCTGTTCATCCTGAAGGTCGTCGGCGACTCGATGATCGACGCCGCGATCTGCGACGGCGACTGGGTCGTCGTCCGCTCGCAGAAGACGGCCGAGAACGGCGAGATCGTCGCGGCGATGCTCGACGGCGAGGCCACCGTCAAGGTCTTCCGCCAGCGCGACGGCCACACCTGGCTGCTCCCCCGCAACTCGGCCTTCGAGCCCATCCTCGGCGACGAGTCCGAGGTGCTCGGCAAGGTCGTCGCGGTGCTCCGCACGGTCTAGCCGCCCCCGCGCGAGCACTCGCGAAGACCGGTCGTCCCGCCACCGGCGACGGACGGCGGATGCCGCGGGCTCCCCCGCGGCATCCGCCGTCGCGCACGCTCGTCAGGCCGTCGGGACCGCGACCCCCTCGCGGACCGAGCGCGTCGCCTCGACGATGTTCGCGAGCGAGGCGACCGTCTCGTCGTAGCCGCGCGTCTTCAGCCCGCAGTCGGGGTTCACCCAGAGCCGGCCGGCGGGCACGCCGTCGACCGCGCGCTCGAGGAGCGAGCGCACCTCCTCGACGCTCGGCACGCGCGGCGAGTGGATGTCGTAGACGCCCGGCCCGACGCCGTGGTCGAACCCGCTCGCCGCGAGGTCGCCGACGACCTCCATACGGCTGCGCGCCGCCTCGATCGAGGTCACGTCGGCGTCGAGCTCGCGGATCGCGTCGATCACGACGCCGAACTCCGAGTAGCAGAGGTGCGTGTGCACCTGCGTCGCCGGCGCCGCGCCGCCCGTGGCGAGTCGGAAGGACCCCACCGACCAGTCGAGGTACGCGGGCTGGTCGGCGCGCTTCAGCGGCAGCAGTTCGCGGAGCGCGGGCTCGTCGACCTGGATGACGCGGATCCCGGCCGCCTCGAGGTCGCCGATCTCGTCGCGCAGGGCGAGCGCGACCTGGCGGGCCGTGTCGCCGAGCGGCTGGTCGTCGCGCACGAACGACCACGCGAGGATCGTGACCGGCCCCGTGAGCATGCCCTTGACGGGCTTCTCCGAGAGCGACTGGGCGTACGTCGACCACTCGACGGTCATCGGCGCAGGGCGCGACACGTCGCCCCAGAGGATCGACGGACGCGTGCACCGCGAGCCGTACGACTGCACCCAACCGTGCTGCGTGACCGCGAAGCCGTCGAGCAGCTCGGCGAAGTACTGCACCATGTCGTTGCGCTCGGGCTCGCCGTGCACGAGCACGTCCAGGCCCAGCTCCTCCTGCAGCCTGATGACGCGCGCGATCTCCTCGCGCATCAGCTCGCGGTAGGCGGCATCCGTCAGCTCGCCCTTCACGAGTCGCGCGCGGGCTCGGCGGATGTCGGCGGTCTGCGGGAACGAGCCGATCGTGGTCGTCGGGAGGGCGGGCAGCGCGAGGTCCTCCTGCGCGGCCACGCGGGCGTCGTAGGGGGCGCGCGCGAACGCGGTGGCGTCGAGTGCGTCCAGACGGGCCCGCACCGCGGGCACGCGCACGCCCGGCGCCGCGGCGCGGTCGGCGAGGGCTGCGGATGCCGCGTCGAGGTCGGCCGCGATCGCGTCGCGCCCCTCGGCCAGGCCGCGCGCGAGCGCAGCGACCTGGGCGACCTTCTGGTCGGCGAAGGCGAGCCAGCTCACGAGGCGCGCATCGAGCGCGCGCTCCTCGTCGACGTCGTGCGGCACGTGCAGGAGCGAGGTCGACGTGGAGACGGCGACCGAGCCCGAGACGGAGCGAAGCGCCTCGGCACGCGCGAACGCGTGGGCGAGGTCGCCCCTCCAGATGTTGTGGCCGTCGACGACGCCGGCGACGAGGGTCTTGGCGGCGAGCGCCTCCTCGGTCACCGGGTCGAGCTGCGCGGGCACGTCGCCGCGGACGAGGTCGAACCCGATCGCCTCGACGGGGGTGGCCGCGAGCACGGGCAGCGCCTCTGCGAGGTCGCCGTACGGCGCGGCGACGAAGATCGCCGGGCGAGCGTCGACCGCGCCGAGCGCGTCGTAGGCCTCCGCGACCGCCTCGAGCACGCGCTCGCGCGGCTCGTCGAGGCTCTCGCTCACGAGCCCCGGCTCGTCGAGCTGCACCCACTCTGCGCCGGCCGCCGCGAGCTGGGCGAGGAGCGTGCGGTAGACCGGCACGAGGTCGGCGAGGCGGTCGAGCGGCCGGAAGCCCTCGGGCGCGCCATCCGCCGCCTTCGCCAGCAGGAGGAACGTGACGGGTCCGACGAGGACCGGACGCGTGACGAACCCGGCCGCGCGCGCCTCGCGGACCTGCGCGACGAGTGCGTCGGCGTGCGCGGTGAACGCGGTGTCGGGACCGATCTCGGGCACGAGGTAGTGGTAGTTCGAGTCGAACCACTTCGTCATCTCGAGCGGCGCGTCGGCACCCTCGCCGCGGGCGACGGTGAAGTACCCGGCCAGGTCGAGCCGGCCGTCCTCGCCGAGCAGGCGCTCGAACCGCGCGGGGATCGCGCCGACCGCGACCGCGGCGTCGAGCACCTGGTCGTAGTACGAGAAGGACTCGGGGATCGCCGAGTCGGTGCGGCCGAGCCCGAGCCCGGCGAGTCGCTCGCGCGTCGCGGCCCGAAGGGCCGCCGCGGTGCGCTCGAGCTCGGCGGAGTCGATCCGGCCGGCCCAGAACGCCTCGACGGCGTGCTTGAGCTCACGTCGGCGCCCGATGCGCGGGTAGCCGAGGATCGTTCCGGTGGGGAAGGCGGGTGCGGTCATCGTTCTCTCGTGTTCCTCTCGGTGCCCGCATGGGCGTGGGCGGTGGCGAGGCCGAGCCGGTCGAGCACGGCGAGCACGGCCTCGTGGCGGTTGAAGGTGTACAGATGGAGTCCGGGGGCGCCGCCGTCGAGCACGCCGGCCGCCAGGTCCGCGGCGTATCCGACGCCGAGCTCGAACTGGGCGTCGGCGTCGGGCTCGATCTCGAGGTCGATCGCGAGCGCGGCGGGCGCGGGCACGCCGGTGAGCTGCTCGAGCCGGGCGAGCCGCGCGGGCGTGGTCACGGGCATGATGCCCGGGAGGATCGGGATCGTCACGCCGCCGGCCCGGGCCCGTTGCACGAAGGCCAGGTAGTCGTCGGCGTGCCAGAAGAGCTGCGTGATCGCGAGGTTCGCTCCTGCGACCTCCTTCGCGAGCAGCACGTCGACGTCCTGGTTCGACCCGCGCGAACGCGGATGGCCGGTCGGGAAGGCCGCCACGGCGACGCGCTCCGGACGGGGACGCTCGCGGATCGCGGTGACCCCGGGCATGCCCGGGATCCGCGACTGACCGAACGGCTCGCGTTCCTCCTGGACGCGGTGGATCAGCTGCACGAGCTCGGCGGCGCTGTGCAGGTCGCCGATCGCGTCCTCCGCATCAGCGGCTCCGGCCGGCGGGTCGCCGCGGAGCGCGAGGAAGCTCGTGATGCCCGCGTCGAGGAACTCTCGGACGAGGCGGTTCGCCTCGGCGTGGCTCGATCCGACGCAGGTCAGGTGCGCCATCGGCTCGACGCTCGTGTGCTCGAGCATGTACCGCAGCACCGTGAGCGAGCGGTCGCGGCTCGAGCCGCCCGCTCCGAACGTCACCGAGATGAACGCGGGGTCGACCTCGGCGAGCCGGTCGATGGTGCGGCCGAGCGCGATCGCCGCGGCGTCCGTGCGCGGCGGGAACAGCTCGAACGAGATCGGCACGCGCGGCCGGGCGGCGACGCCGTCGGGCTCGGTTCCGGTCATGTCGCTCCAGGTGGCGAGCAGTTCCGAGGAGGTCGAGTGCACGGCACGCCGCGCCCGACCTGCCGGAACGGCAGGTGGGTCTCGCGGGCGGGTGCCGGGCTCGGCGGTCGCTCCAGGCGGGCGGCATCCGGCCGCTCGCCACGATCAGGTGCGACGATACGCCGGGTCGGGGGCATCCGCTCCCGGTGTTACGACGAGTGACTCGACGGCCGTGCCGCGAGTCGCGGCACCCGGCAGGGCCGAGCGGATGCTACGCGAGCGCCGCGACGCGGAACTCCTCCAGCTGTGCGGCCTGCTCGGGCGACGCCAACGCGCGGATGCGCGTCCCGTCCTCGAGGTACTCGGTGGAGAGCACGCGGCCGGTCTCGTGCAGCGCGGAGACGATGTCGCCCCGCTCGTAGGGCACGAGGAGGTCGACCTCGACAGCAGGGTCGGGCAGCATGCGCCCGATCGCGGCGAGCACCTCGGCGACGCCCTCGCCGGTGCGCGCCGAGGCGAACACGGCGTTCGGCTCGAGCCCCTGCAGGACCAGCCGGTCCTCGGGCGTCACGAGGTCGGCCTTGTTGAAGACGACGAGCTCGGGGATGTCGCGGGCGCCGACCTCGCCGATGACGTCGCGCACGGTCGCGATCTGCTGGGCGGGGTCGGGGTGCGCGGCGTCGACGACGTGCACGATCAGGTCGGCGTCGCCGACCTCCTCGAGCGTCGACCGGAACGCCTCGACGAGCTGGTGCGGGAGGTTGCGCACGAAGCCGACCGTGTCGGCGATCGTGTAGACACGACCGTCGGCTGTCGTGTTGCGGCGCACGGTCGCATCGAGCGTGGCGAAGAGCGCGTTCTCGACCAGCACGCCCGCGCCCGTGATGCGGTTGAGCAGGCTCGACTTGCCCGCGTTGGTGTAGCCCGCGATCGCGACCGACGGAACGGCGTTGCGCTTGCGGTTCGCGCGCTTGGCGTCGCGCGCGGGCTTCATGCCGACGATCTGCCGACGGAGCCTCGCCATCCGGGTGTGGATGCGGCGGCGGTCCAGCTCGATCTTCGTCTCACCGGGACCGCGCGAGCCCATGCCCGCACCTGCGCCGCCGACCTGGCCACCGGCCTGGCGGGACATCGACTCGCCCCAGCCGCGCAGGCGCGGAAGGAGGTACTCGAGCTGCGCGAGCTCGACCTGCGCCTTGCCCTCACGGCTCTTGGCGTGCTGGCTGAAGATGTCCAGGATCACGGCGGTGCGGTCGATCACCTTCACCTTGACCGCGTCCTCCAGCGCACGACGCTGGCTCGGGGCGAGCTCGGTGTCGGCGACCACGGTGTCCGCACCGAGCGCGGCGACCACGTGCCGGAGCTCCTCGGTCTTGCCGCGGCCGAGGTAGGTGCTGGGGTCGGGGTGCGGACGGCGCTGCAGGACTCCGTCGAGCACGCGCGCACCGGCCGTCTCGGCGAGGGCGGCGAGCTCGCGGAGCGAGTTCTCGGCGTCCTCGAGCGACCCCTGCGGGTAGACGCCGATGAGCACGACGTTCTCGAGTCGCAGCTGCCGGTACTCGACCTCGGTGACGTCCTCGAGCTCGGTCGAGAGGCCGCCGACGCGGCGGAGCGCCGCGCGCGCCTCGCGATCGTACTGCTCGCCGTCGAAGCCGTCGTCGTCGTGCCCGGCGAGCCCGGCGCGCTGGATGGACGAGGCGTCGGACCCGCCGAACCGGGACACACCCGCCCGGGCGTCGGCGCTGCGCAGCACGCGCTCGACCGCGTCGTCGTGGGTCTCGGGTGCCGCGTCATTCATCGTGTCAAGCCTACTTCCGTTCGCCTGCGATAGGTTTCCCCGTATGCCGCAGGAGCACTACTTCTCGTCCAAGCCCGCCGACCGGGCGGCGCTCCGGACCGTCCCGGTGCGACTCGCCGGCCGCGACGTCGAGGTGCAGACCGCCGGGGGCGTCTTCAGCCCCGACCACGTCGACCTCGGCACCCGCGTCCTCCTCGACGAGGTCCCGAAGGCTCCCGCCGCCGGACACCTGCTCGACCTCGGCGCCGGCTGGGGCCCGATCGCACTCACGCTCGGACTGCAGTCGCCGGATGCCACGGTGTGGGCCGTCGACGTGAACGAGCGTGCACTCGACCTCGTCCGCCGGAACGTCCGGCGCCTCGGACTCCACAACGTCAACGCCGTGAGTCCCGCGGATGTTCCCGACGACCTGCGATTCTCCGTGATCTGGTCGAATCCGCCCATCCGGATCGGCAAGGCCGAGCTGCACGCGCTGCTGCGCCGATGGCTGCCCCGCCTCGACGCCGGCGCCACGGCGTGGCTCGTCGTGCAGAAGAACCTCGGCGCCGACTCGCTGCAGCGCTGGCTCGGCGAGGAGTTCGGCGACGGATGGACCGTCGGGCGGGCCGCGACCTCGAAGGGCTTCCGCGTGCTCACGGTGACGCGCGACGCCTGACGGCGACCCCGCGACTCCGCCGCGCGCGATCCGAGCCGCCGCGCCATCCGGCTCAGGCCAGCGCGAGCACCCCGTCGAAGACGAGTTCGCCCGGCCCGGAGAGCAGCACGTGCTCACCGTCGGGACGCGACTCCATGCGCACGCCGAGCACGCCCCCCGGCACCTGGACGACCCACGTGTCGGGGGCGTGCTCGCCGGCCCAGTGGCGGACGGCGAGCGCCGCGGCGACCGCACCCGTGCCGCACGAGAGCGTCTCGCCCGACCCGCGCTCGTGCACGCGCATGCGGATCCTCCCGCGACCGTTCTCGACGAGCGGCTCCGCGGGGACGACGAACTCGACGTTCGCGCCGGCCTGCGGCTGCGGTTCGAGGATCGGCAGGTAGGCCAGGTCGAGCCCGTCCAGTTCGTCGTCGTCGGCGAGGGCCACCACGACGTGCGGATTGCCGACGTCGATGCCCAGGCCGGGGCGCGCGACGGGCAGGTTCTTGGCGCGCACCAGCGGCTCTCCGCCGTCGAGGCGCCACACGCCGAGGTCGGCCTCGAATCCGGCGCCGGTCACGCGGACCCGACGGACTCCCGCTCGGGTGCCGATCGCGATCCACTCGTCGCCCGAGGGCGCGACGTGCCCCTGGTCGACGAGGTAGCGCACGAACACCCTGATGCCGTTGCCGCACATCTCCGAGACGCTGCCGTCCGCGTTCCAGTAGTCCATGAACCACGTCGCCTGCGGGTCCTCCGCGAGCGCGCCGGCGCCGTCGGCCAGCCGGTCCGAGCGGACGGCCCGGATCACGCCGTCGGCGCCGACGCCGAAGCGCCGGTCGCACACCGCCGCGATCTGCGTGGGCGAGAGTTCGTGTTCGCCCTCGGGGTCGCTGAACAGCACGAAGTCGTTGCCCGTGCCCTGGCCCTTGGTGAAGCGCAGATCGAACGCCATCGCACCAGTCTAGGGAGCGCGCGGCGCCTCAGACGCCGCGCGCCAGCCTCGCCACCCCTGCGGCGAAGGCCGCCGGGTCGCCGGCATCGACGACCGATGCCGCGGCGTACCGCTTGAACCAGCCGACCTGCCGTCGGGCGTAGGTCCGCGTGAGCGCCTGCGTCTCCGCGATCGCGTCGGCCTCCGTCATCCGGCCCTGCAGCTGCGCGAGCGCCTGCGCGTAGCCGATCGCCTTGCGCGCGGTCACGCCGCGTTCGAGGCCCGCCGGAACGAGGCTGCGCACCTCGTCGAGGAGCCCGCCCGCCCACATGCCCGCGGCGCGGGCGTCGAGTCGCGCGACGAGCTCGGCCCGGTCGGCACGCAGGTGCACGATGCGGTGCGGCCGCCAGGGCACGGGTTCGTCCGGCAGGCGCGCGGCCTTCGGCTCGCCGGTGAGCTCGATGACCTCCAACGCGCGGACGATCCGTCGGCCGTTCTGCGGGTCGACGCCCGCGGCCGTCTCGGCGTCGAGCTCGCGCAGCCGGCGATGCATGAGGCCCGGACCGATCTCCTCGAGCTCGGCCTCGAGGCGCGAGCGGATCGCGGCGTCCGTCCCGGGGAAGCGGAGGTCGTGGATGACGCTCGAGACGTACAGCCCGGACCCTCCGGTGAGGAGTGCGACGCCACCGCGCGACGCGATCTCGTCGATGACGCGGCGGGCATCGGCCTGGTACGCGGCGACGGATGCCTCGTCGGTGACGTCGAGCACATCGAGCAGGTGATGCGGGACGCCCTCGCGCTCGTCCTCCGAGAGCTTGGCGGTGCCGATGTCCATGCCCCGGTAGAGCTGCATGGCGTCGGCGTTGACGACCTCGGCGACGCCGCCCGCGGCGGCGATCGCGTGCGCGACATCGAGCGCGAAGCGCGACTTGCCGGTGCCCGTGGCGCCGACGACCGCGATCAGCGTCACGTCAGCGCTGGCCGTCGGCGGGGTCGTAGATCGGCATGGTGCCGACGCCCGGGCTGGTGAGCGGCTCGCCGCCGATGCGCAGCGAGGGCAGCCCGAGCGAGACGCGCCCGGGGGTCGAGGCCGCGGCTCCGGGCGCCGCGGGCACGCCGCAGCTCTCGGCCTGCGCCCGGTCCCACGCGTCGCCCGCGCGCGTCCGCCGGATGCGCAGCGGCGCTCCGTCGATCGAGTCGGCGAGCAGGTGGAACGGCGCGGCCTGGGTGATCTCGACCGAGACGACGTCGCCGGGTCGCGGGAGGTCGGACCCCGCGGGCACCTCGAAGTGCACGAGGCGGCTGTCTTCCGCGCGGCCGCTCATGCGGTGGGTCTCGGAGTCCTTCTTGCCCTCGCCGGTCGAGACCAGCACCTCGACGGCGGTACCGACGAGCTTCCGGTTCTCCTCCCATGAGACGCGCTCCTGCAGGGCGATGAGGCGCTCGTAGCGCTCCTGCACGACCTCCTTCGGCACCTGGTCCTCCATGGTCGCCGCGGGCGTACCGGGCCGGATGGAATACTGGAACGTGAACGCCGAGGCGAAGCGTGCGGCCTCGACGACGCGGAGGGTCTCCTGGAAGTCCTCCTCGGTCTCGCCGGGGAACCCGACGATGATGTCGGTCGTGATCGCGGCGTTCGGGATCTTCGCGCGCACGCGATCGAGGATGCCGAGGAACTTCTCCGAGCGGTAGGAGCGGCGCATGGCCTTGAGGATGCGGTCGGAGCCGGACTGGAGCGGCATGTGCAGCTGGGGCATCACGTTCGGCGTCTCGGCCATCGCGTCGATGACGTCGTCGGTGAACGCGGCGGGGTGCGGGCTCGTGAAGCGGATACGCTCGAGCCCGTCGACCTCGCCTGCCGCGCGCAGCAGCTTGCCGAACGCCTGGCGGTCGCCGAACTCGACTCCGTAGGAGTTCACGTTCTGGCCGAGGAGGGTCACCTCGATGGCCCCGTCGTCGACCAGCGCCTGCACCTCGGCGAGGATGTCGCCCGGCCGCCGGTCCTTCTCCTTGCCGCGGAGCGCGGGCACGATGCAGAACGTGCAGGTGTTGTTGCACCCGACCGAGATGGACACCCAGCCGGAGTAGGTCGAGTCTCGCTTCGTCGGCAGGGTCGAGGGGAAGACCTCGAGCGCATCGAGGATCTCGAGCTGGGCCTCGTCGTTGTGACGAGCGCGTTCGAGCAGGCTCGGCAGCGACCCCATGTTGTGCGTGCCGAAGACGACGTCGACCCATGGGGCCTTCTCGAGGATGACGTTCTTGTCCTTCTGGGCGAGGCAGCCGCCGACCGCGATCTGCATGCCCGCGTGGCGACGCTTCACGCCGGCGAGGTGGCCGAGGTTGCCGTAGAGCTTGTTGTCGGCGTTCTCGCGCACCGCGCACGTGTTGATCACGACGACATCGGGCTCCGCGCCGTCGGCGGGCACGTACCCGGCGGCCTCGAGCGAACCGCTGAGTCGCTCCGAATCGTGGACGTTCATCTGGCACCCGAAGGTGCGGACCTCGTAGGTGCGGGGCGCGTCCGAATCGGCGGCGACGGGGTCCCCGGTCGCGGGCATCGCCTCGTGAATGGTGCTCATGATCGCACCAGTCTACGATCCGTCATTCGGCGTCGTCGCCGTCGAGTGCGGCGGCGACCGCGCGCCGGACGAGGTCGCTGCCGTAGCCGCGCCGCATGAGGAATGCGGACAGCCGACGCTCGGCGACCCGACGCTCGAGCCCGCCCAGCTGTCGCGCCCGGCGCTCGGCGATGAGGAGCGCATGCTCGAACTCCACGTCGGGATCGAGCGTGTCGATCGCCTCGCGGGCGAGCTCGTCCTCGATGCCCCGGCGGCCGAGCTCGTGCAGCACCGCGCCGCTCCCGCGCCCTCGCCGGACGCCGTGGCTGTGCACCAACTGCTCGGCGAGCCGGCGGTCGTCGAGGTAGCCGAGCCGCGCGTACCGCTCGATCCACTCCTCGACCTCGCCCTCGTCGAGCCCGTGCTCGATGAGGATCGCCCGCACCTCCGACACCGACAGCGAGGAACGCCGAAGGCGCGAGACGATCAGCCGGTCGATGCGGTCGTCCCGCTCGAGGCCCGTCTCGTCGACTCCGTCGCCCGCATCCGCCGGGGGACGCTGTCGCTCGGCCACGCCGTGGGCGGCACCCTCGGATCCCTCCGACGGCGCCGCCCACGGCAGGTAGGTGACCGGCGCGAGTCGCTCGTTCCCCTGCTCCGTCATCGGATCCGCCCGCTCAGGCGCCCTTGCGCTTCGACGCGATCGACTCGACGTTCGCCGGCGCCGCAGCTGCCGGAGCACCGGCGGCCTGGCCGATGCCGAGCTTCGCGAGGATCTTCTTCTCGATGTCGGCGGCGATGTCGGGGTTCTGCAGGAGGAAGTTTCGGGCGTTCTCCTTGCCCTGGCCGAGCTGGTCGCCGTCGTACGTGTACCAGGCGCCGGACTTCTTCACGATGCCCTGATCGACGCCGTAATCGATGAGGCTGCCCTCGCGCGAGATGCCAACGCCGTAGAGGATGTCGAACTCGGCCTGCTTGAACGGCGGGGCCATCTTGTTCTTCACGACCTTCACGCGCGTGCGGTTGCCGACTGCGTCGGACCCGTCCTTCAGCGTCTCGATGCGACGGATGTCGAGCCGCACCGATGCGTAGAACTTCAGCGCCTTGCCACCCGCAGTGGTCTCGGGGCTGCCGAAGAACACGCCGATCTTCTCGCGGAGCTGGTTGATGAAGATCGCCGTCGTCTTGGTCTGGTTGAGCCCACCGGTGAGCTTGCGCAGGGCCTGCGACATGAGTCGTGCCTGGAGACCGACGTGCGAGTCGCCCATCTCGCCCTCGATCTCGGCCCGAGGCACGAGCGCCGCCACCGAGTCGATGACGACGAGGTCGATCGAACCCGAGCGGATCAGCATGTCGGCGATCTCGAGCGCCTGCTCACCCGTGTCGGGCTGCGAGACGAGCAGCGAGTCGATGTCGACGCCGAGCTTCTTCGCGTAGTCGGGGTCGAGTGCGTGCTCCGCGTCGATGAACGCCGCGATGCCGCCAGCGCGCTGCACGTTCGCGATCGCGTGGAGCGTCAGGGTCGTCTTGCCGGAGGACTCCGGCCCGTAGATCTCGATGATGCGGCCGCGCGGCAGGCCGCCGACGCCGAGCGCGACATCGAGTGCGATGGAACCGGTGGGGATGACCTCGACCGGTGCGCGCTCCTCACTGCCGAGGCGCATCACCGATCCCTTGCCGAACTGGCGGTCGATCTGGGCGAGTGCGGTCTCGAGGGCCTTCTCGCGGTCTGCGGGTGATGGCATCGGTGCTCCTTCGGGGTGAATGACGGCTGCCTCTAGGCTGTCGTTCCGCGTGCCAGGCCGTGACCCGGCACGTCTCGCGACAAGGCGGTTGCGGTGTGTTCCGACGCCTCCGACCGTATGGTCGGCCACCGACATCCGTCGCCCGAGAGCGCTCGGCTGTGGATGGCTGCGTCATCCCTCCTGCTGTTGAGGAGCCTAACGCAGCATCCGAACGCATGTTCGATGCGCGCCCCGGCGTGTCGAACGCGTCTTCGGGCGCTTCAGCCGCCTATCGCGAGGCCCGCTCGCCCGGGTCCGGACGACCGACGCCGTGGCGACGCGCCTCCGGGACATCCGTCGCCTCGCAGAGCGCGAACCAGACGTCGCGCGGAGCCGCGCCCGCGGCCAGCGCCTCGCGCGCGGTGCGGTTGCCGAGCCCGACGAGCACGACGTCGTTCACGACGACCTCCCCGTACCCCGGGCCGAACTCCTGCTCGACCGCCAGCGCGAACTCGCTGCGTTTCACCGATGGACCTCCGGACGTGCGAACGGCCGGTCACGAGGACCGGCCGTTCGAGTGGATCTGTGGATCAGCGGACCATCATGTCCGCGTCGAACTCCGCCACCAGCTCGTCGGGGAGGCTGTCGGGCACCGACGGGGCGTTGAGCCCCTCGAGCACCGCGATGCGGTCGCCGACCTCGTGCATGATCACGGAGATGGGAGTGTCGAGCGCGTCCGCGACGGACGCGAGGATCTCGCTCGAGGCCTCCTTCTGGCCGCGCTCCACCTCGCTGAGGTAGCCGAGCGCGACGCTCGCCTTGCTGGCGACCTGGCGGAGGGTCCGGCCCTTCTGCAGGCGGAAGTCCCTCAGCACGTCGCCGATCTCCTGTCGAACCAGAACCATCGGAACCTCCCTCGTCTCACCTGCGACCCTCGACCGGGGCCGGTACGGGGAGGTCAGTCTAGCGCCTCTTCCCGTTCACCGAGCCTACCCGTGGTCACTGGTGTTTTGCTCTGAACCCGACAGCTGTAACAGGGAGTTCACGCGACCTATTCCCTCGTCTCCGGACCGTGGGACCCACGATCGGGCCCGGATGCCGCGGGCGCCTCGACCGCCGGCAGGGCACCGGTCGGGACGAGCACCGGTGCCGACTCCAGCCGCGCACGGCGACGCTTCAACCAGACGCCGATCACGACGATGACTGCGAGCGTGGCGTACGCCACGATCGCGAACGGGCTGTGGACGAGGTACAGGAGGTCCCCCTGGCTGATCGCCATCGACTTGCGCAGCTGCTCCTCGGCCATCGGTCCGAGGATCCCGCCGACGACCATCGGCGCGACCGGATAGCCGTATCGGCGCATGAGGAACCCGACGAGCCCGACGGCCAGGAGCGTCACGGTGTCGATGACGTTGAAGTGCAGGGCGTAGGCCCCGAGACCCGCGAACGCGAGGATGCCTCCGTAGAGGTAGGGGCGCGGGATGCGGAGCACCTTGACCCACATGCCCACGAGCGGGAGGTTCAGCACGATGAGCAGCACGTTCCCGATGTAGAGGCTCGCGATGAGCGCCCAGACCAGGCCCGACTCGTTCTCGAAGAGCAGCGGTCCGGGTCGGATGCCGTAGGACTGGAAGGCGGAGATGATGATCGCCGCCGTCGCGGTCGTCGGCAGCCCGAGGGTGAGCAGGGGCACGAGCACGCCCGCCGCGGCGGCGTTGTTCGCCGACTCGGGGCCCGCCACGCCCTCGATGGCGCCACGGCCGAACTCGGCACGAGCCGTTCCCTTCGCCAGCCGTCGCTCGGCCGCGTAGGAGAGGAACGTCGCGACGTCGGCCCCGCCCGCCGGGATGGTGCCGATGGGGAACCCGATGGCGGTCCCGCGGAGCCACGGCTTCCAGGAGCGTCGGAGGTCGTCGCGCGTCAGCCAGGTGCGCCAGCCGCGATCGACCGGGATGACCCGGACGGAACCGTGCCGGAGCCGGGAGGCCACGTACAGGGTCTCCCCCACCGCGAAGAGGCCGACCGCGATCAGCACGATGTCGATGCCGTCCGCGAGGCTCGGCACGCCGAACGTGTACCGCTGCTGGCCCGAGAGCACCTCGGTGCCGACGAGTCCGAGGACGAGGCCGAGTCCGAGCGAGACCAGCCCGCGCGGGACGCTCGAGCCGAGGAGCGCCCCGACCGTGAGGAACGCCACGACGATGAGTGCGAAGTAGTCCGCAGGACCGAGCTGGACGGCGAGTCGGGCGATGCCCGGCGCCAGGAAGGTCAGCAGGACGGTCGCAACCGTTCCCGCGACGAACGACCCGATGGCCGCCGTCGCGAGCGCGGCGGCGCCTCGGCCGGCCTTCGCCATGCGGTTGCCCTCGAGGGCCGTGACGATCGACGCGGATTCGCCCGGCGTGTTCAACAGGATCGACGTGGTCGAACCGCCGTACATCCCGCCGTAGTAGATGCCGGCGAACAGGATCAGTGCGCCCGTCGGATCGAGCGTGTAGGTGAGCGGGAGCAGCAGCGCGACGGTCATCGCGGGGCCGATGCCCGGGAGCACGCCGACGGCCGTGCCGATGAACACGCCGAACAGCGCGGTGAGCAGGTACTGGGGCTGCATCGCGGTCGCGAAGCCCTCGAGGAGGGCGGAGAGGCTATCCATTGAAGATCGGGATCCAGTTCAGGGCGGGACCGGCGGGCAGGGAGAGGCCGAGCCAGGCGCCGAAGACCAGCTGGGTGACGATGCCAAGGGCGAGGCCGATGCCGATCGCCGCCCACCAGCGCTTCGCGCCGAGCACGACCGCCGCTCCGCCGAAGACGACGGCGACGGCCACGGGCCAGCCCGCCAGGTCGATCAGGACGAGTTGGGAGAGGAAGACGGCCACCAGCTTCGCGACCGTCGTCCAGTCGGTCGGCGCATCCGGGTCGACGTCCTCGCCGTCGTCGGGGAGGCCGCGACGGCCCAGCAGGAGGCCGACGAGGACGGCGAGCGCGGCGAGGACGAGGAGCGCGCCGACCGCGTAGGGGAAGGCGCGCGGCCCGAGCACGCTCGCCGACCCCGGAGGGACGCGGATCCCGCCCGCCCCGGCGATCGTGCCGATGCCGACGAGGAGCGCGGCGCCGGCGAATGCGTACTCGCCGACGGCTCGGACCCGCCGCGTCGGCCCGGATGGGGCCCCCTCCGACGCCTGCGCGCCGGAGGGGACGATGGCGCGGTCCGTCACCGCGACACCAGGCCGATGGTCTCGAGCGTCGCCGACACCTCGTCGATGTTGCCGTCGAGGAAGCTCGAGAACTCGTCGCCGGCGAGGAAGGCGTCCGCCCAGCCCTTCTGCTCGAGCGTCTCGGTCCACGCGTCCGAGTCGTGCAGGTCGGCCACGAGCGTCCGGAGCGCGTCCGCGTCCCCGTCCGAGATGCCGCCGGGCGCGAGCAGGCCTCGCCAGTTGGTCAGCTCGACGTCGTAGCCCTCCTCGGCGAGCGTGGGCGTGTCGGGGAGGAGCCCCACGCGCTCGGGTGACGAGACCGCGAGCGCACGCAGCTCCCCCGCCTCGATCTGCTCGACGAACTCGCCCACGCCGGAGATCCCGGCCTGCACGGTGTTGCCGAGCAGCATCGTCACGGCCTCGCCGCCGCCGGAGTTCGGGATGTAGTTGAGCGTCGACGGGATCTCGGCAGGATCCACTCCGGCCTCGGTGAGCAGCATGCCGGCGAGGATGTGGTCGGCGCCGCCCGCGGACCCGCCCGTGACCGAGATCGCGGCGCCCTGGTCGACGATCGCGTCGACCAGGTCCTCGGTGGTCCGGTACGACGACTCGACGGGCACGACGAGGACGAGGGCCTCTTCGGTCAGTCGCGCGATCGGCGTCATGTCCTCGATGCGCACCTCGGATGCGTTCGTCTCGACCGCGCCGACCATGACGAGGCCCGTGATCATGAGCGTCGCCGGGTCGGTCTCGTTGGCGAGCGAGGCGAGTCCGACGGTCCCTCCGGCACCGCCGATGTTCTGCACGGGTGCGGACGAGACGAGGCCCTCGTCCGTGAGGACCTGTGCCATCGAGCGGGCCGTCTGGTCCCACCCGCCGCCGGGGTCGGCGGGAGCGATCACGTTGACCGCGTCGATGACCACGGCTCCCTCGGCGTCGGCATCGGACGATGCGGCCGGGGCGGCGCATGCGGCGAGGCCGAGCGCGACCGAGAGGCTGAGCCCGACGACGGCGGTCCTGGTGACACGAGTGCGCTGACGGGCGGGGAAGGCCGCGGGGGACGGCCGATTGGGTGATCGCAATGCTCCTCCTTGAGTTCCCGGCGTCCTCGCCGGGCCGACGATCGGTGGGTTCCGACGCTAGGACCGCCCGACGCGCCGCGGCAGGTTGCGGTCGTAACGGTGGTTTCGGTCGTTGCGGCCGTTTCGGTCGTATCGGTCACGGCCGCCGGGTCGCGCCGCTGCCGGCGTGCGGCAGACTTGTCCGGTGGGCCGGTCGATGACGCTGGGGATGCAGTTGCTCCTGCTGCAGGTCGCCATCGTGCTCGTGACGGTCGTCGGGACCGGCGTGACGGCGATGCTGATCCAGGAGAACCAACTCCGCGAGGCCTACCAGGACCGCATGATCGCGGTCGCGCAGTCGGTCGCCCGCCTCCCCGTCGTGCTCGGCGCGTTCGACGACGCCGATCCGTCCGCTGCGATCCAGCCGGTCGCAGAGGTCGTGCGCAGCGCCTCGCACGTCACCTACGTCGTCGTGACGGATGCCGCGGGCATCCGCTACTCCCACCCGAACCCCGACCGCATCGGCGAACGCGTGTCGACGGATCCCGCGATCCCGCTGTCCGGTCAGGTGTACGTCGGCACGCAGACGGGCACCCTGGGCGAGTCGTGGCGTGTCAAGGTACCCATCTTCGACGAGGCCGGCGAGGTGATCGGGCAGGTCTCGGTCGGCATCCTCGAGTCGGAGCTGCGCGCCGACTTCCTCGGCGGACTCGGCGGCCTGCTGGCGGCGCTCGCGATCGCGGCGCTGGTCGGCGTCGTCGGTTCCGCATGGATCGGACGGGTCATCCGTCGTCGCATCTACGGCCTCGAGCCCGACGAGATCCGGGCGATGCTCGAGACCAGGCAGGCGATGCTCCACGGAATCCGCGAGGGCCTCGTCGCCGTCGACCACCGGGATCGCGTGGTCCTCCTGAACGACGCGGCCGCCCGTCTGCTCGGCGTCGCCGACCCCGACTCGGTGCTGGGACGTCCGATGGCCGAGGTCGTCGAGCCGGAGCTCGCCGCCGTCGTCGCGGCTGCGGAGGAGCAGGAGACGCTGGTGCTCTCGGGCGAGCGGGTGCTGCTCGTGCACGGCGACCGCGTGCGCGTCGACGGTCGCGAGGTCGGCTCCATCGCGATCCTGCGCGACCGGACGGAGCTCGAGGCCGTCCTTCGCGAGCTGCAGGGGGCGCAGGGCCTCGCGGAGGGACTGCGCGCGCAATCGCACGAGTTCTCGAACACGCTCCACGTCGTGAGCGGCCTGCTCGAGCTCGGCGACGTCGACGCGGCGGTGGCGTACATCGAGCGCGTCGGCGGCGGCGGGGCGCTGTCCTCGCTCGCCGACCGCGGCGGCATCGCGGATGTCGAGACGGCCGCCCTCGTCCTCGCGAAGCGGTCGCGTGCCCACGAGCTGGCTGTGGAGCTGGAACTCACCGCCGACTCCCACCTGTCGCCGATCGAGGATGCGGCGTTCCGCACCGACCTCGTGACCGTGGTGGGCAACCTGCTCGACAACGCCGTGGAGGCGTGCGTGCTGGGCGGCCGCGTCCTGGTCTCGATCCGGGACGACGACGAGGCGTCCGTCGTGGTCGTCACGGTCGACGACGACGGGCCCGGGGTGCCGGAGGGCCGGCGCGCCGAGATCTTCGAGCCGGACGTGACCGGCAAGTCGCCCGCCGACGGGAAGGCGCGGCGCGGGATCGGTCTCACCATCGTGCGTCGGGTGGCGGACCGCCTCGGCGGGCAGGCGTCGGTCGCCCGGTCCCCGTCCGGCGGCGCGCGGTTCGTCGTGCGACTTCCGCTGCCCGGCGTCGACGTCGCGACGGTCCCGGCGAGCGCGGCGGGGCACGCGGCGGGGACGTCGTGAACGTCGTCAGCGCGCTCATCGTCGACGACGACCTCGCCGTCGCCCGGATCAACCGCGCGTTCGTCGACGCCGTGCCCGGGTTCTCTGTCGTCGGCGAGGCCCACACCGGGGCCGAGGCGATCCGGGCCGTGGGTCGGCTGCGTCCGGACCTCGTCCTGCTCGACGTCTACCTGCCCGACCTCGGCGGACTCGACGTGCTCCGGCGGATCCGCGCGGCGGGCGACGACGTCGAGGTCGTGGCGGTGACCGCGGCGCGCGACCTCGAGACCGTCCGCCGGGCCCGGCTGCTCGGCGTGCGGCACTACCTCGTGAAGCCGTTCTCCCGGACCAGCCTGGTGAAGCGACTGGAGGAGGTCCGTCGCGGGCTCATCGCCGATCGCGCCGATTCGACCGGCTACCTCGACCAGGGCGCGGTCGATCGCCTGCTCGGCGCCTCGCTGGACGCCCAGTCGCTTCCGAAGGGCCTCTCGGCCATCACGCTGGAGCGGGTCGAGGCCGACCTCTCATCGCGTCCGGGCGACGCCTCGGCCGCTGAGATCGCGGAGGCGGTCGGATTGGCGCGCGTGAGCGCTCGGCGGTATCTGGAGCACCTCGTCTCCATCGGTGCGGCGCAGGTCGCGCCACGGTACGGGAGCGCCGGCCGACCTGAGCACCGCTACCGGATGTCGCCGCGCTGACGCGGCGTCGCGTCGGACGACGCCCCGAGCGCATCGAGCTCGACGATCGCCTCGGCGAGGGCCCGCGAGACGGCCGCGCGCCGAACCGCCGAGCGGTCGCCCGGGACGCGCAGCGCGACGGAACGGATGCCTCGGGGCGACGCGACGCCGACGTAGACGAGGCCCGGCGGGTGTCCGGCCTGCGGGTCGGGGCCGGCGACGCCCGTGGTGGCGAGCCCGAGATCGGCGGGGCGCCCGCGGACCGCGCAGGCGGACCGGATGCGATCGGCGAGCTGCCCCGCCACCTCGGGGTCCACCGGCCCTCGCGCCTCCAGCAGGTGCGCGTCGACCCCGACGAGCGCGTGCTTGAGCTCGGTCGCGTAGGCGACGACGCCTCCGAGCAGCACGTCCGACGCCCCCGGCACATCGACGATCGTCGCCGAGAGGAGGCCGCCCGTGAGCGACTCGGCGCAGGCGACGGTCAGCCCGGCCGCGCGCAGCCGTCGGACGAGGTCGGCCGCCTCGCTCACCTCGGCTCGGCCCGGTGCTCGCGCCCCAGGCGGATCGCGTCGCGCACGTAGAGCAGGCCCGACCAGACGGTGAGCACGAGCGCCACGGCCATCGCCGCCCAGTTCACCCAGAGGATCCAGTCGCCCACGAGCGTCCAGAGCGGGGTGAGGAAGAGCGAGATCGCGATCGCCTGCGCGAAGGTCTTCGCCTTGCCCCCCGAGGATGCCGGCACCACCGTGCCACGACCCAGCTCGACGAACCGCCAGACCGTGATGCCGACCTCACGGACGACGATGAGGATCGTGATCCACCACCACAACTCGCCGAGGATCGACAGGCACACGAGCGCGCCGCTCGTGAGCAGCTTGTCGGCGATCGGGTCGAGGAGCTTGCCGAGGTCGGTGACCAGCCCGCGCGACCGGGCGATCTGGCCGTCGACCCAGTCCGTCGAGATCGCGACGATGAAGATGACCGCGGCCCACCACCGCATGGGGCCGTCGGCTCCGCCGTCGGCGAGCAGCAGCCAGAAGAAGATCGGCGCCATGACGATCCGGAGGATCGTGATCGCGTTCGGGAGGTTCCAGTTCGAGATGCGATCACGGCCATCGGGAGCGGTCATGGACCAAGCCTAGCCTCGGCGGGCCGGCCGCCCGGATGCCGATGGTCCCGCTCGTGACCGCCGTCGCGGCGCCTCGATTCAGTCGCGGCCCGTGAGCCCCCAGGCATCCTCGTCGGTGTCGCCCTCGACCTCTTCGAGGCCCTCCGGGATGCGTCCGACGGGGTCGTCGTAGCGGTCGTCGACGTCGTCGGACGACGCGGCAGCGGCAGGCGCGGCCGGCGCCGCCGGTGCGGGCGCCGCAGGCGCGGCCGGGGCGGCGGGCTCCTCGCCGCGCAGCTTCGCGAGCACGCCGGGCAGCTGCTCGGGCGTCACGAGGACGTCGCGCGCCTTGGACCCCTCGGACGGTCCGACGATCTCGCGCGACTCGAGGAGGTCCATGAGGCGTCCGGCCTTGGCGAAGCCGACGCGGAGCTTGCGCTGCAGCATCGACGTGGAGCCGAACTGCGTGGAGACGACCAGCTCGGCGGCCGCGAGCAGCAGCTCGAGGTCGTCGCCGATGTCGGAGTCGATCTCCTTCTTCTCGACCGCCGCCTCGACGTCCTTCCGGTACTCGGGGCGGGCCTGGCGCGTGACGTGCTTCACGACGCGATCGATCTCGGTCTCGGTGACCCACGCGCCCTGCACGCGGATCGGCTTCGACGCGCCCATCGGCAGGAAGAGCGCGTCGCCCTGTCCGATGAGCTTGTCGGCGCCGGGCTGGTCGAGGATGACGCGCGAGTCGGTGACGCTCGTCACCGCGAACGCGAGCCGCGACGGCACGTTGGCCTTGATGAGGCCCGTGACGACGTCGACCGAGGGGCGCTGGGTGGCGAGCACGAGGTGGATGCCCGATGCGCGCGCGAGCTGCGTGATGCGCACGATGGAGTCCTCGACGTCGCGTGGGGCGACCATCATGAGGTCCGCGAGCTCGTCGACGACGACGAGCAGGTACGGGTAGGGCTTGAGCGTGCGCTCGCTGCCGGCGGGCAGCTTGATCTCGTCGCCCACCACGGCCGCGTTGAAGTCGTCGATGTGGCGGAACCCGAACGACGCGAGGTCGTCGTACCGCATGTCCATCTCCTTCACGACCCACTGCAGCGCCTCTGCGGCCTTCTTGGGATTCGTGATGATCGGGGTGATGAGGTGCGGCACGCCCGCGTAGGGCGCCAGCTCGACGCGCTTCGGGTCGATCAGCACCATCCGCACCTCGGACGGCTTCGCCCGCATGAGCAGGCTCGTGATCATGGAGTTCACGAAGCTCGACTTGCCGGACCCCGTGGAACCGGCCACGAGCAGGTGCGGCATCTTGGCGAGGTTCGCGACGACGTAGCCGCCGCCGACGTCCTTGCCGACGCCGATCGTCATCGGGTGCTTCGCGTTCACCGCGGCGCCCGAGCGGAGCACGTCGCCGAGCGTGACGGTCTCGCGATCGGCGTTCGGGATCTCGACGCCGATCGCGGACTTGCCGGGGATCGGCGAGAGGATGCGGACCTCGTTGGACGCGACCGCGTACGAGAGGTTCTTCGACAGCGCCGTCACGCGCTCGACCTTCACCCCCGGCCCGAGCTCGATCTCGTACTGCGTCACCGTCGGGCCGCGGGAGAAGCCCGTGACCTTCGCGTCGACGCCGAACTGCTCGAGCACGCCCGTGATCTGCCGCACGACCTCGTCGTTCACCGCGGAGCGGGTCTTGGCGGGTGCGCCCGCTGCGAGCGTCGAGGACGACGGCAGGTGGTACGGCCGGTCCGGCAGGTCGGCGGGCCGGTCGGGGGATGCCGCGGGGTCGGCGGTCGCGGTCGCGTCGCCCACGGCCGCACCCGCGCCGAGCCCGGCCGCGGCGCCGGCGGGCGCGAGGACCTCGGTCGCCCCGGCGTCGTCGCCATGGAGTCCCGTGCCGTCACCTGCGACCTCACCGGTGAAGCGCTGCAGCGCGGACTCGGCCCGTTCGAGGTCGTCGATGACGCCCGCGCCGTACGGATCGGCGGGCCGAACCCCCTCGAGGGGCGTCTCGAAGCTGCCCGCGGCAGAGCCCTCGCCGAACACCTCGGTGATGCCGTCGGCGCCCGCGTCGGTGAACTCGGGGTCCTCCTCGCGGTTGGACGCGTTGCGGCGCCACCAGGGCAGCAGCCCGCCTGAGGGCGCCTCGTCGTCGATGCCGTCGAGCTCGACCTGCTCGGAGCGGCCCGCCCTCGACCGGCGCTTCGGCTTCGCCTCCGTCACGGCGTCCTCGGCCGCCCCGCCGTCGGCCTCGCCGTCGATCGCACCGAACAGCCACACGTACAGCTCTTGGAAGCGCTGCGGGATCCGGTTCGGCGGCGTCTTGGTGAGGATGAGGAGCGAGAGCACCGCGAGGATCGCGATCACGATGGCGGCGCCGACATCGGTGAGGAGGAGGATCAGCGGCTCGGCGAGCATCCAGCCGAGGATGCCCCCGGCGCCGGCCAGCACGGGCATGCCCTCGCTCGGCGACGGCTGGCCGCCGAACAGGTGGCACAGCCCGGAGACGGTGATGAGCAGCATCCCGAGGCCGATGCCGATGCGCGTGTTGTCGTGCACCGAACTCGGGTGCCGGAACAGCCACACGGCGAACATCAGCATCACGACCGGCAGCGCGAACGCCACGCGTCCGAAGAGACCGCCGAACGTGTATGCGTCGAGCGTCTGGGCCACGGGGTCGTTGATGAAGAACCACTCGACGATGGCGCCCGTCACGGCGAGCAGCACCAGGAAGAAGGGCAGGCCGTCGCGGCGCTCCTCCTTCGCGAGGGTCTCCGGGCCGAGCGCTCGGGCCGCACCTCCGGTCAGGTGCGCGAGCGCCATCCAGGCGCGGACGACGACCCCCGGCCGATCGGACTTCGGGGGTGCGCTGCGCGCCGCGCGCGTCGACGTGCGCTGCGCCGGCAGCTTCTTCGTGGGCGCGGTCCGCGTCGACGAGCCGCGCCCGGACGCGCCGGAGGCGCGACCGTTCGACCTGGTGCTCGTAGCCATGCGTTCCACGTTACGGCCCGCCGGCGACGCAGGCGCGCAGGCCGGTCGAGTGTCGGGCAGTCGACGCCGCGCGGCATCCGCGCCCGGCGTCAGCGCAGCCGTCGGACCATGGTGTCCCGGCCGTTCGCCGAGGCGATCACGGCGAATCCCTCTGAGCGGTACAGCTCGTGGGCGAAGTTGCCGTGCTCGACCGACAGCGCGAGCCTGGCGTAGCCGCCCGACCGGGCATCCTCGGTGAGCGCACGGAGCAGTCCCCGGCCGACGCCCTGGGCGCGCCAGAGCGGGCGCACGCCGATGATGAGCTCGGGCACGCCGGTCGCCACGAAGCCCTGCGACGGACGGTCCGCACCGAAGAGCCGGTACCACGCCGCTCCGACTGGCCGCCCCTCGGGATCGACCGCGACGACGCCGCGATCGGCGGGTCGCTGCCACCCGGCGACGTAGGCCGCGTGGCTCGCATCACCCAGCACGACGTGCCGCGGTCGCGTCGCCCCGGAGCGCCAGTTGGCCGCCTCGACGAGCATGTCGGCGAGGAAGCCGCCGTCCGCGGGACCCGCGGGCCGGATGGAGAAGCCCACCATGCACGGAGCGTACGCGGGCGCTGTTACGCGGGTGTTTCGCGATACGGATGCCGCGGCATCCGTTCGGACCTAGGCCTCGATCACGAGCGGCACCAGCATCGGGCGACGGCGCAGGCGCCGGTTCACCCAGCTGCCCACCGTGCGGCGCACCGTCTGCTGCAGCGCGTGCGGGTCGCGCACGCCGTGCTGCGCGGCGTCCGCGAGGGCCGCCACGATCTTCGGCTTGACGTCCTCGAACACCGCGTCGTCCTCGGCGAAGCCGCGTGCGTGGATCTCGGGGCCGACGATGACGCGGCCCGTGGAGGCATCCACCACGACGATCACCGAGATGAACCCCTCCTCGCCGAGGATCCGGCGGTCCTTCAGGTCGGCGTCGGTGATCTCGCCCACCGTCGAGCCGTCGACGTACACGAAGCCGAGGTCGAGCTGGCCGGCGACGCGCACCTCGCCGTCGCGCAGGTCGAGCACGGTGCCGTTCTCGGCGATGAACGTCCGCTCGGCCGGGATGCCCGTGTCGCGCGCGAGGCGGGCGTTGGCGACCAGGTGGCGGTACTCGCCGTGGATCGGCACCACGTTGCGCGGCTGCAGGATGTTGTAGCAGTAGAGCAGCTCGCCCGCGGCGGCGTGGCCCGAGACGTGGACCTTCGCGTTGCCCTTGTGCACGACGTTCGCACCGAGCTTCGTGAGGCCGTCGATCACGCGGTACACCGCGTTCTCGTTGCCCGGGATCAGGCTCGACGCGAGGATCACGGTGTCGCCCTCGCCGATCTCGATCTGGTGGTCGCGGTTCGCCATGCGGCTCAGCACCGCCATGGGCTCGCCCTGCGACCCGGTCGACATGTAGACGATCTCGTCGTCGGGGATGTCGCCGGCCTTCTTGAAGTCGACGAGCACGCCCTCGGGGACGTCGAGGTAGCCGAGGTCGGCCGCGATGGTCATGTTGCGCACCATGCTTCGGCCGAGGAGCGCCACCCGGCGCCCGTTCTGGTGCGCCGCGTGCAGGACCTGCTGGACGCGGTGCACGTGGCTGGAGAAGCTCGCGACGATGACTCGGCGCGGCGACCGCGCGATGACCTCGTCGAGCACGGGCCCGATCGAGCGCTCGAGCGGCGTGAAGCCCGGCACGTCGGCGTTCGTCGAGTCGACCATGAAGAGGTCGACGCCCTCCTTGCCGAGCCGCGCGAACTCGCGCAGGTCGGTCAGGCGGCCGTCGAGCGGGAGCTGGTCCATCTTGAAGTCGCCCGTGGCGAGCACCGTGCCCGCGTCCGTGCGGATGGCGACCGCGAGCGCGTCGGGGATGGAGTGGTTCACCGCGACGAACTCGAGGTCGAACGGGCCGAGCCGCTCGGTCTGCCCCTCCTTCACGGTGAGGCTGTACGGCGCGATGCGGTGCTCCTTGAGCTTCGCCTCGACGAGCGCGAGCGTGAGCTGCGAGCCCACGAGCGGGATGTCGGCGCGCAGCTTCAGGAGGTAGGGCACGGCGCCGATGTGATCCTCGTGGCCGTGCGTGAGCACGACGGCGACGACGTCGTCGAGGCGCTCCCGGAGGAAGCCGAAGTCGGGCAGGATCAGGTCGACGCCGGGCTGGTGCTCCTCGGGGAACAGCACGCCGCAGTCGACGATCAGCAGCTTGCCGTCGATCTCGAAGCACGTCATATTGCGGCCGACCTCGCCGAGGCCGCCGATGGGGATGACCCGCAGCGTGCCCGGTTCGAGCGGCTCGGGGTCGATGATCTCGTCGGGCATGTGCCCTCCTCACGTTCCGGTGTTCAGTTCGGTGCGACCCCCTCGGTCGCGGATGTCTCGTTCGGGATCGTCCCGGTCGGATGCCTCGTGGCTCGTGCGCGCGACGGCTCGACGCGGCATCCGCGGCCCGTCAGCGCGTCGTGCCGGCCACCTTGGGCAGCGCGCCGCCGGCGGCGGCGTTGCGGTCGGGGCGGAAGTTGCGGAAGTCGACGCCGGGGATGCCCTGCACGAGGTCGATCTCGTCCTCGATGAGCGCGGCCTCCCACTCCTCGGGGCCGACGAGCGGCAGTCGCACGCGCGGGCTGCCGATGCGGCCGAGGCCGTGGAGGATGTACTTCGCGGCGACCGTGCCGGGCACGTGCGTCATGACGGCCCGCACGAGCGGCTCGAGCCGCCGGTGCTCGGCGGTCGCGGCCTTCAGGTCGCCGCGGTTCACGGCGTCGACGATGGCGCGGTACGGGGCCGGGGCGATGTTCGCCGTGACGCCGATGAGGCCCGTCGCGCCGATCGACAGGTGCGGGAGCACGTTGGCGTCGTCGCCCGAGAAGTACATGAGGTCGGTCTGGTTCAGCACCCGGCTGACCTCGCTGAAGTCGCCCTTGGCGTCCTTGATCGCGAGGATGTTCGGGTGCTTGGCGAGCCGCAGGATCGTCTCGTACTTGATCGGCACGCCCGTGCGGCCGGGGATGTCGTAGAGGATCACGGGCAGGTCGGTGGCGTCGGCGACCAGGCGGAAGTGCGTGAGGATGCCAGCCTGCGTGGGCTTGTTGTAGTAGGGCGTGACGATCATGATGCCGTCGGCGCCCGCCTGCTCGCTGTGCTTGTAGAGCTCGATCGCGTGGGCGGTCTCGTTCGACCCGCCGCCCGTGATGATCTTCGCGCGGCCGGCCGCGACGTCCTTGCCGACCTCGACGAGGCGAATCTTCTCCGGGTCGGTGAGGGTCGAGGTCTCACCCGTGGTGCCGGTCACGACGATGCCGTCGGCGCCCGCGGAGATGACGTCGTCGATGTGCTTCTCCACCGCCGGCCAATCGACCTCGCCGTCCGCCGTCATCGGCGTGACGAGCGCGACGAGCACCTGACCGAATGGATTGACTGCACTCACGCCCTACAGGCTATCGGCTCGCGCCTCGCCGGGGTGTCCCGTGTCGCGCGTGCTCCGTCGCCGCCGCTCAGGCGCCTCGTCCGTGCATGTGCATTCCGAAGGAGGATCTCGGCGACGCGCCGGACGCGGACGGCGCGTCACTGCGGATCTCCTTCACCCTGCAGCACGAGCGGGGTGCCCGGGGGTCGATGGCGGGTGAGATGCAGGCTGCGATCGAGCTTCGAGAGGATGGCCGCCTCGACGAGCTCCCACTCGTGCACGACCATCGCGTAGTCGAACCGGAGCGTGTCGAATCCATGCGCGGCCGCGACGGCATCACGCACCAGGTCCTTGTGGCGCATCGAGGCTCCGTCGTGGTTCCGCTTCCCGTCCACCTCCAGGATGAGCCGGTCGCCGAGCACGAAATCGACCGTGCCGACGCCCGGAACGGCGACCTGCGACGCCAGGTCGATGCCGAGGCGTCTGAGCCTCAGACGCAGGAGCGACTCGAGCCCGCTGTCGGCGTTCCACCGCGCGAAGTCCGCCAGCCAACGCTTGTCGAGCGGGAGCCGCGCCCGGACCGACGCGAGCCCGGCCCGCGTGATGAGCCGCGTGCGCATCGCGGACTCGAGGGCGACGAAGAACTCCTCCACCCCGAGGCATCCGAGCACCTGGACCAGGGCGGCGATGACCGGCACCCGGCCCGACGCGTGCGGAACGTCGTTCCAGTGCACGACGCAGGTGCACGCGGAGTGCGAGCGGCCGCGACCGTTCGGGCGCATGGCGACGTGGACCCGGGAGTGATCGCCGAGCAGCCACAGGCCCTCGAGCTGCAGGCGCGACACGCAGCCGAGCGCGCCGCCGTGTCGCACCGCGGTCGCGGTCGACGCACCGGCCTCGGGGACGGCGACCCAGCCGGGCCTGAGCCTCACGAGCGCGCCGGCACGCACCGCACGCTCGAGGTCGCGGCGAGTGGCGTCGGCCCGACGGAGCACGTCGCGCACGCGGGCGACCTCACCGAGGTCGGCGCACGCACGGTGCAGCAGGTGGGGATCGATCACCCGCCGAGCCTGCTCCTCGCTCGTGCACGCCGGGCTCGGACGGCGACCGGCGTGACGCACGGTCGCGGACTCCGGCTCTGTGGAGGAGGAGCCGGCCGTGCGAGATGAAGGAGATCCGGGCCGACACGCCGAGTCGGCGCGGCGCGTCGCCCGAGAACTCCTCCACGACGAGCAGCTGCGGCCGCGCGCCCGGGGAGGGTCAGCGCGCGAGGGTGAGGAAGCGGTGGCGGATGCCGGAGTGCGAGTCGTGCCATCCGTGGGCCGGATCGGCGACGACGACGCGCCAGCCCGCCCGGTCGGGCGCGAACGTGTCGCCGTCGACCTCGAGGTCGAGCTCGGTCACCACGAGCCGGTCGGCGAGGTCGATCGTGCGCGCGAAGAGCTCGGCGCCGCCGATCACCCAGATGCGATCGTCGGCGTCGGATGCCGCGAGCGCGAGCGCCTCGTCGACCGACGCCGCGCGGACCGCCCCGTCGGCGTGCCAGTCGGCCTGCCGGGTCACCACGATGTTCGCCCGACCCGGCAGCGGCCGGAATCGCCCGGGCAGCGAGTCCCAGGTGCGGCGGCCCATGACGACCGGGGCGCCGTGCGTGGTCCGCTTGAAGTGCGCCAGGTCTTCGGGGACGTGCCAGGGCATGCCGCCACCGGCCCCGATCACTCCCCCGCGCGCCTCCGCCCAGATCAGCCCGATCCGCGGCGCGACGTCGTCGTCGAACCCGTCGCTCATACGGCGACGGCCGCGCGGATCGCGGGGTGGTGCTCGTAGCCGACGACCTCGAAGTCCTCGAACCGGTAGTCGTCGATCGAGTCGGGGCGGCGCGCGATGCGCAGCGTCGGGTACGGGAACGGCTCGCGCTCGAGCTGGAGTCGCACCTGCTCGACGTGGTTGTCGTAGATGTGGCAGTCGCCGCCCGTCCACACGAAGTCGCCGACCTCCAGGCCGGTCTGCTGGGCGATCATGTGCGTCAGCAGCGCATACGAGGCGATGTTGAACGGAACGCCGAGGAAGAGGTCGGCGCTGCGCTGGTAGAGCTGGCACGAGAGGCGCCCGTCGGCGACGTGGAACTGGAACAGCGCGTGGCACGGCGCGAGCGCCATGTCGGGGATGTCGGCCGGGTTCCACGCCGAGACGATGTGGCGACGCGAATCGGGATTCGTGCGGATCTGGTCGATGACCTGCGCGACCTGGTCGACCTGGTCGCCCGAGGGCGTCGGCCAGCTGCGCCACTGCACCCCGTAGACGGGGCCGAGCTCGCCCGAGGCATCCGCCCACTCGTCCCAGATGCTGACGCCGTGCTCCTGCAGCCACCGCACGTTCGACTCGCCGCGCAGGAACCAGAGCAACTCGTAGGCGATCGACTTGAAGTGCACGCGCTTGGTCGTGACGAGCGGGAACCCCCGGGACAGGTCGAACCGGATCTGCCGGCCGAACACGCTGCGTGTCCCGGTGCCGGTCCGGTCGGACTTCGGCGTGCCGTGCTCGAGCACGTCGCGGAGGAGGTCTTCGTACGGGGTCGGGATCGCGCTGGCCACGGCGTCAAGGCTACGCCGCCCGGCCGACGCCGCCGTCATGACAGGCGGGCGGATGTCGCGCGGCCCGTTCGGGCGTCACCCGGCGTCACACGGCGTGACCGCATCGGTGCGACGGACGTAGCCTGCGGAGATGGACCTCGCGCCCGCCCTCGTCGTCGGCCTCGCGCTGCCCGCGGTCGCGCTCGTGGTCGGACTCGCCTGGCGGGCGCGCGAGGGGCGCGTCCAGCACCTCGCTGGGCGCGTCGACGTCCCGGTCGGCGCCGCATCCGCCATCCGGCCGGGCTCGCCCGCGCCGACGTCGGATGCCGAACGCCTCGGACTGGCGGGCGAGTCGCTCGGCGCCGAGGCGACCCTCGTCCAGTTCTCGACGGAGTTCTGCAGTCGTTGCCCGGGCACGGCCCGAGCACTCGCGGAGCTCGCGTCGGAGTACCGCGACGTGCGCCACGTCGACATCGACCTCACCCACCGGCGCGACCTCGCCGACGCGTTCCGCGTGACGCAGACGCCGACCGTGCTCGTGCTCGGGGCCGACGGGCGGGCGACGGCTCGCGTGACCGGCGTGCCGCGCATCGGCGATCTCCGCGACGAACTCGACACCACCACCGGGAGGTCCCGTGTCCGCCACCACGCCTGAGTCGCGCGCCGCATCCGCCGGCCGCCCCGGCATCGACCCGCGCGGGCCGCGCTTCTCCGCCGCGATCACCTCCGTCCTGCTGCTCGCGGTCGTCGTGCTCGGCGTCGGCGGGCTCGACGCTGCGGCGCTCGTGCTCCTCGTCATCCTCGCGGCGCTCTTCGCGTGGGGCGCGATCGCCGGGGTCGCCCGACACCCGTTCGGCCTGCTCTACCGGGCCCTCGTCCGCCCGCGGCTCGCGCCGCCCGCCGAGCTCGAGGACCCGCGCCCGCCGACGTTCGCCCAGCTCGTCGGCCTGGTGGTCACGGCGACGGGCGTCGTGCTCGGGATGCTCGGCGTCGCGGCGGCCGTGCCGATCGCCGCGGCCGCGGCGTTCTTCGCCGCCTTCCTCAACGCGGCGTTCGGGTACTGCCTCGGATGCCAGCTCTACCTGCTGCTCGTCCGCGCCCGCGTCATCAGGGCCGCGTGACCGATCCGCGGAGGACGCGCGGGGCCCGGCGACTGCCGGACGCGGCATCCGCTCGATAGGCTGGGACTTCCGGCTCGAGGAGGAGGACCAATTGGCACTGACGAGCGAATCGACCACGGTCTGGACCGGCAGCCTCTTCGAGGGGTCGGGCACCACGCGCCTCGACTCGTCGAAGGTGGCCGAGTTCCCGGTCAACTGGAAGGCGCGCGCCGAAGGCGAGGCGGGGACCACGAACCCCGAGGAGCTGCTCGGCGCGGCCCACTCGGCATGCTTCTCGATGGCGCTGTCGAACATCCTCACCGAGGCGGGCCACACCCCCGAGAGCATCCAGACCACCGCCGCGGTGACCTTCCAGCCCGGTGAGGGCGTGACGGGCAGCCACCTGCTCGTGAGCGCGCGCGTGCCCGGCCTCGGCGAGGCCGAGTTCGAGGCGTTCGCCGAGGATGCCAAGGTGAACTGCCCGATCTCGCAGGCGCTCACCGGCATTCCGATCACGATCGAGGCGGAGCTCGCGTAGCGGTGCGAGTCCTCGTCGCCGGCGCCTCCGGCTTCATCGGCACGGCCGTCCGTGACCGACTCCTGGCCGACGGCCACGAGGTCGTGCGGCTCGTGCGCCGGCGCGCCCAGTCGACGGACGAGGTCAGCTGGTCGCCGGCGTCCGGCATCATCGACTTCACGATCATGGACCGCGTCGACGCCGTCCTGAACCTCTCGGGCGCCTCGCTCGCGCGGCTGCCGTGGACGCGGCGCTATCGCGACGAGATCCTCGAATCGCGCATCGCGGCCACCAGGACGCTCGCGGACGCGATGCGCAAGGCGCGCACGCCTCCCGCGACCTTCCTCAGCGCGTCGGCCGTCGGGTACTACGGCGACCGACCGGGCGAGCTGCTCACCGAGCACTCCGCCGCCGGCACCGGGTTCCTCGCCGAGGTCGTCGGCCGCTGGGAGGCGGCGGCGCAGCTCGCCCCGCACGAGACCCGGACGGTCGTCTTCCGGACCGGCATCGTCGTGGGCCGCGGCGGTGCGATGCAGCGGATCCGCGCCCTCACGACGCTCGGCGTCTCCGGGCGCCTGGGCACGGGCGGCCAGCACTGGCCCTGGATCGCGCTGGAGGACGAGGTCGACGCGATCCTGCACCTGCTGGACTCGCACCTCTCGGGTCCGGTGAACCTCGTCGGGCCGACGCCCGCGACCGCGGATCGCGTGATGGCGGCGCTCGCCGAGCGGATGCACCGTCCCTACGTCATCCCGGTCCCCGAGAAGCTCCTCGAGGCGGCCCTCGGCAAGGCCGCCGACGACCTGCTGCTGTCGAGCCAGAAGGTGCGGCCGCAGCGCCTCATCGACGACGGCTACCGGTTCCGGCACCCGAGCATCGAGTCGGCGATCGACGCGATGCTCAGTCCCGAGCCCGCTCGAGTTCGATAGCCCGGCGCACCGCACGACGCGCTCGACGCCGATCCCCCGCGGCGTCGTACGCGAGCCCGAGTCGCAACCACGCCCGCCACGAGTCGGGCTCGGACTCGACGGCGGCGCGGAACTCGGGGAACGCGGCGTCCGCCGCACCGCGCTCGGGACGCCCGCTCGCGCGGACCGGGATGCCCAGGTCGAGCGCGCCCTCGGACTCGAGCCGCTCGACCAGCCGCTGCGACCGGATCCCGAACGAGAATTCCCGCCAGATCGCCCAGACGGCCAGGATCGGCAGCACCATGAGCGCCACGCCCATCGCGACGGCGATCGGCTCGCCCGTGAGGACGAACTGCACCGCGCGCCACCCCACCAGCGCGACGTAGAGCACCAGGAGCGCCGCCATGACGACGGCGCCGACCTTCGCGCCGCTCATCGACCGTCAGGAAGCTCGAGGCCGAGGAGCGCATCGAGTCCTACCGTGACCCCCTCGGCCGAGGGCGCACGACGCAGGGCGAGCAGGATGCCGGCCTCGTACGCCGTCGGCGCGATCGTCGAGTGGGTGATCTGCAGGCTCTCCCCGGGAGCGCCGAGCACGACGCGCTGGTCGGCGAGGACGCCGTCCATGCGGAGGCTGTGGATCGGGACGCCGGAGACGAGCTGGCCGCGCGCTCGCTGGTCGGCGTGCGGCGCCGACACCGGGCCGAGCTCGCCTCGCGAGGCGGCGATGAGCTCGGCCGTCCGCACCGCCGTGCCGGACGGCGAGTCGACCTTGCCCGCGTGATGCGCCTCCACGATCTCGATGGAGTCGAAGTGGCGGGCCGCGAAGGCCGCGAACGCCGAGCCGAGCACGCTGCCGATCGAGAAGTTCGGCACGAAGATCACGCCGGACGTGGCGTCGGCCTCGCGCAGGCGCGTCTCGACCTCGGCGATGCGCTCTCGCGACCAGCCGGAGGTGCCGACGACGACCGCGGCGCGCGCCTCGATCGCGGCCTCCACGATCGCGGCACTCGCCGCGGGGTGCGTGACGTCGAGCACGACGTCGGCCCCGGCGAGTTCGTCGAGGCTCGAGGACGAGTCGAGCCCGGCGTGGAGCTCGAGGTCGTCGGCCTCGTCGATCAGTCGGGTCGCGAGGCGCCCCATCTTCCCCGTCGCGCCAGCGACCGCCACCGTGATCGTCACGACGTTCACCCTAGCAACCGGGGCCCCGCGGACCGGCACCGCGCGCGCCGTAGGCTTGGCGCATGCTCCGCTTCCGCGACGCCGCCGTGACCGACCCCGACGCGAACCGGATGCTCGGCGAGTACTTCGCCGAGCGGGCGGAGGGCTTCCCGCCCGAGCAGGGCGAGTACCGCCCGACCTGGCCCGAGGCCGCGCAGTTCACTCCCCCGGCGGGCGTGTTCCTCGTGGTCGAGGACGAGACCGGCGGTGCCGTCGGGTGCGGTGGGATCCGCCGGATCGCGTCCGCCGACGGCGGACTCCTGCGGTACGAGGTCAAGCACCTCTGGCTCGCTCCCGCGGCGCGCGGGCGGGGTGGCGGCCGTGCGCTGCTCGGCGAGCTCGAGCGGCGTGCCGTCGCGTTCGGCGCCGAGGAGCTCGTGCTCGACACGAACGCGAGCCTCGCCGCGGCGGGCGGGCTGTACGCCGCGAGCGGGTACGTCGCCATCGAGCCCTACAACGACAACCCGAACGCGACCGACTGGTACGGCAAGCGGGTCGAGCCGGCCGCCGGCTGAGCTGCCGGACCGGCGCGCCGCGCGCGCCGATCGGGGCGCTCAGAGCGCGAACGGCTCCGGCAGTCCGGTGCGGAGCTCGGGCGGCAGGTGCGCGAGGTCGTTGTGCACGACGAGGTTCCACGGCCTGCCGGGTGCGCGCTGCGTCAGGACGGTGAGCCCGCAGTTGGCCTGGTTGATCGTCGCCCAGCGCCACTCGGGTGCGCCGAGCACCTCGCGCACGAACCAGCCGATGACGAAGTTGTGCGTGATGAGCAGGTCGTGGCGGTCCTCGCGATGCGACCGGAGGAACTCGGCGTTCGCGTCGGCCATCTGCGCACGCCCCGCCTCGAAGTCGAGCTCGGTGAAGGAGCCGAAGAACGGCGCGTAGGCGGCCGGAGTCTCGGGCGCCGGTCCCGACGGGACGCAGTCGAACAGCAGCGGCGAGGCCTCGGGCTTCAGCGAGGGCAGCTTCGACGCGATGATGTCGGCCGTCTCGGCGGCGCGCTGCAGGGGCGAGTGGTAGGCGGCGTCGAAGGGGATGCCGCCGAGGCGCTCAGCGAGCAGTTCGGCCTGGCGCCGTCCGCGCGGGGAGAGCGGTCCGTCGGGGAGGCCGTGCTCGGCGTCGAGCTGCTCGCCGTGTCGGACGAGGTAGAGGTGGTGGGGCACGTCTGATCCTGTGGTCGGACGTCGCTAGGCGACGTCGGGTCGGGTTTCGGGCTGGTCGACGATCGAGCGGAAGGCGTGCTCGTCGACGGGGCCGACGGCGACGAGCGAGAACGGCCGGGCGGCCAGTTCGCCGGCGAGCGCGCGGACGTCGTCGGCGGTGACGCGTCCGACGCGGCGCAGCGCCTCGTCGAGGTCGGCGAATTCCCCCAACGCGAGCTCGGCTCGGCCGAGTCGCGACATCCGCGTGTCGGAGTCCTCGAGCGCGAGCGCCGAGGCGCCGCCGAGGTAGCCGATCGCGCGGGTGAGCTCGTCATCGGTGACTCCGTGGTGGGCGAGCCGCTCGAGCTCGGTGCGCATGAGCGCGGCCACGGTGGCGGCGTTCCTCGGCGCGCATCCGGCGTACATGCCGAACACCCCCGCGTCGGAGTACCCCGGTGCGAACGAGTAGACGGCGTAGGCGAGCCCGCGACGTTCCCGGATCTGCTGGAACAGCCGCGACGACATGCCGCCGCCGAAGACGGTGTTCAGCACGCTCAGCACGGCGCGGCGGTCGTCCGTCGCGACGAGGCCGGGCACGCCGAGCACGAGGTTGACCTGCTCGCCGGGCCGCTCGACCACGGTGAGCGGCGAGCGACCGTCGACGAGGGCGAGCTCGGCCGGGCGACGGTCGACGGGTGCGGCCGTCTCGGCGAGGTCCCACCCCGCCGCCTCGAGGGCCGCGGAGAGGCGTTCGACGAGTGCGTCGTGGTCGACGGCTCCCGCCGCGGTGACGACGAGATCGCGCGCACGGTAGCTCGCGCGGTAGTGCTCGAGGACCGCGTCGCGGGTGGCGACGCCGATCGCCTCGGGGTCCCCGCCGATCGGGCGGGCCAACGGATGGGTGCCGAGCACGGCCTCGAAGAATCGCTCGTTCGCGACGTCGGCCGGATCGTCGCCGGCCATGGCGAGCTCCTCGAGGATGACGCGGCGCTCGCTCTCGAAGTCCTCCGGGTCGAGGACCGACGATGTGAACATGTCGGCGAGGACGTCGACCGCCATGGGCAGGTCGCGGTCCTGCACCTTGGCGTAGTAGCAGGTGTACTCCTTGGCGGTGACGGCGTTGTGCTCGCCGCCGACGGCGTCGAAGGAGATCGCGATGTCGAGGGCGCTCCGCGTCTCGGTGCCCTTGAACAGGAGGTGCTCGAGGAAGTGCGTCGAGCCGAACGTGGCGGGGTGACCGCTCTCCGCGGGGTGTTCGTCCCGCGATCCGACGGCGACCCAGAACCCGATGGTCGCGCTCCGGCTCCCCGGCACCTGTTCGCTGAGCACCCGGATGCCGGACGGGAGGACCGATCGACGCACGAGCGTCTCGCCTGCGGCGGGGAAGGCCAGTTCGGGCTCACCAAGCGGGAGTTCGACGGCGCCGTTCACGCCCCCAGCCTATGTCACCCGCGAGCGACGGGCCCGCGCGTCCGCGCGCGGCGCGGCGGCTACGCCGACGCCCGGTCGAGCTCGACGAGTTCGGACCGATGCAGCTCGATCGAGGCTGCGCCGAGCAGGGCATCGACCTGCTCGGGCCGGCTCACGCCCGTGACCGGGGCGACGACGGTCGGCCGTGCGAGCAGCCACGCGATCGCGATCGCGGCGGGAACGGTCCCGTGGGCGGCCGCGACCTCGTCGAGCGCGCGGAGCACGCGAAGGCCGCGTCGACCGAGATGGCGGCCCTGTCGCTCACCGCGTGCGTCGCGTCGCACGTCGGCTCGACGTCGGATCGCGCCGCCGAGGAATCCGTCGGCGAGTGCGAAGTCCGGCATCACCGGCAGTCCCTGTGCGTGCGCGACGAGTTCGGTGGCGCCCTCGAAGGCGCGGCGCTCCATGAGGTTGTAGCGCGTCGTCAGGGCCTGGAACCTGGGCAGGCCGTTCGCGGCCAGCACGCGGGCCTCGATGAGGCGTTCGGGCGACAGGTCGGACGCGCCGACCGCGAGGACCTTGCCGGAGGTGATGAGCGCGTCGACGGCGCCGAGGCTCTCCTCGAGGGGCACCTCCGGGTCGTCGCCGTGGAAGCAGAGCAGGTCGATGCGGTCGGTGCCGAGCCGGTCGAGCGAGGCGTCGACGGCGCGGCTGATCGCAGCCGGGGCGAGACCCGTGTGGTCGGGGTGACGACCGACCCGCGTGGCGATGCGGACGCGGTCCCGGGCGCCGCGTGATCCCAGCCACTCGCCGATGATCGTCTCGCTGCGTCCCGCGGCGTAGCTGTCCGCCGTGTCGATCAGCGTTCCGCCGAGCGCGACGAACCGGTCGAGGATGTCGCCGCTCGCCTCCGCGTCGAGGGTCCAGCCGAAGGTGCTCGCGCCCAGCGCGAGCGGGTGCACCTCGAAGCCGGTCTCGCCGATCGTGACGCGTCGGGGCACCGCGATCGGTCCGGAGTCCGCGTTCGTCGTGATCTGCTCGGTCCCGAGCGCCACGCTCCGGGCGGCCCCCTCGCCGAGGTCACGGGACGCGCTCGTATGCGCCGGAACGTTCGCGTCGGGCCGGTCGATGACCCCCGGCGCACTCCCGGCGCGCCTGCCTCCCTGCACTGCGTGTCGTCGTGCCACTCGGTCCTCCTCCCCAGGATTGAAGACGAGCGTACGTCAGGAACGAAACGGGTGGTTGGACATGACGGCGAAGCGTTACGAAACCGTTGGTGAACACTCGGTGACGTCGCGGCACCCTCGGGTCGACCACGGCGCGCCCCCTTGAAACATCGCTGAACGATCGTTTAGTATGCTGAACATGCGTTCAATCCGGCCCGAGGACGCCACGACCGCCGCCCGCATCCGCGACGCCGCGATCGCCCGCTTCGGCGCGCACGGGTACGCCGGCACGAGCCTGCGCGAGGTCGCCGCCGACGTCGGCGTCAGCGCCGGCCTCGTCATCCATCACTACGGCTCGAAGGAGGGCCTCCGCCGCGCCTGCGACGACTGGCTCGTGCAGGAGCTCATGGGCGAGAAGGACCGACTCGGCGAGGCATCCGTCGCCGCGACCATCCGCGAATGGCTCGACGACCCGGCTCGGTTCGGCACGTCGATCGCCTACCTCGCCGTCATGCTCGCCGACGGATCCCCGGGCGCCGACCGCCTCTTCGATCTCCTGCTCGCCGAGACCGGCGCGATGCTCGAGCGCGGCGTCGCCGACGGCAGCATGAACGCGTCCAGCGACCCCGACCTGCGCGCCCTGCTCATCACGGCCTACGGACTCGCGCCGCTGCTCCTCCGCGGCCAGTTCGCGCGCGTGCTCGGCGCCCCGCTCGACTCCCCGGCGGTCGTGCGACGGATGACCCTGCCGACCCTCGAGTTCTACACCGAGGGGCTCTACGCCGACACCCGCCTGCTCGACGCCGCGCGCGACGCGATCGCCGCCGCATCCGACGCCCACGCGCCCGAGTCCCGCCGGGCGGACCCGGCGCCTCGGGTCCGCTCCGACAAGGGACCCGGAAACCCCGTCCAGGACCCCGACCCGCCGGTCGAGGATTCCGCGCGCGAGTGACGCGCCGCGGCATCCCACACCATCGACGGACGAGAGGATCCACATGACCACCGACACCGAGGCCGCCGTCAGCACGCGCGGCCTGACCAAGCGCTACGGCGCGACCACGGCCCTGCACGGCCTCGACCTCGACATCCCCCGCGGCAGCGTTTTCGGCATGATCGGGCCGAACGGCGCGGGCAAGACGACCACCATGCGGCTGCTGCTCGACATCATCCGCCCCACCGGCGGCGACCTGACCGTGCTCGGCCGCTCGCCGCGCGACGGCGGGGCGGAGCTGCGACGACGGATCGGCTACCTGCCAGGTGAACTGCACCTCAGCACGCGCGTGAAGGGCCGCGAGTTCCTCGCGCACTACGCCGAGATCTCCGGCCCGGTCCGGAAGGGTGCGGTCGAGGACCTCGCCGACCGGCTCGGCGTCGACCTCGGCCGGCCCGTGCGCAGCCTGTCCAAGGGCAACAAGCAGAAGATCGGGCTCATCCAGGCGTTCATGCACGAACCGGAGCTGCTCGTGCTCGACGAACCGACGAGCGGCCTCGACCCGCTCGTACAGCAGGAGTTCCACGGGATGCTCCACGAGGCGAAGGCCAAGGGGCAGACCGTATTCCTCAGCTCGCACGTGCTGAGCGAGGTCCAGCAGACCGCGCACGAGATCGCGATCCTCAAGCAGGGCCGCATCGTCGAGCGGTCGACCGTCGCGGCGCTGCGCGAGAACGCCGTGCGCCACGTCAAGCTGGTGGTCGCCGAGGCGGATGCCGCGGCGGCGCGTTCCACGCTCGACGCGCTCGCCGGCGTCGCCGACACGGCGTCCGTCGCCAACGGGCCGGGCACGGTCGCGCTCACCGCGACGCTCGACTCGCACGTCGACGCGTTCGTCAAGGCGGTCGCGCTCCTCGACCTCGTCGACCTGACCATGGAGGAACCGGACCTCGAGGAGATGGTGCTCGCGTACTACGGCACCGACCTCTCGTCGACGGCGGAACCCGTCGACGCCGACCGGAAGTCGGCGAAGCGATGAACCGCGTGCTGCCCCTCTTCCGCCGCTCGATGGTCGACGGCTGGCGCGGCCTGCTCGGCTGGACGATCGGCATCCTCGCGGCGCTCTTCCTGTACCTGCCGCTGTACCCGTCCTTCGGCGGCAACGGGCAGATGCAGCAGATCATCGACACGCTTCCGCCGGAGCTGGTCAGGTCGCTGAACTACGACCAGATCGGGTCGGGACCGGGGTACGCGCAGGCGACGTTCTACGGGCTCATCGGCTTCGTGCTCCTCACGATCGCCGCGGTGGGATGGGGCACCGACGCGATCGCGGCCGACGAGGAGAACGGCCAGCTCGAACTGACGCTCGCGCACGGCGTGCTCCGAGGCCAGGTCCTCGCCGAGCGCAGCGCCGCGGTGCTCGTCAAGCTCGCCTGGCTGGCGATCGTGAGCGTGGTGGTCGTCATGGTCCTGAACGAGCCCTCCGAGCTCGGCATCGAGTTCGGCAACCTCGTCGCGACCGCCGTCGCCTTCCTCGGGCTGGTGTCGCTGGCCGCGACGGCGGCCATCGGCGTCGGCGCGGTCACGGGCCGCCGGACCTGGGCGGTCAGTGCCGGTTCGGGCATCGCGGTGTACGCGTACGCGCTCAACGCCCTCGGCAACCAGAGCGACGAGCTGTCCTGGCTCCACGACTGGTCGCCGTACAGCTGGGCGTACGGCGACTCGCCGATCCTGAACGGCTGGAACGGCACGATCTGGCTGAACTACGCCGTCATCGCCGTGCTGCTCCTGGTCGGCTGGCTCGCGTTCCGGCGTCGCGACATCGCGGTCTGACCGAGCGGATGCCGCGGCCGGCGCCACCTCGAAGGGCGCCGCGCCGCGGCATCCGCTCGCCTATCGGCCGACCTTGCCGAGCAGGCCGGCGATCGGCGCGAGCACGGTCGGGCGGGCGGCGATCCACGCCGCTGCGATGACGACGATCGAGGCGACGAAGATCCAGAAGCCCAGCCAGCCCTCGGTGTCCTGCGCCGCGTACATGTGGTTGAGGTTGCGCAGCGCCCCGGTCAGGAGGACCAGCGTGACGTGCACGACGATGAACGCGACGAAGTACAGCATGACCGGGAAGTGCACGGCGCGCGCCCACTCCACCGGGTAGATCCGATTCAGCGTCGTGGCGTTCTTCGGCCACAGGCCCGACATCCGCACCCCGGTGATCGCGGCGAGCGGTGCCGCGATGAAGATGGTCGCGAAGTAGGCGAGCACCTGGAGGCTGTTGTAGTTGACCCAGCCGTTCTCGAGCGGCCAGTCGAGCGAGAGGTACTGCAGCCCGGCCGACACCGCGTTCGGGACGACCTCCCAGCTGGTCGGCACGACGCGCATCCACTGGCCCGTCGCGAACAGCAGCACGACGAACACCAGCCCGTTCACGAGCCACAGGACGTCGAGCGACTGGTGGAACCACAGCGTGAGGCTGATCCTGCCCTGGCCGCCCTTCGCCCAGCGCGGCGTCCAGAACGCCGGCGGCCGGCGCTCTGTGCGCACCTGCAGGCCCGAACGGATGATCAGCACGATGAGGAAGACGTTGAAGAAGTGCTGCCAGCCGAGCCACGCCGGGAGCCCGACGGGCGCGCCCTCGGGGAGGGGCGTCTCGCCGGGGTACGTCGCGAGGAAGTCCTGCATGACGTCCAGGCCGAGGAACCACCTCGTGAGCTGGACGACGATGGTCGCGGCGCCGATGATCGCGAGGATCCCGATGACGGATGCGCCGACCCATTGCCTCAGCGTCAGCGGGCCGTATCGCTTCGGGCCGGGCTGAGCAGGGGTGCTCGATGCCGGCGGCGGCGCGGCGGGCTCGGCCGGCTCCGCAGGTGCGGTGGATCGGGTCGGCGCTTCGGGCACGGTCGCCGCGGACGCCGCGGGGGCCGCGGAAGCCGCGGGGGCCGCGGAAGCCGCGGGGGCCGGTGCGGCGGGCGGTGCGACGGGCGGTGCAACGACCGCCTCGGCGGGCGGTCCTGGGGCCGCCGTCGGCGCCGCAGGCACGGTGTCGGCGGGCGCGGATGCCGGGGCCGCCGCGGCTGCCGGGGCTGCCGCGGCTGCGACGGATTCGGGCGGAGCGGCGGCCTCCGCGGCGGGCTTGGGCGCGGCATCGGCACGCGATGCGACCGGCGACGAGGGCCACGGCGCTCCCCCGGCGACTCGAGGGAGCCCGCGCCGAAGCGCGACACCGGTCGCCACCGAAGATGCGTCGGCCTCGGGCTCCGGCGCGGGCGATGGCGGAACCACCGGCTCGGGAGTGGGTTCGGGCGTCTCGGCGGGCGGCGGCGCGGCCGCGGCATCCGTCACCTCTGCGTGCGCAGCGCCCAGCGCGACGGCGACCTCGGGCCACGGCCCGCCGCCGCGCACGCGCGGAAGCCCGCTGCGAAGTCGGCGACCGGGGCCGCCGGCACCCGTCTCGACGCGTGGGGCCGCCTGGGGCGATGCGGCCGGCACCGCCGGCGTTCCGACCTGAGCCGGCGACGCCGATGCCGCCGATGGCTCCGTGACCGCCGCCGCCGGCGCGCCGGCTTCCGCAGCGGCGTCCGTCGACCCGGCGACGAGGTCGCCCGCCGCGGTGCCGGCAGGGGGCCAGGGATCACCGCCGGGGCGGCGAGGCAGTCCCCTGCGCAGGTTGCCTGCAGCGGCCACGGGTCACCGCTTCCGCTCGGCGAGGACGCTGATCAGCTGCGGGACCACGGTGAAGACGTCGCCCACGACGCCGAAGTCGGCGACGTCGAAGATCGGCGCGTCGGGGTCCTTGTTGACGGCGACGATGTTCTTGGCCGTCTGCATTCCGGCCTTGTGCTGGATCGCGCCGGAGATGCCGAGGGCGACGTAGAGCTGCGGGGAGACCGAGACGCCGGTCTGGCCGACCTGGTGCGTGGCCGGGATGTAGCCCGCGTCGACGGCCGCGCGGGACGCGCCGACCGCAGCCCCGAGGGCGTCGGCGAGCTCTTCGACGAGTGCGAACTTCTCGGCCGAACCGAGGCCGCGACCACCGGACACGACCCGCTTCGCTCCGCGCAGCTCGGGTCGGCTCGAGCTCTCGGTCGCGACCTCGATCGACTCGATGGCGGCGGATGGCGCGCCCGAGGCGGGCACCTCGAGCGTCTCGAGCGCGACGGGCCGTGCGTCGGCGCGAGCGTCGACGGCCCCCTGCCTCACGGTGACGACGAGCGGCCCGAAGGTCGCCGCGGAGTCGACGTTGTACGCGCCGCCGTACACGGAGTGGTGGGCGACGATGCCCTCGTCGTCGCGCGAGACGCCGATGGCGTCCACGGCGAGCGCGGCGCGGGTTCGGGCGGCGAACCGGCCGGCGATGTCGCGGCCGTCGATCGAGTTCGCCACGAGCACCGCATCGGGCTCGACGAGGGCCGCCGCAGCGGCGAGCGCATCGACCTGCGGAACGGTGAGCTCGGACTGCACCGCGGCCGTCTCGACGGCGAGCAGGCGCTCGGCGCCGAGCGCGGCGGCCTGCTCGGCGAGCGCCTGCGCCCGGCCGGGCGCGCTGACGGCCAGCGCGACCGGCGTGCCGATCTGCGCAGCGGCCGCGAGCAGGCCCGCGGCGCTCGTGGCCAGCGCGCCGTCCGGTGCGGTCTCGAGCAGGACGAGGATGGAGTCTGCAGGGTGGTCGGTCATGTTCGTCCTCTCAGACCAGCCGGTTCTCGATCAGGAACTCCGCGATCCTCGTGCCGCCGTCGCCGTCGTCCGTGATCTTGGTCCCTGCCGTGCGCGGGGGCTTCTCGGCGACGGCGGTCATGATCGACCAGCCGACGGAGAGATCCTCCGGCTCGACGTCCAGGTCGGCGGCGCCCAGCGTCTCGAACGGCTTCTTCTTCGCCGCCATGATGCCCTTGAAGTTGGGGAACCGGGCGTCGGGCAGCGCCTCGGTGATCGAGACGACCGCCGGCAGCGGCGCGTTCACCCGCATGGTGCCGCCCTCCACGGCGCGAACCCCGGACACCGAGCCGTCGGCGATCTCCACCGAGGACAGCGCCGTGGCGTTCGGCACGCCGAGCAGCTCCGCGAGCATCGCGGGGATGACGCCGCCGCTGCCGTCGGTCGAGAGGTTGCCGGTGATCACGAGGTCGAACCCCGATCGCCGGATCGCGGCAGCCAGGGTCCGGGCGGTCAGTCCCAGGTCCGCGGCCGCCAGCGCCGGGTCGGCGATGTGCACGGCCGACGCGGCTCCCATCGCCAGGCCCTTCCGGATCGTCGTCGCAGCGCTCTCGGGCCCCATCGACATGACCACCACCTCGGTGCCGTCGTGGGCGTCGGCGTGGGCGAGCGCCACCTCGAGCGCCCGCTCGCCGATCTCGTCGAGCACCACCTCGCCGGCGGCGCGATCCGCGAGTCCCGTCTCGAGGTCGAGCTTGCGCTCCCCCCAGGTGTCGGGGACCTCCTTCACGAGGACGATGATCTTCATCAGGCTCCTGTCCCTTCCCCGGACCCGCCATGGGCTCGGTCCCGTCGCACGACCGCCTCCGCCTGGTGCAGGAGCGGCGCATCCACCATCTGCCCGCGGAAGGCGAACACGCCGTCGCGCTCGCGCACGGCAGCCTCGGCGAGCAGCGCGCGCGCCCACTCCAAGCGCTCGCCACTGGGAGCGTACGCCGCCCGGACGACCTCGACCTGGCCCGGATGCACGCACGCCGTGGCGGCGAAGCCGAGCGCGGCCGCGTCCTCGGCCTCGGCGCGGAGGCCGTCCGCGTCGGCGAGGTCGAGGTGCACCGCGTCGATCGCCGCCACGCCGTGCGCGCCGGCCGCGAGCAGCACCTGGGACCTGGCGTGTCGCGCGACGTCGCGGTATCGGCCGTCGGGGTGGCGGCTCGAGGCGCCGCCGAGCGAGGCGACGAGGTCCTCCGCACCCCACATGAGCGCGGAGACGATCGGCACCGACGCGATCTCGGGCGCGGCGAGCACGCCGCGTGCGGTCTCGCACAGCGCGATCACGTCGAAGTCCTCGAGCGCCACGAGGTCGACCGTGCCCTCGCACTTGGCGAGCATGACCGTGCGATAGGAGGTCCGTCGCAACGCGGCGATGTCGTCGGCGAAGTGCGGCGTGGATGCCGGGTTCACCCTCACGATGACCCGTGCGGGATCGACCGGGTTCGCCACCAGCGACTCGCGCGCCGCCGACTTCCCGACCTCGGCCACGGCGTCCTCGAGGTCGAGGATCACCGCGTCGGCGCGCTCCGCCGCCTTCGCGTACCGGTCGGGCCGGTCGGCCGGGCAGAACAGCAGGGCTGGTCCGAACGGGAAGGGCGGGTGCGTCATCCGCTCACCCCGCCATCGCGGTCCGCCTGCTGCTCACCGGCGTCGCGGGTCCAGACGAGCATGGTGCGCGACGCCGTCGCGACCACCGCTCCGTCCTGGTTCCGGGCGGTGTGGCCGAGCACCACGATGCCCTCGCCGGGACGAGACGACGACAGGCGCTTGGACTCGACGACGCTCTCGCCGTAGAGGGTGTCGCCCACGAAGACCGGGTTCGGGAACGCGACCGCGCCGAACCCGAGGTTGGCGACGAGCGTGCCCTGCGTGAGCTGCCCCACCGACTGGCCGACGAGGGTCGACAGCGTGAAGAGCGAGTTCACGAGGACGCGGCCGAACGGCTGGCGCGCCGACCACGCGGCGTCGAGGTGCAGCGGCTGCGGGTTCATGGTGAGCGTCGTGAACAGGACGTTGTCGGCCTCCGTCACCGTGCGACCGGGACGGTGCAGGTAGCGCACGCCCTCCTCGAACTCCTCGAACCAGAGTCCGCGCTGGACGACCTCGCGCATCTCGGCATCCGTCATGACGCTCCCTCCTCCCTCGGCGGTCGCGCCGCCTACGCGGCCAGCCCGAGCTCGCGCGCGATGACCATGAGCTGCACCTCGTTCGTGCCCTCGCCGATCTCCAGGATCTTCGAGTCACGGTAGTGCCTGGCCACGGTCGTCTCGTTCATGAAGCCCATGCCGCCGAAGATCTGGGTCGCGTCGCGGGCGTTGAGCATCGCCGCGTCGCTCGAGACGAGCTTCGCGATCGCCGCCTCCTTCTTGAACGGCAGCCCTGCGTCGGCGCGCCGCGCCGCGTCGTGCCAGGCGAGGCGGGCGGTGTGCACGCGGGCCTGCATGCCGGCGATGGTGAACGCGATGTACTGGTGGCTCGCGATCGGCACGCCGAAGACGTTGCGGGTCTTCGCGTAGGCCAGGGCCTCGTCGAGGCAGCCCTGCGCCGCGCCCGTCGCGAGCGCGGCGATCGCGATGCGGCCCTCGTCGAGCGCCTGCAGGAAGTTCGCGAAGCCGCGCCCGCGCTCGCCGAGCAGGTTCGCGGCCGGCACCCGGACGTCGTCGAAGGTCAGCGGATGGGTGTCCGAGGCGCGCCATCCGGACTTGTCGTAGCCGGGCCCGACGGTGAACCCGGGGGTGCCGTTCGGCACGATGATGGTGGAGAGCTCCTTCGCAGTGGAGCCGTCGGGACGCGTGCGCTCCCCCGTCACGGCGGTGACGGTGACGAACGAGGTGATCGGCGTGCCCGAGTTGGTGATGAACTGCTTGGATCCGTTCACGACCCACTCGTCGCCGTCGAGGACGGCCGTCGTGCGGGTCGCGCCGGCGTCGGAACCGGCCTCGGGCTCGGTCAGGCCGAAGCCGGCGAGGGCGCGACCTGCCACGAGGTCCGGCAGGAACTCCGCCTTCTGCTCGTCGGTGCCGTGGCGGAAGATCGGCATGGCACCGAGGCCGACGCCGGCCTCGAGGGTGATCGCGACCGACTGGTCGACCCGGGCGAGCGCTTCGATCGCGAGGCACAGCGCCATGTAGTCGCCGCCCTGCCCTCCGACCTCCTCGGGGAACGGCAGGCCGAAGAGCCCGAGCTCGCCCATCTGCGCGACGACGTCCATCGAGAGCTCGTGCGTGCGATCGGCCTCGTACGCCTGCGGGGCCACGACGGTGTCGGCGAACTCGCAGACCATGTCGTACAGCTGCTGTTCCTCGTCGGTCAGGTCGTGCATGGTGCTCCTCATTCCTGGTGGGATGCGTTCGGGACGGCGGCGTCGTGTGCGCCGCCCCGGGGTCGTTCGTCGGATGCCGCGGAGTCGGCCCCGTCATCGTCGGTGCCGGGTTCGACGCGCGCGACGACCTGGTCGCGCGCGACCTGATCGCCGACGGCGACGCGGATGCGCGCGACTCCGGCGACGGTCGCGGTGACGCGATGCTCCATCTTCATGGCCTCGATCGCGAGCACGGCCTGTCCGGCCGCGACGCGGTCGCCGTCCGCGACGAGCAGCGTCGTGACGCTGCCGGGCATGGGCGCGCGCAGCTCGGGATCGGCGCTCCCGCCGCGCTCGAGCAGGGCGAGGCGCGCGTCGAGCGCGGCCCGTCGGTCGAGGCGTGCGAACGACGCGGTGCGGCCGTCCAGGTGCACCCACACCGTGCCGTCGTCGGAGGTCGCGACGGTCGAGCGGCCGCCGTCGGCGCGCACGGATCCCGGCGATTCGGGCCCTGCGGCGATCCGCCAGCCGCGGGCGCGGTGCCACGCGTGGTCGCCGGCCGCCGCGGCACGCGCGTTCCGCTCGCGCGCGGCGCGGGCGACCTGCTCGAGCGGATCGGACGTCGAACCCGTCGCCGGATCGCTCCCGGCGTCCGCGATCGCACCCGCTGCGGTCGCCTCGGGAAGGCGGTCGATCAGCCCGGTGTCCAGGTGCCCGGCGCGCACGTCGGGGTGCGCGAGGAGCGTCCGCAGGAACGCCACGTTCGTCTCGACGCCCAACAGCACCGTGTCGGCGAGTGCGGCATCGAGCCGTTCGAGCGCCTCGTCGCGGTCGTCTCCGTGGGCGATGACCTTGGCGATCATGGGGTCGTAGTCGGCCGTGATGCGCTGGCCCTCGCGGATGCCCGCGTCGACGCGTACGCCCTCCCCGGACGGTGCACGCCATGCGAGCACGTCGCCGGTCGACGGCAGGAACCCGCGCTCGGGGCTCTCCGCGTAGACGCGGGCCTCGATCGCATGCCCGGTCATGCGCACGTCGTGCTGCCCGATCGCGAGCGGCTCGCCCGACGCGATGCGCAACTGCTGCTCGACGAGGTCGACGCCCGTGACGAGCTCGGTGACCGGGTGCTCGACCTGGAGGCGGGTGTTCATCTCGATGAAGAAGAACTCGTCGGGGGCGGCGTCCGAGACCAGGAACTCGACGGTGCCGGCGCCGAGGTAGTCCACGCTGCGGGCGGCGTCGCACGCCGCGGCGCCGATGCGCTCGCGCGTCGCGGCGTCGAGCAGCGGTGACGGCGCCTCTTCGACGACCTTCTGGTGGCGGCGCTGGAGGGAGCACTCGCGTTCGCCCAGGTGGATCACGTTCCCGTGCGCGTCGGCGAGGACCTGCACCTCGATGTGGCGAGGACGTTCGACGAAGCGTTCGAGCAGGAGCGTGTCGTCGCCGAACGCGGCACGGGCCACGCGCCGGGCCGCGGGCAGCGCGTGCTCGAGCTCCGCCTGGTCGCGCGCGACCTGCATGCCCTTGCCGCCGCCGCCGGCGGACGGCTTCACGAGGATCGGGAACCCGACGAGCGGCGCCGCGTCGAGGAGTTCGTCGTCGGTCGCCTCGGGCTCGCTGACCCCGGGCACGACGGGCACGCCCGACGCCTCGACGTGCCGCTTCGCACGGATCTTGTCGCCCATGACCTCGAGTGCGAGCGCTCCCGGCCCGACGAAGACGATGCCGGCCTCGGCGCAGGCGCGGCCGAACGCCGCGTTCTCCGACAGGAAGCCGTAGCCCGGGTGGATCGCCTGCGCACCCGTGGCGAGCGCGGCGCGCACGATGCGCGCGGGGTCGAGGTAGCTCTCGGCCGCCGGGGCCGGACCGATGCGCACGGCCTCGTCGGCGAGCGCGACGTGCGGCGCCCCGGCGTCGGCGTCGGAGTACACGGCGATCGCGTGGATTCCGAGGCGCTTCAGCGTGCGGATGATCCGGACGGCGATCTCGCCGCGGTTGGCCACGAGGACACGGTCGAACATTCCCATCACATCCTGAACAGGCCGAAGCGGGGCTCGGGCAGCGGGGTGCGGCTGGCGAGCTCGAGGGCGAGCGCGAGCACGGTGCGGGTGTCGCCGGGCGCGATGACGCCGTCGTCCCACAACCGCGACGTGGAGTGGTACGGGCTTCCCTGTGCGTCGTACTGCGCGCGGACCGGCGCCCTGAATGCCTCCTCGGCGTCGGCGGACCAGTCCTCGCCGCGCACGGCCATCTGGTCGCGCTTGACGGTCGAGAGCACGGATGCCGCCTGCTCGCCGCCCATGACGGAGATCCGCGCGTTGGGCCACATCCAGAGGAAGCGGGGCGAGTACGCCCGGCCGCACATCGAGTAGTTGCCGGCGCCGAAGGAGCCGCCGATCACGACCGTGAACTTCGGCACGCGGGTCGTGGCCACCGCGGTGACCATCTTGGCGCCGTGCTTGGCGATGCCGCCGGCCTCGGCGTCGCGGCCGACCATGAAGCCCGAGATGTTCTGGAGGAACACCAGCGGGATCCCCCGCTGGTCGCAGAGTTCGATGAAGTGCGCGCCCTTCATGGCGGACTCGCTGAAGAGCACGCCGTTGTTCGCCACGATGCCGACGGGGTGCCCGTCGATCCAGGCGAAGCCGGTGACGAGCGTGTCGCCGTACTCCTTCTTGAACTCGTGGAACTCGCTGCCGTCGACGAGTCGGGCGATGACCTCCCGCACGTCGTAGGGCTGCTGCACGTCGACGGGCACGGCCGCCGTGAGGGTCGACGGGTCGACCGCGGGCTCGCGCGGCTCGCGCACGGCCCATGCGCGCTGGGGCACGGGCGGCAGGGTCGTGAGGATGTCGCGGACGATCTCGAGCGCGTGCTCGTCGTCCTCGGCGAGGTGGTCGGTGACGCCCGAGGTGCGGGCGTGCAGCTCGCCGCCGCCGAGCTCCTCGGGGGTGACGACCTCGCCGATCGCGGCCTTCACGAGCGGCGGGCCCCCGAGGAAGATCGTGCCCTGGTCGCGCACGATCACGGTCTCGTCGCTCATCGCCGGGACGTACGCGCCGCCGGCCGTGCACGAGCCCATGACCGCCGCGATCTGGGGGATCCGCCTCGCGGAGAGGTTGGCCTGGTTGTAGAAGATGCGTCCGAAGTGGTCGCGGTCGGGGAACACCTCGTCCTGCTTGGGCAGGAACGCGCCTCCGGAGTCGACGAGGTAGACGCACGGCAGGCGGTTCTCGAGGGCGACCTCCTGCGCGCGCAGGTGCTTCTTGACGGTCATCGGATAGTAGGTGCCGCCCTTGACGGTCGCGTCGTTGCAGACGACCATGACCGGGCGCCCGTGCACGAGGCCGACGCCCGCGATGACGCCTGCGGCGGGCGTGTCGTCGTCGTACAGGTCGCCCGCGGCGAGCGGCGCGAGCTCGAGGAAGGGGCTGCCCTCGTCGAGCAGTCGGTCGACGCGGTCGCGCGGGAGCAGCTTGCCGCGCGCGACGTGGCGGTCGCGGGATGCGTCGGGCCCGCCGAGGGCGGCGACGCGGAGCCGCTCGCGAAGCTCCTCGACCAGGACGGCGTGCGCGTCGGCGTTGGCGCGCGCGGCGTCGGACGCCGCGTCGACCGCGCTCGTGATGGTGTGCATCCGCTCCCGTTCCGCCTCTCCGTCGTGGCGTGCGTGCGATCGCTTCGGTGAACGTTCGCTAACCGGGATTCATGTTAGCGACCATTCACCGAGTTCCGCAAGCCGACGCTCACGCGGGCGCGGCGAGGGCGCGGACGAGGTGGTCGAGTCCGTACGACCAGGCATCGTCGACCGAGCCGCCGAGGCGGAACGCCCCCGCGAGCTCCATGCTCGTGAAGCCGTGCATCCACGCGGTGATCGTGCGCGCGGAATCGAGCGCACGTGCCTCGCCCGAGAGCCTGCGCGCCGCCTCGAGGATCGGCGCGCTCGCCCGCTCCATGGCGGATCCGCGCGCCCGCGACGATTCGGGCAGCGGCCCGAAGACGAGGCCGTAGCCGTGCGGGTTCTCGCGCGCGAACCGGCGGGCGGATGCCGCGATCGCACGCACCGCGTCGGCCGCGTCGGGCTCGGCGGCGAGCACCCGTTCCATCCGCTCCCCGAGCTCGACCGCGACGTCCTCCGCGACGAGCCGCACGAGCGCGTCGCGGTCGCGCAGGTGCTTGTAGAGCGACGGCGCCCGCACGCCGAGTCCGGCGGCGACGGCCTGCATCGTGAGGCCCTGCTGACCGTCGCGCTCGAGGATCAGGCGGGCCTCGGCTCGCAACGCATCATGCGTGACCTTCGCGGGTGCCGGCATGTCCGCCTCCTTCATGGCTATTGACACTAGCCATCATAGCTATGTATCGTAGCCATCATGCAACTCTCACCGGGACTCCGGCGCGTCGGCAACGAGATCGTCGCGTCCTACCTCTTCATCGACGGGCGCGGCGTGACCGTCGTCGACGCGGGGCTCGCCGGGCACTACGGCGACCTGGTCGCCGAACTCGCCGACGCGGGCCTCACGATCGACGACGTGCGCGCGGTCATCCTCACGCACGGCGACACCGACCACCTCGGCTTCGCCGAGCGCCTCCGCCGCGACCACGGCGTGCCCGTCTACGTGCACGCCGCCGACCTCGACCGGGCGAAGGGGGGCGACAGGCCCGCCGCCTCGTTCGGCCGCGGCATCCGCCCCTGGCCGGTCGTGCGCTTCTTCGCCTACGCCCTCGCGAAGGGCGGCGCGAGGACCGAGTACCTCGCCGATGCCCGCACGCTCGAGGGCGGCGAGCACCTCGCCGACCTTCCCGGGTCGCCCGAGATCATCGCCATGCCCGGTCACTCGCCGGGCAGCATCGCGGTCCACTCCCCCGCACTCGGCGCGATCGCCGTCGGCGACGCCCTCACCACCCGCCACGTGCTCACGGGCCGCCGGGGCCCGCAGCCGGCTCCGTTCACCGACTCGCCCGACGCAGCGCTCGACTCGCTCGACCGGCTCGCGGCGACGGATGCCGATTGGGTGCTGCCCGGCCACGGGACCCCCTGGAACCGCGGGGCGGCGGAGGCCGTGCGACTCGTCCGAGAGGCCGCCGCGGCGACGGCGCGCTGAGCGCCCGGCAGTCTGGCATCGGGCTCGGTGCCGAAGTCGCCGAGCCCGCATCGCGCTTGCCGCCCGCTCCCATGTCGGTTAGTGTGCATTCACCGAATGCCCCGGAGGTGCCCCCTGTCCGAGACGCTCACCGAGCGCGGCCGCGCCAAGGCCGATCGTCGCGCGGCGCTGCTCACCGCGGCCGCACGGCTGTTCGCCGAGCGCGGCTACCCCGGCGTGACGCTCGAGGAACTCGGACAGGCCGCCGGCGTGTCGGGGCCCGCCGTCTACCGCCACTTCCCGGGCAAGGCCGCGGTGCTCGCCGCGATCCTCCTCGACGCCAGCCGGGGCCTGCTCGACGGCGGCCGTCGCACGGTCGATGAGGTCGCCGCGCCCGACGAGGCGCTCCGCGCCCTCATCCGCTTCCACGTCGACTTCGCGCTCGCGAACGCCGACGTCATCCGCGTGCAGGATCGCGACCTCGACAGCCTCGGCGACGCCGACGCGCACGAGGTCCGTCGCCTGCAGCGCTCCTACGTCGAACTGTGGGTGGGCGTGCTCGCCCGCCTGAGGCCCGACCGGGCCGAATCCGAGTTGCGCATCCGGGCACACGCCGCCTTCGGACTGATCAACTCGACCCCCCACAGCGCCCGCATCCATGGGCGCCGACCCGCGGACAGGGTGGTCCGCAGCATCCTGGAGGACATGGCATGGTCGAGCCTCACGTCGTGACCCTGCGCGCGACCCGCGCGGGCGATCTCGACGAGTTGTTCCGAATCCGACTCGATCCCGAGGCGAACCGCATGGCGGCGTTCACGGCCGCGGATCCATCGGATCGCGCGGCCTTCGACGCGCACTGGGCGAAGCTGTTCGCCCGCGAGGACGTCGATGCGCGGACCGTCCGCTGCGACGGCCGCATCGTCGGCAGCGTCGCCCGGTGGATCGACGACGAGACGCGCGCCCCCGAGATCACGTACTGGATCGATCGAGACGAGTGGGGTCGCGGGATCGCGACGCGAGCCGTGAGGCTGTTCCTCGACACGCAGCCGCGACCGGTGCGCGCTCGTGCCGCAGCCGACAACTCGGCATCCATCGCGGTGCTCGACAAGCTCGGCTTCGTCGAGGTGGGTCGTGACCGCGCCTACGCCGACGCCCGCGGCGCCGAGATCGACGAGGTCGTGCTCGAACTGCGATGAGCCGGCGGCGCCGCCGGCGTGCGGTGCCGGCAGCGGTCGCGCGACTCGGCTCAGCGGTTGCGGTAGAGCTCCATGAGCGGCGCGGGGATGCGGCCGCGGTCGGACACCTGGTGGCCGTTCGAGCGCAGCCACTCGCGCGCGTCCTTGGTGTCGCCGGCGCCGGCCGAGCCGCCACGGCGACGCGTCGCGCCGCCGCGCGCCGCGGTCTTGCGCGCCGCGCCGATGTAGGGCGCGAGTGCCGCCTCGAGCTTGTCGATGTTCGCCGAGGAGAGGTCGATGGAGTACTGGTCGCCGTCGAATGCGAACGACAGGGTCCGGTCGGCGTCGCTGCCGTCGAGATCGTCGATGAGCGTCTCGACCACGCGCTTTGCCATTGTGCACTTCCGTTTCTGCGGTGGGTTCCGCGGGATTCTCTGGGTGACGGGCTATTCCGAGCATAAGGACGAATCCATGGGAATTGCTCGAATTCACGCCGGATGTGGAGAATTCTCCGTCGACTTGACAATTGGTCGAATTCACGGCAACGGCTCCTCGACCCGCGACACCCGGAATCACGGCGAGGTGCCGGCATGCGACGCCCGAGTGCGGCTCAGCTCGCCACAGCCCCCTGCTCGGCCGCGATCTCGCCGATCCGTCGCGCGAGCGCGACATCACGGGCGGTCACCCCGCCGACATCGTGCGACAGGAGATCGAATTCGATTCGGCCCCATCCGAGATGCACATCCGGATGGTGATTCATCGAATCCGCCTGGACCGCGACGGTATCGAGCAGGCGCACGGCGCCGGCGAAATCCGCGGTGCGGAATTCGGCGGTCAGCCGTTCGCCGTCGTGGCGGAATCCGGAGCCCTCGAGGTCGGTCGCGACATCCTCGCGGGACAGCAGCGTATGACGGTCCATCCGGCCATGCTGCTCGCCCGCCGGGCCGCCCGCCACCCCCCTCTCCTGTGAACGGGAGGAACTTCCTCGCGCGCCGCGGCGCGTCGCGCAGCGACACGCCGGGCCGGTCGGAGAAGTTCCTCCCGTCGGGGACAGGGCGATCCGTCGAAGGACAGGGCGATCCGTCGAGGGACAGGGCGATCGGTCGAAGGACAGGGTGATCCGTCGAGGGACGGCGTGCCTCAGATCATCGTGAGCGAGAGGCCGGGGTCGCGCAGGATCCGACCGATGTCGGACAGGAACCGCGACCCCTGCTCGCCGTCGACCAGCCGATGGTCGAACGAGAGCGAGAGCGTCATCACGTCGCGGAGCGCGATCTCGCCGCGGTGCTCCCACGGCGTGCGGCGCACCGCGCCCATCGCGAGGATCGCCGCCTCGCCCGGGTTGAGGATCGGCGTGCCCGCGTCGATCCCGAACACGCCGATGTTCGTGATCGAGATGGTGCCGCCGGACAGGTCCGCCGGCGCCGTCCGACCCGCGCGTGCGGTCTCGGCGAGCCGGGCGATGGCATCCGCGAGCTCGAGGAGCGTCATCCGCCCGGCATCCTTGACGTTCGGGACGACGAGCCCGCGCTCGGTCGCCGCGGCGATGCCCAGGTTCACTCCGCCGAAGCGCACGATCTCCTGCGCGTCCTCGTCCCAGCGCGAGTTGAGCTCGGGCGTGCGGCCCGCGGCGATGCAGAGCGCCTTGGCGACGACCGTGAGCGGCGTCACCTTGTGACCCGAGTAGGCACGGTCGGCACGGATGCCGGCGAGCAGCTCCATCGTCGCCGTCACGTCGACCGTGAGGAACTCGGTGACGTGCGGTGCCGTGAACGCGCTGCGGACCATCGCGGCCGCCGTGTGCTTCCGGACGCCCCTGATCGGGATGCGCGTCTCGGCGGGCGCGGCCTCGCGTGCGGCGCGCGTCGGTTCCGATACGGCTTCCGCCGGGGCGTCCGTGCCGGCGGATGCCGCGGCCTCGACGTCCGATCGCGTGATGAGTCCGCGTTCGCCGGTGCCGACGACCCGTTCGAGGTCGACGCCGAGGTCACGTGCGAGCTTGCGCACGGGCGGGGTCGATCGCGGTCGTTCGCCGCGGCCCGTGTCGTCCCCTCCGCCGGAACCGCCCGCGTGCGTCGCCGTGTCGGGTTCGATGCGATCGTGCTCCGGCGGCGCCGGAACGAGGTCGTCCCGGAGCGCCGAACCGCCGAGTCGCCGGGCGCGACGCTTCGGCCCGCGCTCGGCGCCCGCGCCGTAGCCGACCAGCGTGGGCTCGCGCGTCTCGGCGGGTTCGGCCGGCGCGGGGGCGGCCTCGCGTGCGGACGCGGCGCCCGCGGACGTGCCGGTGGCCGACGCGGCCTCCGTCGTCGACTCGGCCGGCGCCGCGGCGTCGCCGCCGCCCGTGTCGCACGAGAACAGCTTCTCGCCGACGTTCACGGTCTCGCCCTCGGCCGCGTGCAACGCGGTCACGGTCCCCTCGAAGGGCGAGGGCAGCTCGACGACCGCCTTCGCGGTCTCGACGTCGGCGATGATCTGGTTGAGTTCGACGTGGTCGCCGACCTGGACGCGCCAGGCCACGATCTCGGACTCGGTGAGTCCCTCGCCGAGGTCGGGCAGCGCGAAGTCGCGGATGGTGCTCACGCGTCCACCTCCGTCACGTCCGAGAGGGAGTTCGGCCGGCCGAGGGCTCGGTCGACGCCGTCGAGGATCCGATCGAGGTCGGGCAGGTGGTGCTGCTCGAGCTTGGCCGGCGGGTACGGGATGTCGTGCCCGGTCACGCGCACGGGAGCGGCCTCGAGGTACTCGAAGCAGCGCTCGGTGATCGCGGCGGCGATCTCGGCGCCGACGCCGCCCTGCTCGCCGGCCTCGTGCGCGACGACGAGCCGCCCGGTGCGGCGCACCGAGGACTCGATCGTCGCGTAGTCGACGGGTGCGAGCGAGCGCAGGTCGATGACCTCGATCGACACGCCCTCCTCCGCGGCGGCGGTCGCGGCGTCCTTCGCGGTCTGCACGAGCGCGCCGTACGTGACGAGCGTCACGTCGTCGCCCGCGGCGACCGTCGTCGCGACGCCCATCGGCCGCGCGTCGGCGAGGTTCGCGTCGAGGTCGACCTCGCCCTTGACGTGGTATCGGCGCTTCGGCTCGAGGAAGATCACCGGGTCGTCGCTCGCGATCGCCTGGCGGATCATCACGTACGCGTCGGCGGGGTTCGAGCACGCCACGACGCGCAGTCCGGCCGTGTGCGTGAAGTACGCCTCGGGCGACTCGGAGTGGTGCTCGGCCGCGCCGATGCCGCCGCCGAACGGGATGCGGACGACGATCGGCATCCGCACCGTCCCGCGCGAGCGGTAGTGCAGCTTCGCGACCTGCGTGACGATCTGGTCGAACGAGGGGTACACGAAGCCGTCGAACTGGATCTCGACCACGGGTCGGAACCCGCGATAGGCCAGGCCGACGGCCGTGCCCATGATGCCGGCCTCGGAGAGCGGGGTGTCGACGACCCGGTGCTCGCCGAACTCGGCCTGGAGGCCGTCGGTGATGCGGAACACGCCGCCGAGGGTGCCGATGTCCTCGCCCATGAGCACGACCTTGTCGTCCTCGGCGAGGGCTCGGCGCAGTCCCTCGTTGATCGCCTTGCCGAAGGTGATGGTCGTCATCGCTCCCCCTCCTCGTCGAACATGGCCAGGTACCGCGCGTAGCGCTCGCGCTGGCGCTCGAGGTGGCTGTTGGGTTCGGCGTACACGTGGTCGAACACGCTCATGGGCTCCGGGTCGGGGATCGCCGTGAGGCCGGCGCGGAGCTCTGCCGCGGCGCGGTCGGCCGCGGCCTTCGCGTCGGCGTCGACGGCGTCGATGTCGGCACCGGATGCCGCGATCAGCGCGTGCAGGCGCGTGATCGGGTCGCGCTCGCGCCACGCGGCGAGCTCGTCGTCGGTGCGGTAGCGCTTGGGGTCGTCGGCCGTGGTGTGCGGGCCCATGCGGTAGGTCACGGCCTCGATGAACGCGGGGCCTTCGCCCCTGCGCGCACGGTCGAGCGCCCAGCGGGTGACGGCGAGCACCGCGAGCACGTCGTTGCCGTCGACGCGGATGCCGGGCATGCCGAAGCCGTCGGCGCGCCGCGCGAGCGGCTGCTTGGACTGCAGCCCGACCGGCTCGGAGATCGCCCAGCCGTTGTTCTGGCAGAAGAACACGACGGGCGCATCGAAGGTCGAGGCGAACACGAGTGCCTCGTTCACGTCGCCCTCGCTCGTCGCGCCGTCGCCGAAGTAGGCGATCGACGCCGCGTCGGAGTCCTCCCACCTGGCGCCCATGGCCCAGCCGACCGCGTGCAGCGACTGTGCGCCGATGATGATCTGCGGGATCGCCATGCGCTTCTCGAAGGGGTTCCAACCGGATGCCGCGGAGCCGCGCCACACGCTGAGCAGTTCGTCGGGGCGGACGCCGCGCAACCACGCCACCGCGTGCTCGCGGTAGCTGGAGAACACGAAGTCGTCGTCGTGCAGTGCGCGGGCGGAGCCGATCTGGGCGGCCTCCTGGCCGGCGAGCGGCGGCCACAGGCCGAGCTCGCCCTGGCGCTGCAGCGCGGTGGCCTCGGAGTCGAGACGGCGGACCACGACCATGTCGCGGTGCAGGTCGATGAGTGCGTCGCGGTCGACGTCGGCGACCCACGGATCGAACTCGGGGTTCGCGTGGCGACCGCCGGTCGCGTCGAGGAGTCGGACGAGGTCGTCGGGGCGGGTGAGCAGCCCGGTCGCCTCTCGGTCGGAAGGGGTCATCGTCGAACCTCCGTGTCGGCTCGGCCGCCTTGTGGGCAGCCTCGCACCGGCGCCGATGCCGGGTACTCGCAGGGTACGACGATCTGGCATTCGGCTCAAGCAACGACGCTCGGATTGAGCATGTTGCATAGTGCCACGGGGGATGCGGGTGCTAACGTGTGTCGATATGACCGGCTACGACCCTGTCGACCGAGCACTGCTCAGTGCCCTCGCCACCGACCCCCGGGCGACGGTCGTCGCGCTCGCCGAACGGCTTCGGATGAGCCGGAACACCGTCCAGGCGCGGATGGCCCGGCTGGAGTCATCCGGCGCGTTCCTCTCGTTCGAGCGGAGCATCGATCCGAGCCCGCTCGGCTACCCGCTCGAGGCGTTCGTGGCGGTGCACGCGCGGCAGAAGGTGCTCGCCGAGGTCGTCGACGCGCTCTCCGAGATCCCCGAGGTGATCCAGGCGCACGGCCTCTCCGGCCAGATCGACCTGCTCGTGCGGGTCGTCTGCCGCGACGCGCACGACCTGTTCCGCATCGACGAGGCGATCCTCGCGATCGAGGGCGTCGAGCGCACTGAGACCTCGCTCGCGATGGGCGAGCTCATCCCCTTCCGATTGCGGCCGCTGCTCGAGCACTGACGATGATGTGGCGCGGGGGCGACGCGGCCGATCGCGCACGCCGCTCGGGTTTGGATCGGCGCGCCGGTCGTGTCAGGGTGGACTGCCCGAAACACCCCGCGAAGGAGCACCATGTCCCGGCGACGCCCCCTGCAGCTCGACGGACGACTCGCCGTCGTCACCGGAGCCGGAAGCGGAATGGGCCGGGCGTCGGCCGAGCTGCTGGCCTCGCGCGGGTGCTCGCTCGCGGTGGTCGACCGCGACCCCGATGCGCTCGGATCGCTCGCGACCGACCTTCGCGGCCGCGGGGTCGCCGTCAGCGCCCACACGATCGACCTCGCCGACCTCGACGCCGTGGCGTCCCTGCCCGTCGCGGTCGCCGCGGCGCACGAGCAGGCGCCGAGCATCCTGCTCAACTGCGCGGGCGTGTCGATGCTCGGCAGCTTCGACCAGGCGACGCTCGACGAGTTCCGCTGGGTGGTCGACATCAACCTGTGGGGCACGGTCGCGATGACGAAGGCCTTCCTGCCGGCGCTCGCGTCGGCGGGCGACGCGCACATCGCCAACGTGTCGAGCCTGTACGGGCTCGCCGCACCGTCGGGTCGCGTCCCCTACGTCACCTCGAAGTTCGCCGTGCGCGGCTTCACCGATGCGCTCCGCCACGAGCTCGAGACGACGGACGTCACCGTGTCGGCGATCTACCCGGGCGGCGTGCAGACCGGGATCATCCACCATGCCCGCGTCGCGGCCGCCGTCGCGCCGGGCGCTGCCGCGCGCGCCGCCGATGCGCAGTCCGCGCTCTACCGCACCACCCCGGCCCAGGCCGCCGAGCGCATCGTCGACGGCATCGTGCGACGACGCCCGCGCGTGTTCATCGGACGCGACTCGCGTCTCAGCGACCTCGTCACCCGCGTCGCACCCGTCGGCTACTGGAACGTCATGCGCGGCATCGTCGCGGCCGCGGGCGACACGCGCAGCTAGCGCGCGATCCCAGCCGCCTGCGGGCCGGACGCGCGGCGTGCCCGTCGCCGGCCCCGGACGACGGATGCCCGCCCCGACGAATCGGGACGGGCATCCGGTGGAAGGACCTGCGCTTACGCGTCGGCGCCCTCGGCGGGAGCCTCGGCGTGCTCGCCGGTCGCGGCACGGCCGTTGGTGTCGGCCTCCTCCGCGATGACCGGCGCGAGCGAGAGCTTGCCGCGGTCGTCGATCTTGGTGATCTCGACGAGGATCTTCTGCCCGACGCCGAGCACGTCGTCGACGTTCTCGACGCGCTTGCCGCCGGCGAGCTTGCGCACCTCGGAGATGTGCAGCAGGCCGTCCTTGCCGGGCAGCAGCGAGATGAAGGCGCCGAAGGCGGCGATCTTCACGACCGTACCCAGGAACTGCTCGCCGACCTCGGGGTTGGTCGGGTTGGCGATCGCGTTCACGGCGGCACGGGCGGCCTCGGCCGAGGGGCCGTCGGTCGCGCCGATGTAGACGGTGCCGTCCTCCTCGATCGAGATGTCGGCACCGGTCTCGTCCTGGATGCCGTTGATCGTCTTGCCCTTCGGGCCGATCAGCTCGCCGATCTTGTCGACCGGGATCTGCACGCTGATGACGCGCGGCGCGGTGGGCGCCATCTCGTCAGGGCCGTCGATGGCGGCGTTCAGCACCTGCAGGATCGTGGTGCGCGCCTCCTTGGCCTGGGTCAGCGCACCCGCGAGCACCGAGGCGGGGATGCCGTCGAGCTTCGTGTCGAGCTGGATCGCCGTGACGAACTCCGACGTGCCCGCGACCTTGAAGTCCATGTCGCCGAGCGCGTCCTCCGCACCGAGGATGTCGGTGAGGGCCGCGTAGCGGGTCTCGCCGTCGACCGTGTCGGAGATGAGTCCCATCGCGATGCCGGCGACCGGGGCGCGCAGCGGCACACCGGCGTTGAGCAGCGACAGGGTCGAGGCGCAGACCGAGCCCATCGAGGTCGACCCGTTCGAGCCGAGCGCCTCGGAGACCTGGCGGATGGCGTACGGGAACTCCTCGCGCGTCGGCAGCACGGGCACGAGCGCACGCTCGGCGAGCGCGCCGTGGCCGATCTCGCGGCGCTTGGGCGAACCCACGCGACCCGTCTCACCCGTCGAGTAGGGCGGGAAGTTGTAGTTGTGCATGTAGCGCTTCTTGGTGACCGGGCTCAGCGAGTCGATCTGCTGCTCGAGCTTGAGCATGTTCAGCGTGGTGACGCCCAGGATCTGGGTCTCGCCGCGCTGGAAGATCGCCGAACCGTGCACGCGCGGGATGACCTGCACCTCGGCGTCGAGCGGGCGGATGTCGGCCAGGCCGCGACCGTCGATGCGCACGCCGTCGGCGAGCACCCGCGAGCGGACCACGAGCTTGGTGACCGACTTGTAGGCGGCCGACACCTCGCCGTTGGCCGACTCGGGCAGCTCGCCCGCCTCGACCTTGGCGGCGATGGCCTCCTTGACGCGCGCCTTCAGCGCGTCGTCGGCGTCCTGGCGCTCGACCTTGCCGGCGATCTGGTAGATGCCCTTGAGCTCGTCGTGGGCGAGCGCGGCGACGGCGTCGTAGGTCTCGCTCTGGTAGGGCGGGAACGTCGGGTAGTCGGCGGTGGGCTTCGCGGCGGTCTTCGCGACCGACTGCTGGGCCTCGACGAGCTGCTTGATGAACGGCTTCGACGCCTCGATGCCCTGCGCGATGACGCCCTCGTCGGGCTTCACGGCGCCGGCCTTGATGAGGTTCCAGGCGTTGTCGGTGGCCTCGGCCTCGATCATCATGATCGCGACGTCCTGCGAGCCGTCGCCCTCGGTCACGACACGGCCGGCGACGACCATGCTGAAGACCGCGTCCTCGAGCTGCGAGTGCTTCGGGAACGCGACCCACTGGCCGTCGATGAGCGCGACGCGCACGCCGCCGACCGGGCCGGAGAACGGCAGGCCGGACAGCTGCGTCGAGAGCGACGCGGCGTTGATGGCGAGCACGTCGTAGAGCTCGTCGGGCTCGATCGCGAGCACCGTGACGACGACCTGGACCTCGTTGCGGAGGCCCTCGACGAACGAGGGACGCAGGGGGCGGTCGATCAGGCGGCACGTGAGGATCGCCTCGGTCGAGGGGCGGCCCTCGCGGCGGAAGAACGAGCCGGGGATCCGGCCCGCGGCGTACATGCGCTCCTCGACGTCGATCGTGAGCGGGAAGAAGTCGAAGTGCTCCTTCGGCTGCTTCGACACCGACGTGGCCGAGAGCAGCATGGTCTCGTCGTCGATGTACGCGGCCGCGGAGCCCTGCGCCTGCTGCGCGAGGCGACCGGTCTCGAACCGGACGGTGCGGGTGCCGAATCGACCATTGTCGATGATCGTCTCGGCGAACGTGATTTCAGGACCTTCCAAGAGGTCTCTCTCCTTTGTTTCGGCTCGCACGCCCGTGTGGCGCGCGAGGTGAACAAGGAGCAGGGAACAGGCAGATCTCAGCGCGTCGATGACTCACCAGCGCTGGCCACCAGTAGAAGTCCACCAAGCTCTCGATTGGTAAGCCACCACAGGGGACCAGCTTCCTGCCGGCCTGCTCCGAAGCACCCGTGGGAGGGTGCGAGCTCGTGTTGAATTGAGCGGGTGCCGCGTGGGCATCCTCGCCGAGCCTACCAGCCCGGCGTGTCGCGACCTAGCGGGGCGCCCCGCGGCACGGGCGAGCGGATGCCGCGGCACGGCCGATCACGCGCGGATCCCGCGTCGCTCGCGCTCGTCGTCGCGCCCCCGGAGGTGGACGATCGCGTCGTGCTTCGCGACGCGCCCGTCCCCGGCCGTACGGCCGAGGAGACGTCGACCCGCCCAGGGCATCGCATGCCGCACCAGCCACTCGGCGTCCGGCAGCGGCGGCGCGTCGAGCTCGTCCGCGTCGCCGTGGAGCACCGCGTCGAGTCCGGCGAGGGCCGCGGCATCCGGCACGCCCAGGACGTCGGCCGCCGCGTACGCGAGCGCCCGATGGCCTGAGGAGTTCAGGTGCACGCGGTCCTCGGCCCACATGCCCCGCGCCGTAAGGCCGCCGTGGGCGGAGGCGTCCAGGACCATCGCGCCCGCCCCGTCGGCGCGGGCGACGAGGCGCTCGGCGAACCGCTCGAACGCGACCCGGACCGAACCGAGCCGTGCGTGCGCGGGCAGGAACGGCGTCACGACGAGCACGTCGCACCCGACCCCCCGGAGGCCGTCGACGGCGTCGCCGACGCGATCCGCGAGCGCCTCGGCCCGTGCGCCGACGCGCACGAGGTCGTTGCCGCCGATCAGCACCGTGACGAGGTCGGCCCCGAGGTCGAGGGCGCGCGGGAGCTGGACGTCGACGGCGTCCGCGACGCGCCGGCTGCGCACCGCGAGGTTCGCATAGCCGATGCCGTCGGCCGACTGCGCGAGCAGCATCGCCAACCGGTCCGCCCAGCCGCGGTACTCCCCCGCGGCCATCCGCGACGAGTCGCAGAGGCCCTCCGTGACCGAATCGCCCACGGCGACGAACCTCTGCCACGCCGGGCGCGGCCGGCCCGCGTCCGGCTCGCGCCGCGGCATCCGCTCGACCACCGGGGCCGTCACGCCGACGGGCGTGCCCGTGCGCGCACCCCGGTGGAGGTCCCGCGCGTGCTCGTAGTGGCCGAGGAGCTCGTCGCCGAGCGCGGACCAGCTCCGACCGGCGACGCCCTCGCGGGCCGCGCGCCCGAACGCACGGCGCTTCGCGTCGTCGCCCGCCAGGTCGCGCACCCGCGCCGTCAGCTCGTCGAGGTCGCCGGGGCGGTACAGCCAGCCGTCGCGGCTGGAGCTCACGAGGTCGAGCGGTCCGCCGCGCCCGGTCGCCACGACGGGGACCCCGCTCGCGAGCGCCTCCTGGACGGTCTGGCAGAAGGTCTCGCTCTCGCCGGGGTGGACGAACACGTCGAGGCTCGCCATCGCCTCGGCGAGCGCGTCCCCGCCGAGGAAGCCCGTGAACGCGGCATCCGGGAGCATCGTCTCGAGCGCGGTGCGCGCCGGACCGCCGCCGATCACGACGAGGCGGACGCCGTCGATCGCGGCCACCGCGCGGAGGTCCTCCACCTGCTTCTCCGGTGCGAGCCGGCCGACGTACCCGACGAGGACCTCGTCGTCGGCCGCGTGGCGACGGCGCCATTCGAGGGAGCGCCGGTCGGGGCGGAAGCGGTCGGTGTCGACCCCGCGCGCCCAGCGGCGCAGTCGCTCGACGCCGTATCCCTCGAGCTGCGCGACGGCTGCGGAGGACGGCGCGAGCGTGAGGGTCGCGCGTCGGTGCAGCCGGCCCACGTGGTTGGCGAGCATCGGGGCCGCGCCGGGCAGGCGGTAGCGCTCGGCGTAGGCCGGGACATCCGTCTGGTAGACCGCGACGCTCGGCGCGCCGATGCGCTCGGCGGCGATCACGCCCTGCCAGCCGAGCACGAACGGCGACGCGAGGTGCACGACGTCGGGGTCGAAGTCCGCGAGCGTGCCCGCGAGCCTGCGAGCGCCCGCGAAGGTCACGCGGACCTCGGGGTAGCCGGGCATCGGCACCGAGCGGAGGAACTCCGCGCGCGCGCCGTGCAGGCCGTGGTCGACGGGGCCGGACCGCGGAGCGAGGACGAGCGCCTCGTGGCCCTGCCGCTCGAGGTGCCCGAGCACCTGCAGCAGGGAGTGCGTGACGCCGTTCATGTGCGGGAGGAACGACTCGGCGAGCAGTGCGACTCTCACGCCGCCAGCATGGGGCGATGCGGCGTCGCGACACGAGCCGAGTCGCCGTCGTCCGCCGAGGGTTCACCGAGGCGACGGATGCCGTTCGCGCGCCGGTCGCGAACGGGTCAACCCCTCGCGGCGCCCGCTCGCCCGGCGCATGATGGAAGTCGGGCGCATGCTCCGATGCGTCCGGAATCGTTCGAGGGGGAACGACATGTCATCGGTCGCACGAGTCACCACCATCACCGCCTTCTCCGAGACGAGCTTCGAGGACGCGGTCGCGGTCGGCATCGCCCGCTCTGCCGAGACGCTTCGCGGCGTCAAGGGCGCGTGGGTGAAGGAGCAGAAGGTCAAGGTCGAGGGCGGAAGCGTCGTCGAGTGGTCGGTCACGCTGGAGGTCACGTTCGTGCTCGACGACTGACGCGGCGCAGCCGGTCACGACGGGCCGGGGCGGACGGCGTGCGCCGTCCGCCCCGGCCCGTGGCGTGGGATGCGATCAGGGCGCGCTGAAGGTCCCCTTCACCGCGATGAACGCGCCGCTGTCGAGGTCCTCGACGGTCACGTTCGACCACACGACGGAGAGCAGCGTCGCGGTCTGCCCGTTCGGGCAGTCGAGCGCGACGTCTGCGGGCGTCGGCATGAGCGTCAGCGAGCCGACGATGTTGCCGTTCTTGGCGGCGGTGAACTCGCCGCTCTCGGAGACCCTCGAGTCGATGGTCGTCTTCTTGGGGTCGGACGGCACGTTGCCGCCCCCGTTCACGCACGAGTAGGTGGCGCTGAGGTCCGCGCTCGCGACGACGGTCTCGACCGCGCCGGAGGGCAGTCCGGCCTCCTTGAAGTCGACGACGAGGTTCACGCCGTCGAGGTGCGCGGAGGTGGCGTTCTTGATGAAGTGCGGGTTGCCCGCCATGGCGGGTCCGGCCGCGCCGACCAGGACGAGCGCGGCGGCCGCGCCGAGCGCGGCGAGTGCACGACGGATGGACATGATGGTCCTTCTCTCGGGTTGCGATCTGGATGGCAGCCGATGCGACCACGGCTCGCGCGCGTCCGAGGACCCGGTAGGGCGAGAGAAGGGGCGTGTGCGGACGAAGCCGCGCTCCCGGTGCCGACGCTACTCCTGAAGCCGTCCCGCGTGAAGAGTGAACTGAGCAATTCTCATGAAATGTGGGCACGAGATGGCCGACGGGCGACCCCGCGACGGGCGGATGCCGCGGCCGGGACCGTGTCCCGCCGCGGCATCCGATGCACGTTCCGGGGTCACTCCCCCGCGAGGCCCCCGAGCAGGTGGCCCATCGGGCGGTCGAGCGCGAACGGGTCGCTCAGCATGTCGCTGCGGTCGGTGCGCTCGACGAGGTCGGCGAACTCGGTCGCACCTCGGAAGATGCGGTCCGGCAGCGACCGGACGCCGTCTCCTCCGCCGCCCCAGTCGCCCGTCGCGGCGAAGACGCCGGTGGTCACGGGGATGGCGTGCAGGTAGGTGAACAGCGGCCGGATCGCGTAGTCGATCGCGAGCGAATGCCGCGGCGTGCCGCCCGTGGCGCCGATGAGCACCGGGAGGTCGGTCAGCGCCTGCGGGTCGATCACGTCGATGAACGACTTGAACAGGCCTGCGTAGCTCGTCGTGAAGATCGGCGTGACGACGATGAGGCCGTCGGCCGAGGCGACCGCGTCGAGCGCCTCCTCGAGCTTCGGCGGGGCGAAGCCCATGAGCAGGTGGTTCGTGATGTCGTGCGCGAGGTCGCGCAGCTCGAACACCGTCGCGTCGACCTCGACGCCGCGCTCCCGCAGGAGTCCGGCGCTGTCGGCCAGGAGCCGATCGGCGAGCTGGCGGCTCGAGCTGGGCGTCGAGAGCCCGGCCGAGATGACGACGATCCTCCTGGCGGTCATCGTGCACCCGCCGTCCGGGTCGCGGCCCGGCCGAAGGCCGAACCGGTCGAGGCGGCCACCGGTGCGCCCGGGCCGTCCTGGTAGGGCGAGCCCAGGGTGAGGTTGTCGCCGCGGTTGGCGTTCGGCGTCGCCTGGCGCGGTGCGGCATCCCCGTACGTCGCCCGGACGAGCGAGGCATGGGTCGGCGCGTCGGGCACGTCCGCGGGTCGGTCCTTCGCGAACTCGCGACGCAGCACCGGCACGACCTCCTCGCCGAGCAGGTCGAGCTGCTCGAGCACGGTCTTGAGCGGAAGGCCGGCGTGGTCCATGAGCCAGAGCTGGCGCTGGTAGTCACCGACGTAGTCGCGGTAGGCGAGCGTGCGGTCGATCACCTGCTGCGGGCTGCCGACGGTGAGCGGCGTCTGCTGGGTGAACTCCTCCATGCTCGGGCCGTGGCCGTACACCGGGGCGTTGTCGAAGTAGGGGCGGAACTCGTTCACCGCGTCCTGCGAGTTCTTCCGCATGAATGCCTGGCCGCCGAGGCCGACGATCGCCTGCGCGGCGGTGCCGTGGCCGTGGTGCTCGAAGCGCTGGCGGTACAGCGCGATCATGCGCTGGGTGTGGGATGCCGGCCAGAAGATGTGGTTGGCGAAGAAGCCGTCGCCGTAGAAGGCGGCCTGCTCCGCGACCTCGGGGGTGCGGATCGAGCCGTGCCACACGAACGGCGGCACGCCGTCGAGCGGGCGCGGGGTCGCGGTGAAGCCCTGGAGCGGGGTGCGGAACTTGCCCTCCCAGTCGACGACGTCCTCGCGCCAGAGGCGGTGCAGGAGCTCGTAGCTCTCGATCGCGATGGGCAGGCCCTGGCGGATGTCCTTGCCGAACCACGGGTAGACCGGGCCGGTGTTGCCGCGGCCGAGCATGAGGTCGGCGCGCCCACCAGACACGTGCTGGAGCATCGCGTAGTCCTCGGCGAGCTTCACGGGGTCGTTCGTCGTGATGAGGGTCGTGGCGGTCGAGAGCTGCAGGGTGCTCGTCTGCCCGGCGATGTACGCGAGCGTCGTGGTGGGCGACGACGACCAGAACGGCGGGTTGTGGTGCTCACCGAGCGCGAAGACGTCGAGGCCGACCTCCTCCGCGTGCTTGGCGATGGTCAGCGTCGCCTGGATCCGCTCGGCCTCGCTCGGCGTCCGGCCGGTCGTGGGGTCCTGCGTGATGTCGCTGACGGTGAAGATTCCGAACTGCATGTCGCCCTCCTGGGCTCCTTCTCTCGTTTCATGCGTTTGCATGCAATCAGGTGAACGGATGATCCGGCCGGACTATTCCCGGCCGGGAACGGCGACACTAGACTTCGCCTCGATGGGCACCATCTCGGTCGTCATCCCGTGCCGGAACGATGCGCCGTTCCTGGCGGTCTGCCTCGACGCGCTCCGCGGGCAGAGCCGGAGACCCGACGAGGTGATCGTCGTGGACGACGGCTCGACGGACGACTCCGCCGCGATCGCTCGGGGTGCCGGGGCTCGTGTGGTCGCCCAACCGCACCGGGGGATCTGGCCGGCGACCGCAGCCGGATTCGATGAGGCCACGGGGGAGATCCTCGCGCGCCTCGATGCGGACTCCGTTCCGGCACCCGACTGGCTCGAGCGGGTGGAGCAGCGGATGGGATCCGACGACCGTCCCACCGCGGTCACCGGCGTCGGCACGTTCTACGGCGGCACGCGACCGTGGCGATGGATCGCACGTCATCTCTATCTCGGCGGCTACTTCACCGTCATCGGCGCGGTGCTCGGTCATCCGCCCCTCTTCGGTTCGAACTCGGCACTGCGGCGCGACGCATGGTCCGTCCTCCGGGCGCTCGTGCATCGCGATCGCGCCGACGTGCACGACGACCTCGATCTCTCCTGGTGGATGCAGCCGGGCATGACGGTCGTGTACGACCCGTCGCTCGTCGTCGGCGTGTCGATCCGACCGTTCGAGAGCCCGGAGGAGCTGGGCCGACGGCTGGTCATGGCCTTCCGGACGCTCGCCGTGGACTGGCGCGCCTGGCCGGCGCGCCGGCGGCGAGCCGAGCGACGTCGCGCCATGGATGCGGCCGGAGCCGTCACGAGGTGAGTCCCGCCTCCGCGAAGAGCGCCAGCATGTCCCGAGCGAGCTGGTTCGGCGACTGCTCGCACGGGCTGTGCCCGGCCCGATAGACCGCGAGACGCGCGCCGATCTCGCCCGCGAACCGTTCGTGGAGCGATCGCGGCCAGAGGTCGTGCTCCCCCACCGCGACGAGCTTGGGAATCGTCGAGCGCGCCGTCGGCTCGGTCAGGTCGGGCGTCCGCATCATCAGGCCGATGATGTCCGTCACGCTGTCACGGCGCGTCAGTGCGAAGCGCTCGCGGACGAACGCGAGCCGACCCGGCGGAACGCGGTTCAGGTTGTTCCGGATGCCCCAGAGCATGAGCCCGGCGCCCTGGGCTGCCGAGGCGGCTCCGGAGATCGGGCCGATCCGCTTCAGGCCCCGGAACACCTGGCCGACGAGCGGGGGCGCGCTGAGGAGCGTCAGGCTCGCGAAGCGGTCCGGACGTTCGCTCAGGGCCCGTTGCGCCACGGTGCCGGCGAAGCTGTAGCCGAGGACGTGCGCCGGCGCGAGGCGGCTGTCGAGCACGGCGATCAGGTCGTCCACGAACAACCGCTCGTCGTAGCGTGCGCGTGGCGGATCGAGGTTCCAGGGCCCGGCCCCCGCGGACTCGTACTGCCCGGCGAGGTCGAACGACTCGACGCGGAACCCCGCGTGGACGAGCGGAGGGGCGAGCAGCAGGAAGTCCTCCTTCGACCCCGTCGCACCCGGCACCAGCAGCACCCTCGGCCCGTCCGTGGGGCCGAGCGCGACGCTCGCGAGTCCACCGCTCGGCGCAGCGGACCGGAAGCGCTCGGTGCCGGAGGGCCACTCGCGCCAGTCGACGTCGGGGAGGGCCGCGTCGCGCAGCATGGCTTCGTCGTCGCCCGCGACCGTCGTCCGATCCGCGACGACGTCGCGCCGCCACCACGGGTCGTGCCTTCCAAGGAAGTCGAGCACGCCCTCACGGTACCGCGGGGAGGCGGCCCGAACGGGGAGCGGGGCCCGCCGCTTCCGCGACGGGCCCCGCTGGGCCGATTCGATCGAGGTCAGTCGGTCTCGGTCGAGCCGTGGTGGTGGTCGTGGTCGTGACCGCCGACGAGGTCGGGGTCGAGGCCGCCGGCGTTGCCGCCGATGGTCCCCTCCGGGCCGGCCGGTGCCGGCAGCTTGAGGCCGCCGGGCACGTTCACGCCCATGACGCCGTTGACCGACTCGGTCGAGTACGAGTAGGCCAGCACCGCAGTGGCGATCGCGTCCACGTTCACGTCGAGCGCGTGCGCGTTGACGTTGTCGATCGTGTCGCAGGCGAGGTGGTAGCACTGGTCGTACGACTCACCGGCGACGCCGCCCCAGATCGACTCCTGCTCCTCGGTCTTCTGGACCTCGGCGCCGGTGAACAGGCCGCCCGCCGGGATGCCGACGCGGATGAACGCGTCGTAGTCGCTGCGACCGCTGAACTGCGCGTCGTCGTACGGCTCGCCGACCGAGGTGTAGTAGCTCTCGAAGAGCTTCTCGATCTCGATCGAGCCATCGGGGATCGGAACGCCCGCCGGTGCCATCCAGCCGGACTCGTCGCCGTCGTACACCATGAAGATGTAGTTCGGCGAGGCGACCATGTCGAAGTTCAGGTACAGCGCGATGCGGTCCTGCTCCTCCTGGCTGAGACCGGCCACGTACGCCTCCGAACCGAGCAGGCCGTCCTCCTCGGCGGCCCACCATGCGAGGCGGATCGTGTTCTGCGGCTCGAGCTTGCTGAGGTTCTGCGCGATCTCGATCAGCGCGGCGGAACCGCTGCCGTTGTCGTTGATGCCGGGGCCGGCCTCGACGGAGTCGAGGTGCGCGCCCGCCATCACGACGTTGTCGTCGTTCACGCCGGTCTTCTCGGCGATGACGTTCTTCTGCGGGCGGTTCTCGGGCGCCGGCACGAACACGTGCGCGGTCGACCCCTCCGCCGACAGCGCGACGCCGTCGTCGTAGCTCGCACCCACGACGGGGATGCCGTGCGTGATGGGCGTGCCGTCCGTGAGGGTGCCGGCGTTGGCGACGATGAGGGCGGTGCGCTCTGCCGTGTTGCCCTGGTTGAAGATGACGACGGCCTCGGCGCCGGCGGTCTCGGCGTTCAGCGCCTTGTCGCCGAAGTTGCACGCACCGCGTTGGACGAGGGCGATGTCGTTCGGTCCGGAGAAGTCGAGGCCGGCGAAGTCCTCCGGCTGGCACCCGCTCGTGCTGGTGTTGCCGAGCCCGAGGTCGAGGTCGACCGGCACGACGTTGCCGGTGACGTCGCCGGCGCCCGTCCCGGAGAACGCGCCGGTGCTGTAGTCGGCCTGGATCGGCGTGAGCTGGCTGAGCGAGGCCGGACCGAAGTACGTGTAGTCGAACTCGTCGATCGACACGTCCCATCCGGCGGCCTCGAGCGTCTCGACGACGTACTCGACGCTCTGCTCGTAGCCCTCGGTGCCGGCCGCGCGGTTGTCGCCGTTCGCGTCCGCGATCGCCTGGAACGCTTCGAGGTGCTCCATCGCACCATCGGCGTCGACGCACTGCAGCAGCTTTGCGATCGTGTTGTTGTTCTGGTTGTCGCAGGACTTGCCGCCGGGCGCACCCATGGCCGCTCCGGCCGGCACCAGCGCCAGCGCCGCGACCGTCGCGGTGCTGGTCGCGAGCACGGCGGCGCGGCGGGAAAGCCTCGTAGTTCGATACATCGTCTCTCCTTCTTGGAGGGCGTCCTCATCGATGCCCTTCCTGCGAGAGACTACGTGTCGCGACGCCGACGGTAACAGTCTTGACTTCGAGCGAGCGCCCGACTATGCGGACGACGATTCCTCACGATCGCTCGTCGGCGGATGGCACGTCGGCACCACCCGGGATCGCACCGAGTCCGCTGAGGTCGAGGTCCACCCGATACGGCCGACCGCTGCCCTCGATGACCGCCGGCACCCTGACGAAGGCTCCGCGGGAGACGCGCAGCTCGTCGAGGGCGTCGCGCCAGCGCCGGTCGGGCGCCTCGCCGAGGAACCCGGCATGCCGGGGCCGGTCGCCCCCGACGAGCTGCACGCCGACGCGGTACTTCGGCGACAGCCACCGCCGCGCCCTCGGCACGAGGATCGCGTGCTGCGACGCACCGCCGTGCAGGCGGGCGAGGTCGATCGCGGGCTGGTGCCGGTGCACGTCGACGACGGGGACGACGGCGCGCACCGCCGCCGCGACGGGCGACGCGTCGACGATCTCGATCCCGTCGAGCGTCGTGAGGTCGCCCATGGGGTCGGGATTGCGCATGCGCCGCTCCCTGACGAAGCCGACGACGCCCCACGCCGCGGTCAGCGTGATCGCGACGAGCAGCGCGACGAGCCATCCGCCGCTCTCCGGGCGGATCAGCCCGGTGAGGAGGAGGAGCGCCACCAGGACGAGGTACGGGAGCGGCTCCCACCGGAGCGGCGGGACGAAGCGGGGCGCGGACACCACGTCAGGCTACCGGCCCTGCGGGCGACGAGGCGGCCGGCCGGTCACGCGACCCGCGCGACCTCCCGATCGGATCAGCGGAGCGAGGCCAGGCGCGAGCCGACCTCCTCGAGGACCGCCTCGCTGCCCGCGTAGAGGCCGTGCTCGCGCGGCCGGTGCGAGACGACGTCCGTGAATCCGAGTTCGCGGGCCCGCCCGACGGCGTCCTCGAATGCGTCCGCGCTCGCCATCGAGTACCGGGCGTCGCCGTCGAGCGAGAGCACCCGGTCGAACTCGTCGGGCGTCCGATCCTCCGCTGCGAGGGCGTCGTCGAGGCGTGACGCGAGCTCGGCCAGGCGCGCCCACCATGCGCCATCCGTGTCGACGTCGCCGCCGGTGGTGACCCAGCCCGATCCGTAGCGCGCGGCGAGCCGCATCGCGCGGGGACCGTTCGCGGCCATGAGGAACGGCATCCGCGGCTCCTGGGCCGGTTCGCCGACCATGCGCGCCGCGACGGCCGAGAAGCGGTCGCCCCAGTAGGAGATGCCCTCGCCCGCGCCGCGCTCGAAGCGCAGCAGCCGGTCGAGCGCCTCGGTGAACTCGCGGAATCGCTCGTACCGCTCGCGCGCGGAGAGCTCGGACTGCCCGAGCACGTACGCGTCGAAGCCGGTGCCGCCCGAGCCGAGGCCCAGGATCAGGCGGCCGCCCGAGACCTGGTCGAGCGTCGCGACGTCCTTCGCGAACGGCACCGGATGACGGTAGTTGGGGCTCGCGACGAACGTCCCGAGGCGGATCCGCTGGGTGACCGTCGCCGCCGCCGTGAGCGTCGGAACGGTCGCGTGCCACCGCTCCCCCGCGAGGCCGCGCCAGGAGAGGTGGTCGTAGGTCCAGGCGTGGTCGAACCCGAGCTCCTCGGCCTGCCGCCAGAGCCGACCGGCCTCGGGCCACTCGTACTGCGGGAGGATGACGAGGCCGAATCGCATGCCCAGAGCCTACGCGGCGGTGGAGACGGGCATCGGCTCCGGGACCGCCTCGTCGGATGCCGCGTCCCGCGGCCTCCGCTCGAGCTTGACGAGCACGATCCCGCCGAGGATCAGGGCACCGCCGAGGATCTGCAGCGGTCCGAGCGCCTCGCCGAGGAGCACCCAGCCGACGATGCCCGCGAAGATCACCTCGGAGAGGCCGAGGAACGAGGAGAGACGCGACCCGAGCAGGCGGATCGCGGCGATGCCCGCCGCGTACGCGAACGCCGTGGAGAACGCGCCGACGGTGAGGAGCGGGACCCACCACGGGGCCGTGCCACCGAGGAACGCGACGTCGACGAGTGCCGCCTCCATGGGCATGAGGCCCGCCAGGCCCGCGACGCCGAGCGAGATCGCGCCGACGACGAACCCGGCCGCGATGAGCGCGACGGGCGGCACCCGCTCCGACGCCTTCTCCCCGATCGCGTAGTAGACGCAGACGCCGATCATGGCGATGGCGGCGAATGCCAGGCCGAGCGGGTCGAGGTCGCCGCCGCCGGGGCCGATCACGAGCCAGAGGCCGGCGAGCGCGAGCGCGGAGCCGCCGAGCACGATGAGCTGCGGCATCCGCCTCGTGCTCACCCAGGCGAACAGGACGAGCGCGATCGGCGCGAGGTACTCGATGAGGAGCGTCATCGACACCGGGATGCGCTCGAGGGAGGCGTAGAACGCGAACTGCACGCCCGCGACGGCCACGACGCCGAAGAGCAGCACGGTCCAGCGGGCGCGCCACAGCGGCCGCAGGTCGAACCGCAGGGCGATGAGGCCCGGCACGACGAGCAGCACGGCCGCGATCGAGATCCGCGCGAGCACCGCGGCGCCGGGAGACCAGCCCGCCTCGAGCAGGGGCTTGACGAACACGCCGCCCACGCCGAACGCCAGCCCGGCGGCGAGCCCGAGCGCGATGCCGACGATCCCCCGTGATGCACGCACGGTCGCCTCCTCCACAGTCCGCACGCCGTCGGAACCGTAAGGACCGAACGACGTTATGCTCGTTACGCTAGCGATGCGGATGTCAGGAGTCAAATGATTTTCACCGATGACACTGTCGCGGCCCTCGGGTTCATGGCCGCGGTCGCCGACACAGTGCCCGGCGCGTCGGAGTCCGGCGACGACGAACTCGCCACGACGGGCCAGCTGGCCGGCCTGCTCGACGTCTGGGGCTTCTCGGGTCGCCGCGACGGCGACGAGCGCGAACTCGACGAGGTCCGCGCCGTGCGCGGCCGCCTCCGCGAGATCTGGACGCTCGAGCGCGATCCCATGGCGGGCGCCGTCAACGCCATCCTCGAGGAGGCGCACGCGATCCCCCGCCTCGTGCGGCACGACGAGCTCGACTGGCACATCCACGCCGTCTCGCAGGACCGTCCGCTGGCCGAGCGGATGCTCGTCGAGGCGGCCATGGCGCTCGTCGACGTCATCCGCGCCGACGGGATCGACCGGCTCGCTCGGTGCCAGGCCGACGACTGCACCGGCGTCTTCGTCGACCTCTCGAAGAACGCCTCGAAGCGGTACTGCAGCACGCGCTGCGGCAACCGCATGGCCACCCGGGCCTACCGGGCGCGCAGCGCCGACTGACGAGCCGATGACTCGGCGCGCCGCCCGGGTCAGCGCACGATCGCCATCTCGCGGGGCGTCGTGTTCAGGCGGCGACCGCCGTCGGCCGTGACCGTGACGATGTCCTCGATGCGCACGCCGAACCTGCCGGGCAGGTAGATCCCGGGTTCGATCGAGAAGCACATGCCTGGCTCGAGCGGCGTCTCCTCGCCCTCGACCATGTACGGAGGCTCGTGCGTCGTGAGGCCGATCCCGTGCCCGACCCGGTGGATGAAGTACTCGCCGTACCCGGCGTCGGCGATGACCCCGCGAGCGACGCGGTCGATCTCCTGGCACGCGACGCCCGGTCGCACCGCATCGAACCCCGCCTGCTGCGCGCGGACGACGAGCTCGTGCACCGTGCGCTCCTCGTCGGTGGGCTCGCCGACGTGCACGGTGCGGGTCGTGTCGGAGCCGTAGCCGAGCTTCAGCCCGCCGAAGTCGAGCACCACCGTGTCGCCGTCCTCGATGACGCGGTCGCCGTGCTCGTGGTGCGGGTTCGCGCCGTTCGGCCCGGAGCCGACCAGGGTGAAGTCGACCTGGGAGTGGCCGTGCGCGATCAGGAACGCAGCGAGGTCGGCGGCGACCTCGGCCTCCGTGCGGCCGGCGAACCGCACGCCGAGGATGTCGCCGTACGCGGCGTCGGCGGCCGCGCCCGCCGCGGCGAGCCGTTCGAGCTCGTCGTCGTCCTTCACGGCGCGGAGCATGGGCAGGGCCGCCGTCATCGACACGTACGAGGTCGTCTCGAGCCGGCCCTGGAGACCGAGCAGGTGCATCGCCCACGCGGAGTCCGACATCGCGTACCGCCCCGACCCGAGCAGGGGCGCAGCCACCCCGTAGGGGTCGTCGCCGTCCATCCAGTCGATGAGCCGGACGATCGGCGCGCCGGCGGCGCGTTCGGCATCGGGCCGCTCGAGCCGCGGCACGACGAGCGACGGGTCGCCGTCGGCCGGGACCACGAGCATGGTGAGGCGCTCGGTGATCGCGGCGGGCACGTACCCCGTGAGGTAGGCGAGGTCGGGCCCCGGCGTGACGACGAGACCGGCGAGGCCCGCGTCGTCGGCCGCCCGGGCGGCCCGCCGCATGCGCGCGGCGAAGTCGTCGACGGTGAAGGGTGCGGGCATCGTGTCGGTCATCGTCGTCCTCCTCTGGGGCATGGCCGCGACGGGCCCGCCGGTCGGTCGGAGGATAGCGGGCGCAGGCCCCGACCGTCAGGCCGTCCGGCCCTGCGCCGAGCATGACGAAGGCCCCCGGCCGGCTCGTGGTGAGCGGGGCGGGGGCCTTCGCAAGAAGTTCGCGGTGTCGTCGAGAGCCGCGCGGGTGAACGCGCTTAGCGGCGCAGCCCGAGACGCTCGATGAGCGAGCGGTAGCGGTTGATGTCGACGTCGGCGAGGTAGCCGAGCAGACGACGACGCTGACCGACGAGGAGCAGCAGGCCACGACGCGAGTGGTGGTCGTGCTTGTGCTCCTTGAGGTGCTCGGTGAGGTCCTTGATCCGCTTGGTGAGGATCGCGACCTGGACCTCGGGGGATCCGGTGTCACCGGGGTGGGTCGCGTACTCGTCGATGATCGCCTTCTTGATGTCTGCATCCAGTGCCATAGATGGGATCCCTTCTTCTCGTTGCGCGCTGCCCGGGGCCTGATGCCTGGGCTCTCTTGATGCGCGGCCGATTCACGGCAACCTCAAGATTCTAGCAGAGCGAATGCCGCACGCCCGCCGCCCGGGGCGACCGGCTGGACGCCGTGCCGCGGGTGCCGCGGCACTCGCGGCGGTCGCCTTCGCGCCGGGATTAGGCTGGAACACGGACGGGGCGGCATGTCGATCGACGAGGAACGCGCGCAGCTCCGGGAGCGGGTCTACTCCCGCGCCGGGGCCGACGACCCGCGCTTCGAGCGCCTCGACCCCGAGACGGGACGCACGGTCCTGCTCACGGACAGCGAGTGGCGCCTGCTCGAGCTCGACCGCCGCGCCGCGGCCCCGGGCCCGACGCCGACCCGCGCCGCCGAGCGCATCCCGGCACCCGAACGAGCGGGCTCGACCCGACCGCGAATCGAGGACGGTCGACCCCGCCGGATCGCCCCGCGGGTCGCCGCGTTCGTCGCCGTCGCCCTCGCGGCGCTCGTCGCGGCGAGCGGGGCCGGCGCCGCGGGTTCCGGCGACGCGGCGTCCACGGCCCCGACGCACGGACCCTCGGTCACGGTGACGGTGGTCCCGGTGGCCCCGCCCGCCGCCGGCGCGATCGCCGGACGGTCGGACCTCGCGCGGAAACCCGGGCCGATGGGCGCCTTCCTGGACCCGGCGCTCGGCGTCGACCCGCTCCCGTCCTGGCTCGAGCTCGCATTCCCCGGCGCCCGTGCCGCGCTGGTCCTCGGACCCGACGGTCCCATCGACGCCGTCGCCGTGTACGCCGTCGCGACGACCGGCCACTCGGGCTGCCTCGTCGCGCGGATCGGCCCGCGCGGCATGGCGGTGAACTGCACGGGGCTGTGGGCGCTCGCCGCCGACGGACTCTCGCTGCGCACCCGGATCCCCGCCGAACTCGCCACCGGCGACGGCGAGGACCGCGGGGACGGCATCCTCACGGTCGACTCGGCCGTCGACGTGCTCGACGCCGAATGGCTGGCCGACGGCAGCTTCCGCATCGCGCGCGATCCCGAGTGAGCGGGTCGGCCCGGGCGCGCGTCGCCGGAATACGCCGACCCCTCCGATCGTTCCGGATGCCGTGGACGCACTGCCAGTCGACGTCGCCGTGATCGGCGCGGGGCAGGCCGGGCTCTCGGCCGCCCACCACCTCCGTCGGCGCGGGTTCGTGCCCGTGGGGCAGGACCCGTCGGCGGCCGACACGTTCGTCGTGCTCGACGCCAACCCCGCCCCCGGCGGCGCCTGGCAGCACCGCTGGGCGTCGCTGCGCATGGGCACCGTCAACGGCATCCACGAGCTGCCCGGCCACCCCGTCCCGCCGGCCGACCCGGCGGCCCCGAGCCGCGAGGCGCTCCCGCCGTACTTCGCCGAGTACGAGCGCCGGTTCGACCTCGACGTGCAGCGCCCCGTGCGCGTCCGCGCGATCCGGCGCGCGGACGAGGATCCGCACGGGCGGCTCCAGGTCGAGTCGGATCGCGGCACCTGGGCCGCACGCCACGTCATCAACGCCACGGGCACCTGGACCCGCCCGTTCCGTCCGTACTACCCCGGCATCGAGCGGTTCCGGGGCCGGCAGCTCCACGTCGCCGACTACGTCTCGGCCGAGGAGTTCGCCGGGAAGCGCGTGATCATCGTGGGCGCGGGCGTCTCGGCGGTGCAGCTGCTCGAGGAGATCTCGCACGTCGCCGAGACGACGTGGATGACCAGGCGCGAGCCGCAGTGGATCGAAGAGGACTTCGACCTGCCCGCGCGCACCGCGGCGATCGCGGGCGTCGAGGCCCGGGTCCGCGAGGGCCTCCCGCCCGGCAGCGTGATCGCGGTGACCGGCATGCACTGGACGCCGTGGGCCCGAGCCGCGCAGGCGCGCGGCGTGCTGGTGCGGCATCCGATGTTCGCGTCGATCGAGGAGGACGGCGTGCGCATGCCCGACGGCTCGTTCCGGCCGGCCGACGTGATCCTCTGGGCGACGGGATTCCGGCCCGCGCTGGACCACCTCGCCCCGCTCGGCCTGCGCACCAGGCAGGGCGGCTTCCGGGTCGCCGACACCCGCTCGCTCGACGATCCCCGGATCTTCCTCATCGGCTACGGCCCGTCGCAGTCGACCGTCGGCGCGAACCGCGCCGGCCGGGCCGCCGTGCAGCAGATCGTGCGGGAACGGCGCGCGGCCGTCGCCGCGTAGGCGGCGTGCGGTCCGGCTCCGCCGTTGCCGATCGGGTCGCGCCGGGAGCACACTGGCCGCATGGCCATCGTGATCAAGCGCGTCCGCGAGGCGCCCGAGGCATCCGACGGAGTCCGGATCCTCGTCGACCGGCTCTGGCCCCGCGGCGTCTCGAAGGAGCGCGCCGAACTCGACGACTGGGCGAAGGATGCCGCGCCCTCCCCCGGGTTGCGCACCGAGTGGCACCGAGCCGACGCCGATCGGTTCGACGAGTTCGCGGCGCGGTACCGCGCGGAGCTCGACGCGAACGCGGCGGCGCAGGCCCTGCTCGCGGTCGCGCGCGAGCACGATCGGGTCACGCTGGTCTACGGCGCGCGCGACGCGGTGCACAACCACGCCGCGGTGCTGCGCGACTGGCTCGGCGAGCACGGCGCGGACGTCGAGCGCTGAGGGCGCCGTCCGACGAGACCTACGGCGCGATCACGAGCTTGCCGAGCACCGTGCCCGCGCCGATCCGCGCGAGCGCCTCGGGCACCCGCTCGAGCGGGAGCACCTCCTCGATCACGGGTGCGAGCACGCCGGATGCCACGAGCTCGCCGAGTTCGCCGAGGCCCCCGTTCGGCTCCGCCGCGAGCAGGCGGAACGTCCGGCCCTCGGCGTCGGGGCGTCCGGCCGTGGCCGCCACACGCCCGATGGTGCGCAGGCGCCCGCCGACGACGACGAATCGCCCGCCCGGCCGGAGCGCTCGTCGGTAGTCGGCGAGCGCACGACCCGCGACGAGGTCCACGATCACGTCGAACCGGCCGGATCCGACGCCCTCGGCGAACAGCTCGGCGGCGGCATCCGCCTCGACCGTCTCGGTCGCGCCGATCCCGCGCAGCAGGTCGAGCTTCGCGGCGCGATCGACGGCGACCACCTCGCCCGCACCCAGGTGCCTCGCGAGCTGGACCGCGATCGTCCCCGCCCCGCCGGCGGCCCCGACGACGAGCACCCGCTCGCCCGCGCGCAGCGCCGCCACGTCGACGAGCGACTGCCAGGCCAACCCTCCTGCCTGCGGGATCGCCGCCGCCTCGATCGGATCCACGCCCGCCGGCCGTCGGCGGAGCGCGCCGGCATCCGTCGCGACGAACTCGGCGAACCCGGCCCATCCGGCCGCGGAGAGATCACCCCAGACGGCATCGCCGACGGCGAACCCGGCCGCACCGTCGCCCCCGGCGCCGACCGCGACGACCTCGCCCGAGACATCCGCCCCCAGGACCGGATGCGCCGGCCGGCGCGCCGCGCCGATGCGCGCGAGCGCCGAGCCGCGGAGCAGGTCCCAGTCCCATGAGTTGACCGATGACGCGGAGACCTTCACGAGCACCTGGCCCGGACCGGGAACCGGGACCGCCGCGTCGACCGGCCGCAGCCGATCCGGACCGCCGTACCGCTCGTACCGCACCGCACGCATGGCGCGAGCCTATCCACCGGCACCACGGAAGGGGGCCACGACCACGCCCGGCGTGGGACGATGGAGGCGAGTGACCCGAAGGATCGCGATCCCCATGGCCGACGTCCGACGAACCCCCGTGCGCGCGGGCTACCCGCCGCGCCGGCTCACCGCCGTGGTGCTCGCGATCGGCGCGATCGCGCTCGGTGCATTCGCCGTCTCCGCCATCGGCGAGACCACGTCCCGGGCGATCACGTCGACCTCGCCGGTCGCGGTGGTCGTCGTCGGCGAACGCACGGAGGAACGCCTCGTCGCCCACCGACGCGGCAGCCGGTACGCGCCGTTCCGGTTCGTGATCGTCGAACTGCCCGACGGGACCACCGCCGACGTGCGCAGCGACGACCTCGCCGTCGGGGCGGATGCCGCGGTCTATCGCAGCAGCACCGGCGACGTGTTCGAGACGCCGCCCCAGGCGCCGGGGCCGCTCGAGTGGGCGGTGTGCGCATCCGCCGTCGCCGGCACGCTCGCGCTCGGAGCGGGCGCGGTGCGCTCGATGGTGCCGGCGAAGCAGTCCTGAACCGGGGGGACGTTCCCGCCTACCCGGCCGGAACCAGCGGGAAGATCGCCGGCCAGCCGTTGTGCGCGTACACGATCACGCAGAACACGATCGCGTCGAACAGCAGGTGCACGACGAGCACGTACGTCAGGGACTTGGTGAGCTTGAACGTGTAGCCCTGGATCAGGGCGAACGGGATCGTCAGCAGCGGACCCCACGACTGGTAGCCCAGCTCCCAGAGGAACGAGACGAAGACGATCGCCTGCAGCAGGTTCGCCTGCCACGTCGGGAAGTGCCGTCGCAGCAGCGCGAACACCGTGCAGATGAAGAACAGCTCGTCCCACGTGCCGACCGCGTTCACGCCGACGAAGAGGCGCGCGATCTCGTTCGGCTCGGTCACGGTCGGCCAGTTCTGGTACACGCCCGAGGTGATGAAGTAGAAGGGCAGGATGAGCCATCCGGCGAGCGTCACGAAGACCAGGTAGAGCCACTGCGTCCGCGTCCACCGCCGACCGGTGCGCCACGGGAAGCGGATGGTCCGCTCGCGGTAGAGGAACCGCGAGATCAGGAACGGGACCAGGACGGCGAGCCCCAACACGACAGTGAAGCGCACCATCGCCTCGTCCGAGAGCTGCGCCTCGAGCGACATGGTCGAGATGATCGCCTGCCCGATCGCGATGAGCGCCAGGTCGGGCAGCAGTCGCTCCGTCCGGCCCGACCGGTCGACGAGCCACGCCACGAACAGGCCGACGACGAGCATCGCGTACCCGGGAATGCGCAGCTGGAACCCGAACAGCAGTACCGCGGCCGAGCACACGAGCGCAGCCGGGATGAGGGCGATGGGGTGGGTGCGCACCTCGGAGGGGGTGGCGACGACGGCGGTCACCCCCCAAGCTTCGCATGCGCGCCTGATCCGGCCCTCAGGCGGATGCCGCGTCCGGGGCTCCCCCGGCGGGGCGCGCCGCCCTGTCGGCGGCGCGTGCCAGCATCGACGCATGACCCGGATGCCGCAGCCGCCCGCTCCGCGCGAGTCCCGCGCCCGCGCGGGCATCGTCCCGCCGTACCTGCTGCTTCGGATCGCGGCCGCCGAGGAGCACTACGACGTCGCGGCCGACGCCGCCCGCCGGTCGCTGCTGCGCGACGAGCCGATGCGCGAGCTGCGCATCGAGGGTGCGCACCCCGGCCTGCTGCCGCACGAGCACACCCGGTCGGCGACGATCGAGCGCGAAGGCGGCGCCGACGACGAGCGCGCACCGGCGGAGGGCGCCGCACCCGAACCCGCGCCCGATCGCCGGATCTCCGACGCCCAGGGCGCCGAGTCGCTTCCCGGCCACCTCGTGCGCATCGAGGGGCAGCCGGCGACGGGCGACCTCGCGGTCGACCAGGCCTACGACGGGCTCGGCGAGGTCTGGGCGCTCTTCGAGCGCGTGTACGGTCGCGACGCGATCGACGGGGAGGGGGCGCCGCTCGAGGCGACGGTGCACTTCGGCGACCACTACGACAACGCGTTCTGGGACGGCGAGCGGATGGTCTTCGGCGACGGCGACGGCGAGGTGTTCCGCGGGTTCACGCAGTCGATCTCGGTCATCGGGCACGAGCTCGCGCACGGCGTCACCGAGATGACGGCGCGCCTGCGCTACCGCGACCAGTCCGGCGCCCTGAACGAGCACGTCTCCGACGTGTTCGGCGCACTGACCGAGCAGTACGCGATGGGACAGGACGCCGGGGCGGCCACCTGGCTCATCGGCGAGGGCATCTTCACCGAGCTCGTGCAGGGCCGTGCGCTCCGCTCGATGCTCGAACCCGGCACCGCCTACGACGACGACGTGCTCGGTCGTGACCCGCAGCCGGCGCACTTCCGCGACTACATCGTGACCGACGCCGACAACGGCGGCGTTCATCTCAATTCCGGCATCCCGAACCGCGCCTTCGCGCTCGCGGCGGTCGAGCTCGGCGGCTTCGCGTGGGAGCACGCCGGTCGCATCTGGTATGACGCGCTGACCGGCGGCGCACTGAAGCCGAACGACGGGTTCTCCGTGTTCGCGGCGGCGACGCTCACCGCCGCACGCGAGCGCTACGGCGACGGCTCGCGCGAGGCCCAGGCGGTCGCCCGCGGCTGGAGCGCCGTCGGAGTCGAACCGGAGTAGCATCCGGAGCATGGAGGTCGAGGTCTCCCGCAGCGGCGGGCTCGCCGGGCTGCGGCTCACGTGGACCGTCGAGGTCGAGGACCAGCCCGACCCCGAGGAGTGGGTGCTCCTCGTCGAGCGCCTGCCGTGGAGCGAGACCCCGCCCGCGCCGCCGGAACCCGATCGGTACACCTACCGCATCCGGTGCGAGCCGCACGAGGCGACGCTCGCCGAACGCCAGGTCACGGGTCCCTGGCGCGATCTCGTCGATCGCGTCCGGGATGTCGCCGAGCCGTCGCGAGCACGCCCGAGCGCCGACGGTCGCGTCGCGCCGGGGCCGGGGCCCGGGTCCGCGGAACCGACGACGCCCGTCATCGAGCCGGACGCGTCGCCCGCCGAGTGAGCACGCCCAGCGCGATGAGTCCCTGCGCGGCCAGGTAGGTCGACATCACGACGAGGTCGTGCGCGGCGAACTCGTAGCCCGGCAGGAACCGACCGAGCGCGAGCACCGAGTCGGAGACCACGAACAGCGCGCCGCCCAGGGCCACCAGCCCCCCGAGGCCGCCCGCGAGCGCGGCCATCATGCCGAGCACCGCACCGTAGACCGCGACCGGGACGAGCATCCCGTCGAGGCCCGGAGCGAGGAGCGCCAGGAAGCCGGCGAACCAGGCCGCGTAGGCGAGCGTCCACCACGGAAGCCGGCGACCGCCCGCGCTCAGCCGGACGAACAGCACGACGTAGACGACGTGCGCGGCGAGGAACGACAGCAGGCCGGCCACGAACCATCCGTCGCCCGAGCCCGTCAGCAGCGCATCGCCGGCCCAGGACAGGACGAGCGCCGCGACGAGCAGCCGGGCGGCCGCGGATGCTCGGGGTCGGGCGAGCACCACCGCGACGACGAGTGCGGGCATCAGCAGGAGCTTCGTCGCCGTCACCGCCGTGCCGTCGCCGCCGACGACGAGCACGACGAGGTGCACGAGGCTCAGCGCAGCATAGGGCGCGAACGCCACGATGAGCCGTCGGCGGTCCGCACGTGCGAGCGGCCGGGGCGGCGGGGCGTCCGTCCCGCGACGGGCCGCGGCGACGGGGATGCTGGGGGTCACGTCATCGTGCCTCTCGGGAATGGGGGTCGGGTCGCAGGCGATCTACCGGTTCGCTGCCGACGGCGGTTCACGCCGCACGGAGCTCGCCCCGCACGATCGAGTCGCCGGAGTGCGCGGGATCACCGTCGACCGGCTCGGCCGAGACGTCCACCAGGGGGTACTCGTCGAGGTCGATGCCGGCCGGGACGACGAGTCGCGCCGTGTCCCCGTCCATCAGGCCGAGGCTGACGAGGCCCGACGCGTCGCCGCGGATGAGCCACACCTCACGGACCTCCCCCTCCGGCACGTCGGCCGCGAGGTCGACGCGGATGGTGCGCTCCCCGGCCGCATCCTGCTCGACCGTCGCGGAGCCGACCGCGTCCCAGCCGGGGAACGCGTCGAGCTCGGCGCTCGCGAGCACCGTCGTCGCCTCCGGCCCCGCGGGGCCGCCGTCGATGGCGACGCCGATGCCGATCCCCGCCAGCAGGCCGGCGACCGCGGCCGCTGCAGCGACCGGCCACCACCGGCGCCGGCGACCGCGCGCAGCCGGTGCAGCGACCGACGGGGTGCGAGGCCGACTCGGCGGGACGTGGCGCGCCGGAGTCGTGCCCTGCGGCACGGGACCGCCGGCGTCCGCCTCCGCGAACGGGTCGCCGGCGAGCTCGGGCGCGAGTCCCAGCTCGTCGTGGATACGCGTCCATACCGCAGCAGGCGGAGCCTCGAGGTCCTCGGGCGAACCCTCGCGCCCGAGGTGGACGGTTCGCGCGAGCGCCGCGTACTCGGCCGCGCACGTGTCGCAGGCGTCGAGGTGGGTGCGGACCGCGGCATCGGGCTCGCGGCCGTCGAGGGCCAGCACGGCCAGCTCGTCAGGCTCGACGTGGTCCATCCTCCACCTCCCATCGTGATCTCAACCGGGTCAGGCTGCGTCGTACATGGCTCTTCACGGTGCCGATCGGCAGGTCCAGGGCCTCGGCGATCTGCGAATGGCTGAGCTGGTCGTAGAACGCCAACCGCATGACCCGTCGCGGTACGGGCTCCAGGCGGTCCAGCTCCTCGGCGACCATGGCCCGTTCGGCGAAGTCGTCGTCGACCTCGGTCGCGGCGACGGATGCCTCGGCGACGAGGGTCTCCTCGAGGCGTCGGGCGCGGGAGCGCGCCTCGTGCGCGTCGGCGATGCGGTGCTTCGTGATGCCCACGATCCACGCGCTCAGCGTCGACCGCGAGATGTCGAAGGTGGCCCGCCCGCGCCACGCGGCGAGGTAGACCTGCTGGGTCACGTCCTCGGCGTCGGTCCGATCGCCGAGCGACCGGAGCGCCAGCCGGAAGACCAGCGGCGACCAACGCGTGTACGCCTCGCGGAGCGCGCGCTCGTCGCCTGCGGAGAACTGCTCCGCGAGGGCTCGGTCGTCGAGGGTGTCGAAGGCGATCGGGCTCACCGTGCGGCGCTCATCCCTTCGTGGGCTCTGGCGGGACCGCACGTCGACCATGACGAGCGGCGGCGCCGCGATCGTCGACTGCGGCGTGGCCATCAGCATAGCGAGCACCTCCTCCCATCTCCTCGGCATCCAGCGGTCATGTCGGAACTGCGGTCACGACGAGGTTGCTGAGGTACCGCCGCGCCTCGTAGTCGAACGCGCCGCCGCACGTGACGAGCGTCAGCCTCGGCGGCCCGGAGCGATCGAACGCGGCATCCCAGTCCACGGCGGTCTTCTCGGTGACCTCGAGCGAATCGACGGCGTACGCATGACGCGTGCCCGCGGCATCCGTCACGAACACCGCGGTGCCCGGCGCCGCATCCTTCAGCCTCGCGAAGGGCAGGACGTCGTACTCGAGGGAGTCGACGTGGGCCGCTATGACGGTCGATCCGGCGTCCGAGCCGGGAGCCGGCCCCCACCGGTACCAGGCGGCGAGCGCCGGATCGTCGAACAGTCCCATCGACCCGTCGGCCCCGAGGCCGACCGGCTCGATCGACATGTCGATGCCGAGGTCGGGGACCTCGATCCGGACCGGGGCCGGGGGCGCGGGCGCCCGATTGGCCTCGAGCGCCGCGGAGCGCCGCGGGATCTCCGGAACGGCGGATGCCGGAGCCGCCGCGGCGGGCCGGGCGCCCATCGCCTCGGAGGTGGTCGGTTCGGGAGTCGCCGTCGGCGACGCGGCGGGGTCGGGCTCGTCACGCTCGCCGGGCGCCATCGCGCACCCGACGAGGAGGGCGAGCACGGCGACGGCCGCGACCGGGGACCCGAACACCCCGGCCGCGACCGTCTTCCCCCGCATGGTGATCAGCGCTCGGCCTTCGCCGACGCGGTCTTGCGGACCGCACCGGCGGCGATCGCGATCACCGAGAGCGCCGCGATGCCCGCGGCCGCCCAGAGCCCGAACACGCGCTCAGGTGCGTTCGTCGCGACGAGTCCGGCAGCCCCGGCCGGGACCCCGTCGGGGCTCGAGTGCATGCCCGTCACCGTCTGCACCGCGAGTGCGAGCGTGTCGTCCTCGAGGCTCCCCCAGGCGTAGGCGATCGTCAGCGTGCCCTCGGCGACGTCGACGGGTGCCGGCCCGAGCACCGGGTCGGTCGTGCCCGCGGCGGCGACCGAGGCCTCGACGGTGCCCGCGGGCAGGTCGAGCGATGCCTCGTCGGGGTTCGCGAGGTCCGTGATCACGGCCTCGCCACCGGCGAGGACGTCGACGGCGGGTGCCGCGGCGACGTGGCGCACCGTCAGGCGGCCCTCCCCGGCGGCGATCTCCGAGACGTCGTTCGTGAACAGGTTCGCGGTCGGGTTGCCCTCGGCGTCGAGGTTCGCGACGGCCGTGTAGTTCCCGCCCGCCTCGAGCGGCAGGTCGACGGGCCCGATCACGGGCTCGGAGGAGTCTGCGGCGTCGGCGGCGGTGATCGCGACGGAGTACGTTCCCGCGGCCAGCTCGAGCGGGCCCGCCAGGTCGCCCGGCTCGAAGTCGTCGAGCGTCAGTTCGTCGTTCACGTACACGTCGACGGTGAGGCCGGGAACCCCGTGCAGCACGGAGAGCATGGCCGCGTCCTCGGCGGCGTTGGCCGGAGCGAGTCCGCCGAGCGCGACGAGCGCTCCGGCGCCGATTCCGGCGGCGATGATCTTCTTCATGGTGTCCTCCCGGTCGTACCCGCGGTTCGCGGGTCGGATCTTGCCTGACACCACTTCCTTCCGGCCGAACGGCCCGATCGGATGCACATGCATGGAAAGATCCCGAGATCGGCCCGCCCGGGCACGACGAAGGCCGGCGCCCGGGTTCGGTGCGCCGGCCTCCGGCCGTTCAGGGGGCTCGGGTCAGCTGACGCCGAGCAGGTCGATCACGAAGATCAGGGTCTTGCCCGACAGCGGGTGGCCGCCGGCGGTGCCGTAGGCCTTCGCCGGGGGCACGGTGAGCTTGCGTCGCCCGCCGACCTTCATGCCGGGGATGCCCTCCTGCCAGCCGGCGATGAGCGCCTGCAGCGGGAAGTTGATCGACTGGCCGCGGCTCCACGACGAGTCGAACTCCTCGCCCGAGTCGTACTCGACGCCGAGGTAGTGCACGTCGACCGTCGAGCCGGGCGCGGCCTCCGCTCCGTCGCCGACGACGAGGTCCTCGATGACGAGTTCCACGGGCGCCGGGCCCTCGGGAGCCTCGACCTCGGGCTTGCTGTTCGTATCAGTCATGGGTCCATCCAAACGGATGCCGCGTCCCGGTTCAATCGCGGACACCCGTCCACCGCACTCTTGCGCGGATGGCGAACACGATGCAGTCTGTAGCCCTAAAGAGCTCGTCGCCCCGGAGTGCTGTCGGCTGAGGCCACACCACGGGGCGACGAGTTTCTTCGTGTGCGGAGGCCATCGGGACCACCGCGACGAGGAAGGGGCAGGCTGCGGAATCGCCGCCCCGCGGCGTGGAGCTGTGTTGCGGCTCACTCCTCCATGAGCCGCGAGCGGATGAGGAATCGCACGCCCTCGGGCGCCTCGAGCGAGAACCCGCTCCCCCGGCCCGGTACGACGTCGACCGTGAGGTGCGTGTGCCGCCAGTACCGGAACTGCTCCGCCGACATCCAGAACGGCACGACCCGCCCGGAACCGAGGTCGAGCTCCCCGAGCAGCACGTCGGCGGCACTCGTGACGAGATCCCCGGCCGGGTAGCACATCGGCGAACTCCCGTCGCAGCATCCGCCCGACTGGTGGAACATCAGCGGCCCGTGCTTCGCCCACAGCGTCGCGAGCAGGACGCCCGCCGCGGGCGTGAGCTCCACCCGCGGCGAGACGTCGCCCTCGACCGTGACCGACGCGACCACGCGTGCGGCGAGCGCCGCGACATCCGTCGTCTCGATCGTCATGGCCAGCTGCCGATCAGAAGTACCCGAGCGGGTTCTCGCTGTAGCTGACGAGGAGGTTCTTCGTCTGCTGGTAGTGCGCGAGCGCCTCCTTGTTGTTCTCGCGGCCGATGCCCGAGGACTTGTAGCCGCCGAACGCCGCACCCGCGGGGTACGCGTGGTAGTTGTTCACCCACACGCGGCCCGCCTGGATGTCGCGACCGGCGCGGTACGCCTCGTTGCCGTTGCGGCTCCAGACGCCGGCGCCGAGGCCGTAGAGCGTGTCGTTCGCGATCCGGATCGCGTCGTCGTAGTCCTGGAAGCTCGTGACCGCGACGACGGGTCCGAAGATCTCCTCCTGGAACAGGCGCATCCGGTTCTCGCCCTCGAAGATCGTCGGCGCGACGTAGTAGCCCTCGCTGAGGTCGCCGCCGAGGTCGACGCGCTCACCGCCGAGGAGCAGCTTCGCGCCCTCCTTCTTGCCGATGTCGATGTAGCTCAGGATCTTCTCGAGCTGGTCGTTCGACGCCTGCGCGCCGACCTGCGTCTCGGTGTCGAGCGGGTTGCCCTGGCGGGCCAGCTTCGTCCGTTCGATCGCGTCGTCGAGGAAGGTGTCGTAGATCGACTTCTGGATGAGCGACCGGCTCGGGCACGTGCACACCTCGCCCTGGTTGAACGCGAACAGGCTGAAGCCCTCGAGGGCCTTCTCGTAGAACGCGTCGCGGCGGTCCGCGACCGACTCGAAGACGATGTTCGGGCTCTTGCCGCCGAGTTCCACGGTCGAGGGGATGATGTTCGCCGAGGCGTACTGCAGGATGAGCCGGCCCGTCGTGGTCTCGCCCGTGAACGCGATCTTCCGGATGCGGTTCGACGACGCGAGCGGCTTGCCCGCCTCGACGCCGAAGCCGTTGACGACGTTGAGCACGCCCGCCGGAAGCAGGTCGGCGATGAGCTCGACGAGCACCAGGATCGAGACGGGCGTCTGCTCGGCGGGCTTCAGCACGACCGCGTTGCCCGCGGCCAGGGCCGGGGCGAGCTTCCACACGGCCATGAGCAGCGGGAAGTTCCACGGGATGATCTGTCCGACCACGCCGAGCGGCTCGTCGAAGTGGTAGGCGACGTTGTCCTCGTCGAGCTGCGTGAAGCTGCCCTCCTGCGCGCGGATGAGGCTCGCGAAGTAGCGGAAGTGGTCGCTCGCGAGCGGCAGGTCGGCGTTCAGCGGCTCGCGGATCGACTTGCCGTTGTCCCACGTCTCGGCCACCGCGAGGAGCTCGAGGTTCGCATCGATGCGGTCGGCGATGGCGTTCAGGATGGCGGCGCGGTGCGCCGTGCTGGTGCGGCCCCACGCCGGTGCGGCCCGGTGCGCCGCATCGAGCGCGGCCTCGATGTCGGCGGCGGTGCCGCGGGCGACCTCGGCGAAGGGCTTGCCGTTCACCGGTGAGATGTCGTCGAAGTAGGCGCCCTCGACGGGCTTCACCCACTCGCCGCCGATGAAGTGCTCGTAGCGCGGCTTGAACTGGATCAGTGCGCCGGCGGTGCCGGGCGCGGCGTACACGGTCATCGTGTCTCCTCGTGACGTCGTCGTCATGCCCTCGGAGTGGGGCGATCGTCACGGTACGAGTGCGCGCGTTGCGTCCCAGTTGCCCAGGGGTTGCAGGAGCGTTGCAGTGCGGGCGACGGATGCCTCGCGCTCGCGCGTCAGCGGAGCGCCGCGTCGATGCGCTCGAGGTGCGCGACCACCGAAGCTCGCCGCGGTGAACGCGGCGGCAGCACCTCGAGGAGCGCGCGCCAGATCCCGGCGTCGTAGCGGTGCTCGTCGCGCTCGGCGAACTCCGCGAGCAGCTCGGGCGATGCGTCGGCGATCATCGACTCGCGCAGCCGGCTCGCGAGCTCGTCGCGGAGCTCGACGATGCCCGGGGCGACCGAGGCGGGGAGGAGCGGCCCGGGGTACTGTTCGAGCGCCCGGCGCAGTGACCCCTGCCCGACGAGTCGAGCGACGCGCGCGGCATCGACGTCGAGCTCGCGCCCGAGGCGGTACGGGCGCGACTCGGGCGGCGGTTCGCCCGCCGCCTCGAGCACACGGCGCAGGCGCGTCATCTCGGCACGCAGCGTGACCGGCGACGGGTCGCCCTCGTACACGAGCGCGGCGAGGCGCTCCGCGCCGATGCCGTTCCGGTGCCACGCGAGCAGGGTCAGGATCTCGGCGTGCCGTGGGCTGAGCTCGTGGGCGCCGAGGCGGGGACGCTGCTCGCCGAGCACCGCGAGCGACGTGCGCTCGACGGGCACCGCGCGCATGCGCGAGCGGCGGATGGTGCTGCGCACCGTCGTCTCGAGGCTGGCGATGCGCAGCTCGGCCTCGACCGCCGCCACGGTCGCCGACACGAGCGACAGGGCGTGCGGCGCGACGGCGAGGTCCGTCCCCGTGATGTCGATGACGCCGAGGAGCGCTCCCGTCTCGGGGTCGTGCACCGGCGCCGCCGTGCAGCTCCAGGGGTGCACGATGCGGTTGAAGTGCTCGGCGCCGCGGATCTGCACCGCGCGGTCGAGCGTGAGCGCCGTGCCCGGCGCGCTGGTGCCGATGGTGCCCTCCGACCAGTCGGCACCGGCGACGAAGAGCATGTCCTCGGCCCGTCGACGCAGGTACGGATCGCCCTCGACCCAGAGCAGTCGGCCGTCGGCGTCGCCGACCGCGACGACGAGCCCGCTCTCGTCCGCGCCGTCGACGAGCAGGCGGCGGATCACGGGCATGACCGGGGCGAGCGCGTGGGACGCGCGGTACTGCCTGAAGGCGTCCTCGTCGAGGCCCATGCCGGGCAGCGCGCGGTCGGGGTCGATCGAACCGCGGATGGCGCGCTCCCACGACGCTCGGACGACCGGTCTCAGGCTGAGCGGCACGATTCCGGTCGCGAGCGCGTCCTCCTGGGCGCGCACCAGTCGATCGCGCAGGGAGCCGTCACCGCTCCCTCGCGGATCGTGCTGCGGCACGGGCATGCCGTCTCCGATCGCCGTCAATGCGGAACGGGGCCATCATAGTCGTCCGCTCCGGGCGACGCGGACCGCGGCGCCGTGGACGGTGAGGGTCAGTCGAGCGCCACGAGCGCGCCGCCGGCGATCGCGGCGTACGCCCGCGACTTCTCGGCGGCGACGCCGAGGACCGCCGATCCCGACCCGACGTCGGTGACCCACCACAGGGCTCCGGTCGCGGCGTCCATGGCCGTCGCCTCACCCGTCGAGGTGCCCGCGACGACCACGTCCTTGCCGAACGCCACGCCCGAGACCTCCACCGGCGAGCCCGCTCCCCCCGTGAGGTCGGTCGTCCAGAGCAGCAGGCCCGTGGCAGCGTCGAACGCGACGACCACGCCCGTCGAGGTCCCCACCGCGACCGTCGACTTGTCGGCCGCGACCGAGGTCACCGCGAGGTCGGTCCCCAGCACGCCGGCGACATCGGTCGCCCATCGCACCAGCCCCGTCGCGGCATCCATCGCCGTCGCCCCACCCGTCGAGGTGCCCGCGACGACGACGTCCTTGCCGAACGCCACGCCCGAGACCTCCACCGGCGAGCCCGCTCCCCCCGTGAGATCGGTCGTCCAGAGCAGCAGGCCCGTGGCAGCGTC
>NZ_JBHXVJ010000002.1:309110-322675 GCF_042672355.1 Agromyces binzhouensis | reverse complement strand
CCCCACCCGTCGAGGTGCCCGCGACGACGACGTCCTTGCCGAACGCCACGCCCGAGACCTCCACCGGCGAGCCCGCTCCCCCCGTGAGATCGGTCATCCACCGGGGCAGGCCCGTGGCGGCATCGGCCGCCACGACGACCCCGGTGCTCGTTCCGGCGAACGCCACACCCTTGCCCGCGGCGACGGAGGTCGCATCCAGGCCGGTCCCGACAACCGGCGCCAGGTCGGTGGCCCAGGTGACCGCGCCGGTCGACGACGGCGCCGCGAGGGCGGGGCCGACGCCCAGGCCCGCGACGAGGATCATCGATGCACCGGCCGTTGTCGCGAGCGCGCGTGTGAGCAGCATGGGCGAGACCTCCAGGTCGAAGGACACGGCGCCCCAGACGCGTCGCACGCTACACCCGGACGTGGGGCGCGGCAACGGCGATCAGCCGGAGATCGCCCGCCGGTCGCGGGCGACGGCCTCGAGCAGCGCGCGCTCGTCGGCGTGCCGGCGCACGTCGGCCCGGCCGGTCGCGATGACGTTGCGGGTGAAGGCCAGGCGCGTGGCGTCCGCGATGAACCGCTGGACCTGGTCGGTGCGCGGGGGCTGCTGCGCCCGCCCCCAGGCGAGCGCGGCCCGCCTGCCGGGCCAGGTCGAGAGCCCGTCGACCTCGTCCTGGCTGAACCACCCCGCGGCCGCGTACTCGGACAGCCGGGCGCGGGTCACGCGCTGCTCCTCGCGTCGGAGCAGCACGGTCACGACGATCGCGGCGATGAAGATCGGCACCTGGACGGTGAAGTAGAGCGCGAATGCGTCGGCGAAGGCGAGCGAGCCGTTCCAGAAGGCGTGCAGCAGGATGGCGCCGAGGAGCCCGATCACGAACCAGGCGATGACGCCGGCCCCGCGACCGCGTCTCGCGGCGAAGCCGATCGCGACGCCCGTGCACGCCGTGAACAGCACGTGTGCGAACGGCGAGAACAGCCCGCGGATGATGAACGTGGTGCCGAGCTCTCCGGCACCGCCCTCGATGAGCGCGACGCCGAAGTAGAGGATGTTCTCGGTGAAGGCGAAGCCCGCCGCCACGGTCGCGCCGTACACGAGGCCGTCGACCGGGCCGTCGAAGTGCGACCGGGCGAGCAGGAAGATGAGGAGCACGCCCGCACCCTTGGCCAGCTCCTCGACGATGGGCGCCTGCACGACGGCCTGCAGCGCCTCGTCGGTCGTCGCGCCGTCGGGCGAGGCGAAGGCGGCGAAGAGCTGCACGCCGAGGTCGACGACCAGCGCGATCGCGACCGACACGGCGGCGCCCCAGAGGAACGCGAGCCAGAGCGCCCAGCGCGGCTCGGGTTCCCAGCGGTCGACCCAGCGGACCGCGAGGAGCACGATCACCAGCGGCACGAGGGCGACGAGCGTGCCGACCGCGAGCACCGACGCGCCGAGGGCGACCGCGAGGTAGCCCGCCACGAGCAGGGCGACGAGGCCCGCGACGGCGATGAGGAGGATGATCGCGGCGCCGGCACCGAGGCCGGAGCGCGCGCGCCCGGTCGCGCGCTGCGCGAAGGCGGGGTCGTCGGAGGGCGGACCGGCCGGGTTCGGGTGCCCGTGCGGATCGGCGGGCGGCGGGGGCGTCAGGCTCACGGCGGAAGCCTAGCGATCACCGCCGTCCTCGAGCGGGAACATCACGCCCGGATTCAGGATGCCGGCCGGGTCGAAGACGGCCTTGATCCGCCGCTGCAGGTCGACCGATGCGTCGCCCAGCTCCTCGGCGAGCCACCGGCGCTTCAGGACGCCGACGCCGTGCTCCCCGGTCAGCGTGCCGCCGAGCCGCACCGCGGCGCGGAACAGTTCATCGGCCGCGGTCCAGACGTGCTCGGGCACCCGGTCGCCCTCGAACACGAAGTTCGGGTGGAGGTTGCCGTCGCCCGCGTGCGCCAGCGTCGGGATCTCGACCCCGTAGTGCGCCCCGATCCGGGCGATCTCGCGGAACATCTCCGGCAGCCGCGACCGCGGGACGGCGACGTCCTCGATGAGCACGTTCCCGCGTGAGGCGAGCGCGGGGTGCATCGCGCGGCGGATGTCGAGCAGGCGCTCGCCCGTCGCGGCATCCGTCGACCGCTCGACCCTCCCGCCCGCCTCGGCCAACACGCGCGCGATCGTGTCGGCCTCGGCGGCGGCGTCGCCGGCGTCGCACTGCGCGAGCAGGAACGTCTCGCCGGGGGCGAAGTCGGCGAGCGGCGTGCCCGCGAGCGCGTCGGCGCCGAGGTACTCGGCGACGCGCGCGAGCCCGACGGGGTCGATGAGTTCGAGGATCGCCGGACGCACGCGCGCCGCGGCGACGCCGCCGACCGCGACGCCCGCCGACTCGACGTCGGGGAAGGCCGCGGCGACGGTTTCGATCGGGCCGTGCACCACGGGACGGAGGCGGAGCGTGGCCTCGACGATCACGCCGAGGGTGCCCTCGGAGCCCGTCATGAGCGCCGTGAGGTCGTAGCCGGTCACGCCCTTGACGGTGCGGTGGCCGGTCCGCAGGAGCGAGCCGTCGGCGAGGACCACGGCGAGGCCGAGCACGCTCTCGCGCGTGACGCCGTACTTCGCACAGAGCAGTCCGCCGGCGTTCGTGGCGATGTTGCCGCCGATCGACGAGATGGCGCGGCTCGCGGGGTCGGGCGCGTACCAGAGCCCGCGCTCGCGGGCGGCGCGGTCGAGGTCGCCGTTCAGCACGCCCGGCTCGACGACCGCGAGCTCGTCGACGTCGTCGATCTCGAGGATGCGGTCCATGCGCGAGAGGTCGAGCACGACGGATCCGCGGCTGGAGATGCCGCCGCCGGCGAGGCCGGTCCCGGCGCCGCGCGGAACGACCGGCGTGCCGGTGGCGCTCGCGATCCTCATGAGCTCCTGCACGTCGTCGACGGATGCCGCGTGGACGAGGGCCGTCGGCGGCGCGTCGCTGCGCCATCCGCTGCGGTCCTCGCGCACCGCGTCGAGGTCGGGTCCGTCGAAGGCGACCCGCTCGCCGAAGGCGTCGGCGAGGCGCGAGCGCACGTCCGCGTCCGACGGGTCGGCGGCGTCCGCGGTGGACGGCGGTGCATCGGTGGGCATGGACTCCAGCGTATCGACCCAGCCATGTCCGATTTCCGCTATGCAGCGACGCGGGCGGATGGGACGCTGGAGTGGTGACCACGACCGCCACCGCCGATCCCCTCGCCGACCCGGCGTTCGCCGAGCGCTACCGCGCGATGCTGGCGCGCGACGCCCGCTTCGACGGCCAGTTCATCACGGGCGTGCACTCGACGGGCATCTACTGCCGACCGAGCTGTCCGGCGGCACCGCCGAAGCCGCGGAACGTGACGTTCTACCGGACCGCCGCCGCCGCGCACGAGGCCGGACTGCGAGCCTGTAAGCGGTGCCTGCCCGACGCCGTCCCCGGTTCGCCCGAATGGGACCTCGACGACGACCTCGCGGCCAGGGCGATGCGGCTCATCGCCGACGGCGTCGTCGAGCGCGAGGGCGTACCGGGCCTCGCACGCCGGCTGGGCTACACGCCCCGCCACCTCACGCGGGTGCTCACCGCCGAGCTCGGCGCCGGGCCGCTCGCGCTGGCGAGGGCCCATCGCGCGCAGACCGCCCGCGCCCTGCTCACGTCGACCTCGATGCGGGTCTCCGACGTCGCGTTCGCCTCCGGCTTCGGCAGCATCCGCCAGTTCAACGACACCGTGCGCGCGGTCTACGAGCGCAGCCCGCTCGAGCTGCGCGCGTCGGCGCGCGCGCGACGCGGGAGCCGCGCGTCCGCCACGGCGACGTCGGCGCCCACGGCGAACACGGCCGGCACCGAGGCGGACGGCGCAACGAGCACGCCCGGCCCGGGCGATGCCGGCGTCATCCGGCTGCGACTCCCCGCCCGCGCGCCGTTCGACTCGGCCGGCGTGTTCGCCTGGCTCGCGACCCGTGCGCTCGCGGGCGTCGAGGTCGCCGCGGGCGACCGCTACGAGCGCACCCTCGCCCTGCCGACCGGCCCCGCCCTCGTTCGGGTCGCCGCCGTCGACGACGCGCCCGCGCTCGACGTCGAGGCGCACCTGGCCGGCCTCGCCGACCTCGCACCGCTCGTCGCCCGGGTCCGTCGCCTCTTCGACCTCGACGCCGACGCGGAGGCGATCGACGCCGTGCTCGCCGCCGACCCGGTGCTGGCGCCGGCGATCGCCGCGTGCCCCGGCATCCGCATGCCCGGCTGCCTCGATCCGCACGAGCTCGTGGTGCGCGCGCTCGTCGGCCAGCAGGTCTCCGTTCCCGCGGCGCGCACGGCGCTGACCCGGCTCGCCGCCGACCTCGGCGAGACCGTCGAGCTCGCGGGCCGCCGCCGCACGCTCTTCCCGACGGCGGCGGTGATCGCCGAGCACGGAGCCGGCGTGCTGCGGGGACCGGCCGCCCGGATCCGCACGATCATCGACGTGTGCGGCCGGCTCGCCTCCGGCGACCTCGTCGTCGCACCCGAGCGGGAGCGCGGCGAGCTGCGCTCCGAGCTGCTTGCGGTACCGGGAATCGGCCCGTGGACGGCCGGATACCTCGCCATGCGCGTCACGCGGGAGCCCGACGAACTGCTGGTCTCCGACCTCGCGCTCCGGAACGGGGCGGCACGGCTCGGACTGCCCTCCGACGCGAAGGCGCTCGCCGCGCGCGGCACCGCCTGGGCGCCCTGGCGGAGCTACGCGTCGATGCACCTCTGGCGCACCGCGGCATCCGCATTGTCGACGTGACGGAGCATCCCGCCCACTTCGTTGTACGTTCTGCACAGCGGGCTGGAGGGGGCGGCCGATAGCCTAGGTGAGTGAAGTTCGCGCACCTCCGAGTCGAAGGCCAGACGACCCCCCGACTCGCGGTGGTCCACGACGAGCGGGCGATGTTCCTCGACGAGGTGATGGCGGCGGCGCCGCGCGACCTTCAGGAGCTCATCGAGCGGGGCCCCGAGGCCCTCGCCGACGTGCGCGCGGTGGTCGACGCGGCCCTCGCGTCGGGGGCGCCGACCGTCCCGCTCTCCGACCTCCGCCACGAGTCGGCCGTGCTCCGGCCGTCGCAGGTGCTGGCGATCGGCGCGAACTACGCCGCACACGCCTCCGAACTCAAGCTCCGGTCCGAATCGGCCATGACGATCTTCTCGCTGTGGCCGAACTCGCTGGCCGCGCACGGCGCGACGACCACGTGGGCGGGCGACGTCGCCACCCAGGTCGACTACGAGGCCGAGCTCGGCGTCATCATCGGCACGCCCGCGCGCGACGTCTCCCCGCAGGACGCGCTCGACCACGTGTGGGGCTACACGGTCGTGAACGACATCACGGCGCGCGACATCCAGTTCAGTGAGGCCCAGTGGTCGCGGTGCAAGTCCTTCGACGGCTTCACGCCGACCGGGCCGGTCGTCGTCACCGCCGACGAGATCCCCGACCCGCAGGACCTCTGGCTCACCACCAACCTCGACGGCCACATCCTGCAGGACGCCTCGACGAACGAGATGGTCCGAAGCGTGGCGGAGATCATCTCCTACCTCTCGAAGACGGCGACCATCCCCGCCGGCACGCTCATCTCGACCGGGAGCCCCGGCGGCGCCGGGTACTCGCGCAACCCGCAGGTCTTCCTCCACGACGGTTCGACCGTGACCGTGAGCATCGAGGGCATCGGCTCGCTCACCACGCACTGCCGCGTCATCTGACGCGAGGCGCATCGACTCGCGCCTCCCGGGCAGGCATGGCGTCGACGATGACGGATGCCTCGTGGCATCCGTCACCGCCGGAGCCGGCCGGGGCCGGCCCGGCCGCTGCGCTCAGTCGCTCGGCTCGCCCTTCAGCTCGACGACGTTGATCGCCTGCGTGATCGGGTGCACGCCCGACAGGCGCGACGGCATCAGCTGCCGGGTCACGTCCTCGCGGGTCATGAGCCCCGACTCGACGACGAGGTCGGCGACCGGCCGCCCGGTCGCGAGCGCGGACTTGGCGAGCTTGGCCGCCTCGGCGTAGCCGATGAACGGGATGAGCGCCGTGATCACGCCGACGCTCGAGGCGACCTGCGCCTCGAGGTGCTCGGTGTTCGGGGTGATCCCGTCGACGCAGTTCACGCGGAGGGTCCAGCACGCCTGGCGCATCCAGGTGATCGACTGCAGGAGCGAGTGCGCGATGACCGGCTCGAAGGCGTTGAGCTGGAGCTGGCCGTTCTCGGCGGCCATGGTGACCGTGACATCCGCCCCCGCGACCGCGTAGGCGACCTGGCTGACCGCCTCGGGGATCACGGGGTTCACCTTGCCCGGCATGATGCTCGAGCCCGCCTGCTTCGGCGGGAGGTGGATCTCGCCGAGGCCCGCCTGCGGGCCCGACGAGAGCAGCCGGAGGTCGTTGCAGATCTTCGAGAGCTTGATCGCGCTGCGCTTCAGCGCGCTCGAGAAGGTCATGAAGACGCCGGTGTCGCTCGTCGCCTCGACGAGGTCGGGAGCCGTCTCGAGCCGCTGGCCCGTGATCTCGCTGAGGTGGCGCACGACCGCCGCGGCGTAGCCCGGATCGGCCGTGATGCCCGTGCCGACGGCGGTGCCGCCGAGGTTCACCTCGGAGAGCAGCTTGATCGTCTCGCGGAGGCGGGCGATGTCCTCGCCGAGCGTGGTGGCGAAGCCGTGGAACTCCTGGCCGAGGGTCATCGGCACCGCGTCCTGGAGCTGCGTGCGGCCGACCTTCAGCACCTCGTGGAACTCGCGGCCCTTGCGGCCGAACGAGATGCGGAGCAGGTCGAGCTCGGTGAGCATCGTCGTCAGCGACGCGGTCATCGCGAGCTTCAGCGCGGTCGGGTAGGTATCGTTCGTCGACTGGCTGCGGTTGACGTCGTCGATCGGGTGGATGAGGTCGTAGCGGGCCCGCGGGTAGCCCGCGATCTCCAGCGCGACGTTCGCGATGACCTCGTTCGCGTTCATGTTCGTCGAGGTGCCCGCACCGCCCTGGATGACGCCGACCACGAACTGGTCGTGGAACTCGCCGTCGATGATGCGCTGGCAGGCCTCGTCGATCCACGCCTGCTTGCGCGGCTCGAGGGCGCCGAGCTCCTTGTTCGCCCGGCATGCCGCCTGCTTCACCTGCGCGAGCGCGACGACGAGCTCGGGGTAGACGGAGATCGGGCGCTTGGAGATCGGGAAGTTCTGGAGCGCACGCATCGTGTGCACGCCCCAGTAGGCGTCTGCGGGGACCTCGACCGAACCGAGCGAGTCGGTCTCGGTCCGCGTCTCTGTCGTGTTCGTGGGGATCACCTCGTCGTTCGATCGGACGCTCTCGACGGTGTTGGGATGCGGTCGGGTCATCGACACTTCGGCTCCATCGCCTCGGGGACGCGCGGGATCGCCGCGCTCGGTACGTTCCCGAGCCTACTCGCGGGCTCGCAGCGATACGTGCTGCAGCGTGTACGTTCCGTGCGCGTCGGCTGTACACGGCGTCCGATTCCTGCGTCCGGCGCGTCCGCCTCAGACGCCCGTGACCTCGAACAGGCGCCACTCCCCCGGGACGCCCTTCAGGACGTGCGCGCCGCGATCCTCGAACCCGATGCCCGACCCGACGACGAGATCCTTGACCGTGCCCGACGCGAGGACCGTCCCGTCGCCCGCGAGGGACATGACGCGCGAGGCCAGGTGGACCGCGATGCCCGCGACGTCCTCGCCCTGGAACTCGACCTCGCCGCTGTGCACCCCCGCACGGATCTCGATGCCCAGCGAGCGCACCGCGGCGGCGATCTCCCACGCGCACCGGACCGCACGGGCCGGACCGTCGAACAGGGCGAGGAACCCGTCGCCGGTCGACGAGACGTCGGTTCCCCGGTAGCGCTCGATCCGCGACCGCACGAGGTCGTCGTGCGCGAGCTTGAGGTCGAGCCAGCGCTGGTCGCCGAGCCGCGCGGCGAGGTCGGTCGACCCCACGATGTCGGTGAACAGGACCGTCGCGAGCACGCGATCGTCGACGGGCGCCGGTCGATCACCCGTGACGAACTCCTCGACCTCGTCGAGGAGCTGCTCCGCCTCCACGAACGGCGGGTACCAGGCCGCGCCCGGCAGTTCGACCAGGCGCGCAGCGGGGATGTGCTCGGCGAGGTAGCGCCCCATCGGGATCCGGTAGTGCCGGTTCTGCGCCTTGTGCAGCACGAGCGTCGGCACCTGGATGCTCGGCAGCACCGACCGCACGTCGAGCTGGAGCACCCACTCGTACATGCGGGTGGCCGCGGCCGGCGAAGCGGAGAGGCGCATGTACCGCCCGACCCAGCGCTGCAGCTGGGCGTCGTCGGCGACGTCGGGTGCGGTGAGCTGCAGCACGGCTCCCGTGCCCCAGTTGCGACGCCATTCGCCGAGCAGCAGTTCCGCCGTCGGCTCCGGGATGCCGATCGGGTAGTCCGGCGCACGCAGCAGTCGCGCGAACGTGTTCACGAGGACGAGCGAGTCGGTGCGCTGCGGGTGGCTGGCCGCGAGCATCATCGCCATCGGCCCGCCCTCGGCATCGCCGAGGAGGGTCGCGGAGCTCGAGCCGACGGCGTCGAGGACGACGCTCGCGTCGTCCATCCAGTGCTCCAGCGTGGGCAGCGCGCCCATCGCGACCGGGTCGGACAGGCCCGCTCCGCGCTTGTCGAAGCAGATGACCCGGGAGAACCGCGCGAGGCGCTCGAGGTACCGGGCCATCGACGGGTGCTCCCACATCACCTCGATGTTGCTCGCCCAGTTGCCGATGAACAGCAGGTCGCGGGGTCCGCGTCCGAACGCCTGGTAGGCGATCGAGCCGTCCTCGCCTTCGGCGTAGCGGGGCTCCGGTGCCGACCCCCACGTCGAGATGCGCGCTGCGTGCTCCGAGCCCATGGTCCCCCCACGCGTCAGGGTAGTCCCGACGGCGGGACCGGCACAGGCCCGATCGCGCCGGAGGCCCCCGACCGTCGGGTCGGGGGCCTCGATGCCGCCGCCCGCCTGGGCGGCGACCGATGCGATCAGACGAACGCGAGCGGCGCGAACGGCAGCAGCAGCAGGCCGAAGGCGAGGAACGCGAGCGTGGCGATGACGACGCCGGCGAGCATGACGGCGTTCAGCACGATGCCCCAGATCGCCATGGTGCGCGCCGACGGCTCGCGTCGCAGCGCGAGGATGCCGAGCACGAGGCCGCCGACGGGCACCACGAACGTGAAGCCGGCGACGAACGAGACGAGGCCGAGCACGAGGCTCGACACCGCGAACCCGCGCGTCTCGACGTCGGTCGTCGACGGTGCGGGGGTGATGGTGGTCATGGGTGGGTTCTCCTTGTTCATCGGGATGATCCGAGGCTACGGATGCCGCGAGCGCCGCGACATGGGGCCAACCCCCCGATCGGCAGGGGCGATCGCCACCCCCGACCGGGACGGCGGGAGCCCGGCCGACGCGCACTCAGCCGGCGAGGAGCGCCTCCACCGGACCGCGCGCGAAGTAGACCACGAACCCGGCCGCGACGATCCAGAGCAACGGGCTGATCTCCTTCGCCCTGCCCGAGAGCGAGCGCACGACCACCCAGCTGATGAAGCCCGCGCCGATGCCGTTCGCGATCGAGTACGTGAGCGGCATGACGGTGACCGTCAGGAACACCGGCAGCAGCACGCTGAAGTCGCTGAAGTCGACCTCGCGGATCTGCGACATCATCAGGGCACCGACGATGACGAGCGCGGCCGCGGCGACCTCGGAGGGCACGACGGAGGTCAACGGCGTGAGGAACATCGCGAGCAGGAACAGCGTGCCGGTCACGAGGTTCGCGAGGCCCGTTCGCGCGCCCTCGCCGATCCCCGAGCCGGACTCGATGAACACCGTGTTGGACGAGCTCGACGTGAAGCCGCCCGCGACGGCGCCGACGCCCTCGACGACGAGCGCCGATCGCAGGCGCGGGAACTCGCCCTTGGCGTCGGCCACACCGGCCTCCTTCGACAGGCCCGTCATGGTGCCGAGCGCGTCGAAGAAGTTCGTGAACACGAGCGTGAACACGAGCATGAGCGCGGCGAGCACGCCGATGCGCTCGAAGCTGCCGAAGCTCACCTGGCCGACGAGCGAGAGGTCGGGCAGGCTCACCCACTGCGCGGGCAGCTCGGGCACCGACAGTCCCCAGCCCTGCGGGTTCACCGACCCGTCGGCGCCGAACTTCGGGCCGAGGTCGAGGATCGCCTCGAGCACGATCGCGAGCACCGTGCCCGAGAGCAGGCCGATGAGGATGCCGCCCTTGACCTTGCGCGCGACGAGCACGCCGGTCAGGAGCAGCGTGACCACGAACACGACGGTCGGGAGCGTGCCCACCGACCCGTCGGCTCCGAGGCCGACCGGCGGCGAGGCCGCACCGGTCGCTGTGACGAACCCGGCGTCCACGAAACCGATGAAGGCGATGAAGAGGCCGATGCCGACGGTGATCGCGAGCTTCAGCGGCATCGGGACGGCCTCGAAGATGAGGCGGCGGAGGCCCGTCGCGGCGAGCAGCACGATGATGAGGCCGTTGATGAGCACGAGCCCCATGGCCTCGGCCCAGGTGACCTGGCCGACGACCGAGACGGCGAGGAACGAGTTGATGCCGAGGCCCGCGGCGAACGCGAACGGCAGGCGCGCCACGACGCCGAACAGGATCGTCATGACGCCGGCCGTGAGCGCGGTCACGGCCGCGACCTGCGCGAAGCCGAGGTTCTCGCCAGCGACATCCGTGCCGCTGGAGAGGATGATCGGGTTCAGGATGACGATGTACGCCATCGTGACGAACGTCACGATGCCGCCGCGGATCTCGGCGGGGATCGTCGAGCCCCGCCTGGTGATCTCGAAGTAGCGGTCGAGCGCGCCGACCGTGCGGGGCTCCGCCTCGTCCGGGCGATGGTCGATGTCGGTTCGGGAGGTGGTCATGTCGTCCTGGGTGTCTCGTCGGGTGCGCGTCCGCGCACGATCGGTGGAGCTCCGCCCGATCGAGCGGAGGCCGGGACGACGATGGCCCGAGGTTCTGGGGCGGCTCAGCCGCCGTGGAATGCGGGCACGATGAGGTAGATGCCGTAGAGCACGGCGATGCCGCTCAGGGCGAAGCACGCCCACGCGCCGACGACGGCCGCGCGCTTCCGGCCCTCCGTCAGCGGGCTCTTGCGTGCCGCCTTCGCGGCCCGCTTGGCGGCCCTGGCCGCCTCGTCGGGCGAGATCACCGTGATGGCGTCGGTGAACTCCGCGGGTGCGACGACCGGCGTGCGTCCGCCGATCGTGAGCAGGCGGATGCCGAGCGCGTAGGCGCTCACGACGACGGTCGCGCCGACCAGCGAGGCCACGAGCACGATCACGAACGAGATCCAGTCGATCACGGGGCCACCTTCCGCTTCGGCTCGGGGCTTCGCTTGATCTTCACGGCGCGGCCCGAGTCCGCCACCTCGCTGAGGACGTTCCGGTGCGACACCTCGTCCCGGCGCGACCAGAGGAAGATCCCGCCGATGACCACCGCCGCCGCCACGGCGTCGATGAGGACCCCGACCACGCCCATCGTCGCGACGACCGCGGCGAGTGCGCCGACGCCGCCCGCGGCGGGGAGGGTGAGGATCCAGCCGATGCCGATGCGGCCGGCGGTGCGCCAGCGGACCTTCGACCCCCGGCGTCCGAGTCCGGAGCCGATGACCGACCCGGAGGCGACCTGCGTGGTGGAGAGCGCGAACCCGAGGTGGCTCGAGGCGAGGATGGTCGCCGCCGTCGCGGTCTCGGACGCGAAGCCCTGCGCGGGCTTGACGTCGGTGAGGCCCGTGCCGAGGGTCTTGATGATGCGCCATCCGCCCATGTACGTGCCGAGCGCGATCGCCACCGCGCACGTGACCACGACCCAGAACTCCGGACCGGATCCGACGGGCTGCGCGCCGACCGAGATGAGCGTGAGGGTGATGACGCCCATGGTCTTCTGCGCGTCGTTGGTGCCGTGGGCGAGGGCGACGAGCGAGCTGGAGAAGATCTGCGCGTGGCGGAACCCGTCGCGGCCGTCGGGTCGGCCGTCGTAGCGCCTCGTGATCGCGTACGCGAGCTTGGTGGCCGCGAAGGCGACCAGTCCGGCCGTGAGCGGCGCGAGGAGCGCGGGGAGGATGATCTTCGACATCACGACGCCGCCGTCGATGGCCTGGATGCCGAAGCCGACGAGCGCGGCGCCGATCAGGCCGCCGAAGAGCGCGTGGCTCGACGACGAGGGCAGGCCGAGCAGCCACGTCACCATGTTCCAGGTGATGGCGCCGATGAGGCCGGCGAAGATGAGCTCCGGGGTGATGAAGACCCCGCCCTCGCCCTCGCGGATGAGACCGCCCGAGATGGTCTTGGCGACCTCGGTCGAGAGGAACGCGCCGATCAGGTTGAGGACCGCGGCGAGCGCCACGGCGATCTTCGGCCGGAGGGCGCCGGTCGCGATCGGGGTCGCCATGGCGTTCGCGGTGTCGTGGAAGCCGTTCGTGAAGTCGAAGAAGAGCGCCAGTGCGATGACCAGCACGACGATGAGGGTGAGATCCACCGGCGTCTTTCTGTCGTCGGCGGACCGTGGTTCGCCGGATGTTCACGGAAGGAGGGTTGCGGAATCCGGCGAGCGCCGAGACCCGACGATCCTACGCGACGTGGTCCGGCTCATCCACCACGGTCGCGAGGTCCTCGCCGAACACGTAGGTGCGACGCACCGTCGCACCCGCGAGCACGCCGGGGAGCCACCTGCGCGCGTCGTCCCACATCTCGGCGAGCGGCACCTCGTCGAGCGCGAACCACTCCGGGTCGAGTTCGTCGGACGGCATCGGATCGCCGGCGAAGGTGCGGACGACGAACACGTTCGAGACCTGGCTCCACTCCTCGCGGTGCGGGAAGAGGTAGGTCAGGCGGCCTCGCGACTCGAGGTCGACGGCCGCGACCACGAGGCCCGACTCCTCCGCGACCTCCCGGACGGCGGCATCGGCGGCCGACTCCCCCGGCTCCAGCTTGCCGCCGAGGCCGACGTAGTTGCCGGCTCCGAGCCCGTGCTTCTTCCGGCCCAGGAGCACCTCCGTGCGCCCGCCCGCTTCGCGGAGCACGTAGCAGACGCAGACCTCCGGCAACGGCATGGTTCAGCCGAAGAGGATCCGCGCCTCGTCGTAGCGCGACTGGGGCACGACGTTCAGCCCGCCCGTCGCGTCGGCGATCGACACCCGTTCGATGTCGGTGCCGCGGAGCGTGACCATGCTGCCCCACGCCCGATCGAGCGCGGCGTCGGCGGCCGCCATGCCGAGCCGGGTCGCGAGCACCCGGTCGTACGCGGACGGCGCACCGCCGCGCTGGATGTGGCCGAGCACGGTGTGCCGCGACTCGATGCCGGTGCGCTCCTCGATCATCGGCGACAGCTTCTCGGCGATGCCGCCGAGACGCGGCCGGTTGAACGCGTCGAGGCCGAGGTGCGAGTGCGCCTCCTCCATGGTGTCGAGCTTGAAGCCCTCGGCGACCACGATGAGCGGTGCGCGGCCGCGGGCGCGCACCCACACCACGTACCCCCAGATCACCACGATGCCCAACGGCTGCGCGGGGGTGAGGATCGCGGGGGGGCCGCCCCCCCAGCCCCAGAGCAGCGCGAAC
>NZ_JBHXVJ010000002.1:0-309100 GCF_042672355.1 Agromyces binzhouensis | reverse complement strand
CCCGGTCCGGGGGGGTTTTTTCGGGGGTGGGGGGTGGGGGGGTGTGCCACCCTTCTTTGTTGTCTGCTACCACCCCGCCCGCCCCCCCGTTGCGGGGGGCCCGCCCGCGGCCCCCCCCCGACTCCACGTACCCGCAGATCTCCTCGATGCCCATCGGCTGCTCGGGGATGAGGATCGCGTGGGCGCCGCCCGCCATGCCCGAGTGCAGCGCGATCCAGCCCACGTGGCGGCCCATGACCTCGAGCACGATCGCGCGGTTGTGCGACTCGGCGGTGGTCCGGAGGCGGTCGATGGCCTCGGTCGCGATCTCGACGGCCGTGTCGAAGCCGAACGAGTAGTCGGTCGCGGCGAGGTCGTTGTCGATGGTCTTGGGGACGCCGATCACGGGGATCCCGCCCTCGTCGTACAGCCGGCGCGCCGCGGTGAGCGTGCCCTCGCCGCCGATCGCGATGATGGCGTCGATGCCCTCCTCGTCGAGCATGCGTCCGATGTTCTCGGGCCCTCCCTGCTCGCCCTCGAACGGGTTGGTGCGGCTCGAGCCGAGGATCGTGCCGCCCTGCTTCGAGAGCCCGCGCACGTCGTGGCGCGTGATGGGCATGATGTCGCGCTCGACGACGCCGCGCCAGCCCCAGCGGAACCCGACGAACTCCGCTTCGTGCGAGATGACGCCCTTGAGCACGGAACCGCGGATGACCGCGTTCAGTCCCGGACAGTCGCCGCCGCTCGTCAGAATGCCGATCTTCATGCCTGGTTGACTCCTCGTGAGGTGGACGTTCGCGGGGGTGCCGCATCGTCGAGGCGCGAACGTGGGGAGTCTAGCGGGGCACGCGGCATCCGGTCGCGTCGTGACCCTCCGTCGAGGCGGGCGAGACGACGGCGGATGCCGCGCGCCGGCGCTACAGTGCGCCGTCCAACGCCTGCCGCAGCAGGTGCTGCAGCGCGTCCAGCTGCACCGAGTCGGCCGAGCCCGGCTCGACGTCGCTGCCGTCGAGCGCACGGAGCGCGAGGCCCTGCTTCTGGTCGATGAGCTCGGCGATGCGCGCGTCGACCGTGTGCGCCGCGATGATGCGCCACGCCGTCACGGGCTCGTCCTGGCCGATGCGGTGCACGCGGTCGATGGCCTGCGTCTGCTCGGCCGCGGTCCAGCTGAGCTCGGCGAGCACGACGTTCGAGGCCGACTGCAGGTTCACGCCGACGCCGGCGGCCGTGAGCGAGCACACCGCGATCGAGACGTCGGCCTCGGTGTTGAACGCGTCGATCGCCTGCTGGCGCGCGACGGCGGTCTGGTCGCCGCGGATGGACACCGTGCGGAGCTCCCGCGCCGCGAACGCGGCCTCGGCCTGGTCCATGACGTCGATGTGCTTGGCGAAGAAGACGACCTTGCCCGCCGAGCGGGCGAGCTGTGCGGCGTAGTCGGCCGCGAGGCCCGCCTTCGCCTGGCCGATGCGGCGGACCATGGTGAAGACGTTCTCGCCGGACTTCGACGACTTCGACTCCTCGAGCTCGGACAGCGCCACCGCCCGGATGTACTGGTCGCGCTCGAGCTCGTCGAGGTCGCCGACGCGGAGCTTCCTGGACTCGACGAGCGCGCGGAAGCGACTGGCGAGCCGGTTGCCGAGCTCGCGCTCGGCGGCGCGGATCGAGCGGCCGAGTTCGTCGTCGAGCTCCACGTGGAGGTCGGCGATGCGCTTGTCGGGAAGGTCGGCGGCCACGTCGACCTTGCGGCGTCGCACGATGCCGAGGTCGATGACCGTGCGGCGCGCCTCGGCGTAGAACCCGGGCTCGGCCGGCGTCAGCCCGGTCTCCTCGAGCTTGCCCAGGAGCTCGGGCGACGGCCTGTCGCCGGCGATCCAGCCGAGGAACTGCCAGATCGCGCGGAAGTCGTCGACGTCGTTGATGAGCGGCGTGCCGGTCAGCGCGAGCAGCAGCGGGTCGCCGCCCGGCGTGTTCGCGCGGATGCGCTCCGCGAGCGCCAGCACGTTCCGCGAGCGCTGCGACTGCAGGTTCTTGATGAAGTGCGCCTCGTCGACGACCATGCCGCGGAAGCCCATCGTGGACAGCCAGGTCATGTGCCGGTCGAGGATGTCGTAGTTCACGACGACGACGTCGGCGAACGCGTCGACCGTGTCGCCGTCGCCGTGGATGACGGTGGCGCGGCGATGCGGCGTCCACTGCTCGACCTCGCGCGCCCAGTTCATCTTGACCACGTTCGGGACGACCGCGAGCAGCGGGTAGGCGTCGGCCACGGATGCCGCGAGCACGGACTGGGCGGTCTTGCCGAGACCCGGCTCGTCCGCGAGCAGGAACGTGCGATGGCCGTCGCGCGCCGACTCGATGAAGCGCGCCTGATGCGGCATGAGCTCGAGCCCGCGCGGCGCGAGCCGGTCGACGGCGGGCGCCTCGGGCAGGTCCATCGACGCGGCCTGGCCGCCCGAGCCCGACTCGAACGACTTGAAGAGCGGACCGAGCAGTTCCCAGTTCGCGAGCCTGCGGACGGGAACGACGTGGTGGTCGCCGCGGCTGAAGTCCGGCGGCAGGAACGGGTTCGCGAGCTGCCGGGCCTTCACCGACGGCGGGACGACCTGGTTCACCGCGACCTCGGGCACCGGGGCGGGCTCGCGGACGATGATGAGCTCGTCATCGCTGAGCTCGGCGCCCGACTCGAGCAGCCAGTCGCGACGGAACCGCTGCGCGACCGTCGAGATCGACGCATCCGGTTCGAGCAGCGAGATGAGGCTCGTGTCGCGGGCCGCGGTCTTCGCGAGGATCTGCGCGATGCCGTCGAGCCGCTTGAGCAGCTCGGAACGGGCGCCGTCGGCGAGGTCGGCGTCGGCCTTCACCCGCGCGCGCTCCTCGCGCATGAGCAGCGCGATGACCTGGAACTTGGTGCGGTTGGTGGGGCCCAGCTTGTTCTTCTGGGCCTTCTGCTCGACCTCGCGGACCTTGCGCGCGAGGATCGGGATGATGGGCGCGTCGTCGTCACGCGAACGCGTGCGTTGCCGCTGCCTCGTCTGGGCCAATGGTCCTCCCCTGTCTGGGCCCGATGCGATCCGGCGCTCGGGACCACGGGCGGGTGGTCGGCACCGGCTGACGGGATCGGACGTCGAGGCCGTCGCGGTGCGCCGGATCCGGAAGGGCCGAGCATGGCGGAGCGAGTTCCCCCAGCCGTCGGTCCGTGAAGGGATCCGTCGAGCGCCTCGGTCATTCTACGCGCCGTGGCGCGATCGGCGCGAATGCGCGCGATCGGGGCGACCGGCGCAACGGGACCTCGGCCCTGTCGGAGGGTCGCCGGCGGGGCTACGCTCGTGCCATGGACGAGTCGACGGGGGTCGGCGGAGGCATCGCCGACGATCACGAGTTCCAGGTCGCGCAGGACGGCGAGATCCCGCCCGAGCCCGAACCCGACGAGGACGACGACGAGCGGCCGATCGGCGAGGACTCGGACGACGTGGTCGGCATCGACGAGGAGCGTCGCGTCGTGCTGCCCGACGAGCGCGCTCCCGCTGACGACGAGGAGTGAGCCGGCGGGTCAGACGCCGCCGCCTCCTCCTCCGCCTCCGCCGCCGCCGGAGGAGCCGCCACCGCTCGAGCCGCCCGACGACGAGCTCGACGACGAACCCGACCAGCTCGTGCTCGACACGCTGCTGAACGAGCTCACGCTCGCGGCGAAGTATCCCGCGTGGAACCCGCTCCGCCCCGAGTACCAGTCGGGCTCGCGTTCCTGCTGCGCGTAGAGCGCGGCGAGGACCTGGCTCCACTCGCGCTCCATCCCGAAGAGCACGGAGTACGGCAGGAGGCGCTCGTTGAGGCGCAGCACCGCCTCGGGGTCGGGCGTCCCGTCCGCGCGGATCGGCCGACTCCCGACCGGCGCGGGCCGCCCGGTCGGCAACGCGCCCGGAGGCGGCGGCGGGAGGTCGGGCGCGGGCACCGGTGCGCGCTCCGCACCGCTCGGGGACTGCAGCACGCGGAGGCGATCCGCCTCGGCGAGCCGGATGTACTCCCGCAGGCCCTCGAGGTGGTCGCGTGCGGCGCGTCCACGCTCCGTCAGGGGGCGCACGACGCCGACGATGCCGAAGGTGACGAACACCGCCGCACCCGCGACGAGGATCGTCAGCCAGGGCCAGCCGCCGCCCATCCGCTCGTCGAGGGCGATGAACCCGAAGACGGCCGCGAGCACCGCCGCGCCGATCGCGAGCAGCGAGAACAGCCCGCGCAGGCCCCGATCGGGCTTGCGACGCAGGCCCTCGCGCTCGACCCGGGAGTGCACGGAGGTCCGCAGCCGCGCGAGCTTGGTGCCGAGCGAGGCGTCCCTCGACCGCAGGTCGCGGCGCGACCCGATCGGCGCCATCGGCCCGAACAGCGCCCGCAGCACGCTCGACGCGTCGCGGTCGGCACCCTCGATCGGGGCCGCGAGCTGGACCGAGTACTTCCGGGAGCCCGTCTCGATCACCCGCACCCGACGGTCGACGGCCTCGGCGAGCAGCGTGGCCGTGATGCCCTTCGAGGCGGCGCGGACGAGGTCGGCGGCCTCCATGAGCGTGAGCCGCTCGGGCGGCTCGTACTCGGCGATGATGATGCCGCGGCCGGGGTGGTCGCGCCACCGCGTGGCGCGCGTGACGCCCGCGATGACCGCGACGGCGACGGCGAGGAGCGCACCGACGAGCGAGGTCATGGCCGCGGGCGAGGAGGTGAAGCGGTCGTCCCGCGGTTCGAAGGTCCCGGGCACGAAGCCGATCGCGACGGTCAGGTTCTGGTACGGGCCGAGCAGGTCAGCCCGCGCGAGGACGACGGGCTCGCCCTCGGGCCGCACCTCGAGGCTCGCGCACGGGGTGCTGGAGCCCTCGTAGCCGCTGTAGCACGCCGCGTCGCCGGAGAGGGCGTCGACGAGGTCGGGATCGAGGCGCACCTCGGCCCGGACGACGCCGAACGGCTGGCGCCACCCGGTGCCGTTGACGTCCCAGTAGAACTCCTGCACGTCGAGGTCGTCGGGGTCGAACGTGACGTTGCGCTGGTCGTAGGTGATCACGTAGGTCTGCTCGCCGTGCACGAAGTCGTCCGCGGCGATCGTGACGAGCTCGAACGCGCCGTCCTCGCTGCGCTCGGTCTCGAACGACCGCGGGGCGCCGTCCTGGTCGAACACCGAGCGCACGCGGACGTCGGTCGGGTGCCCGTCGTAGGTGCGCGGGATCGCGCGACGGATGCCGCGGTTCTGGTCGTACTCGGGGAAGACGGCGACGAGCGTCTCGGTCGTCCTGAGGGTGGAGCGCCCGTCGTCGTCGCGGCCGAGCTCGTAGACCGCGTCGAAGCTCGCGAACACGAAGTCGTCGACATCGGCCCGGACCGCAGCAACCGGTTCGGCGACGGACCGCACCGACGCATCGACCGCCGGGGCGGGCGCCGCGGAGGCCGCCGTCGCGGGCCCGATGCCCAGCACGAACGCGGCCAGCGCGCCGGCCGCGACCAGGAGCGGGCGTCGCCGGAACGGACGCGGGGTGGTCATGCGCTCACGCTAGCGAACCGGGTGCCCCCGCGTCATCCGTCGCCGCGCGCCGACGCGACCGGCATCGCGCGTTCGCGGCCCGCGATATCGGATACGGCCCCGGGTATCGCGCGCGGGCGTATCCTGACGGGGTGATCGAGGACATCAAGAAGCGCGCGCTGCACCGCACGAAGATCATCGAGGGCCAGCTCCGCGGCATCGAGAAGATGATCGAGAACGACGACTACTGCATCGACATCATCACGCTGTCGCTCGCGGTCCAGAAGTCCCTCGGGTCGCTGAACAAGCTGCTCGTCGAGAACCACCTGCGCACCCACGTCTCGCACATGTACGAGCAGGGCGGCGACCAGCGCGAGGAGGCGGTGGCCGAGCTCGTGCGCATCTTCGAGCTCTCCAACAACCGGGGCTGACGAGCGGATGCCGCGCATCGAGCTCGTCACCGGCGACCTCACGCGCGAGCGCGTCGACGCGATCGTGAACGCGGCGAACACGTCGCTGCTCGGCGGCGGGGGCGTCGATGGGGCGATCCACCGTGCGGGCGGGCCCGAGATCCTCGCGGAGTGCCGACGGCTCCGCGAGACGACGCTGCCCGACGGGCTGCCGACGGGCAGCGCGGTGGCGACGACCGCCGGCCGGCTCGCCGCGCGCTGGGTCGTGCACACCGTCGGCCCGGTGTGGCCCGGCGAGGGCCCCGAGGCGGTGCGGCGCCGGGCGCTCCTCGAGGACGCGTACCGCAACTCGCTCGGGCTCGCGGCCGAGCTCGGCGCGGCATCCGTCGCCCTTCCCGCCGTGTCGGCGGGCGTCTACGGATGGCCGGCGGACGACGCGGCCGAGGTCGCCGTCGCCGCCGCGGTCGCCGCGGTCGCCGCGCCCGACCTCGTGCGCTTCGTGCTGTTCTCCGAGCGCATGCACGCGACGTTCGCGGATGCCGCGGCGCGGCTCGGCGCCGACGTGGTCGTGCTCGGCTGACGGCGGGTCGTGCGCGCTGCGCGCCCGGTCAGGTGCCCGGCGAGGTCGAGGCGATCCACGCGTCGAGGTCGCTCGGCTGGTCGGTGATGATCCCGTCGACGCCGAGCGCGCTGACCTCCTCCCAGCGGTCCTGGCTGTTGAGCGTGTAGCAGAGCACGGCGATGCCGGCCTCGTGCGCGACGTCGATCGCCTCGGGTGCCGCGGTGACGGATGCCGCAGTGGTGCCGAACCCGATGACGCCGAGCTGCTCGGCGAGCGGCACCGGGTCGGCGGGGAGCTCGCGGATGAGCATGATCCTCGGCGTGGTCGGGGCGACCCGCTGGATGGACTGCAGCGTCTCGATGCTGAAGCTCTGCAGGACCACCCGGCCGCGCAGGCCGTGGCGCTCGACCAGGTCGAGCACGATCCGCACCTCCTCCGGGGTCCAGTCGGCCTTGAGCTCGACCAGTGCGCGCGCGCCCTCGCGCTCCGCGAGCGCCGCGAGGAAGGTCTCGAGGGTCGGGATGGGCTCCCCTGCCCACTCCGGTGAGTACCAGGCCCCGGCATCGATCCGCTCGAGTCGTTCGAGGTCGAGGTCCTCGATGCGCGCGTCGCGTCCGGCGATCCGCTCGAGGTCGGTGTCGTGGAAGAGCACGGGCACGCCGTCGCGGGTGAGGCGCACGTCGGTCTCGACGTAGGCGAGCCCGTCCATCGCGAGCTCCAGTGCGGGCATCGTGTTCTCGGGCGCCTGGGAGCGGTCGCCGCGGTGGCCGATGATGGCGGCGGCGTCGCCGGGCTGGCGGAGGGCGCCGAACACGTCGATCGCGTACACGCCGGTCGGCGTGGAGGCGCCCCAGAGCGTGGCGGCCATGGCGAGAATGCCGGCGACGGCGAGCGGGATGCGGATGAGCGGCCTCGGCGGGCGCGCGAGCCCGCGGATGCCGTCGCGGCCGGACCGTCGGGGAACCGGGGTGGCGACCTGCTGGACGCTGGGTCGATCGGGGGCCGCGGTCGCTGGGTCGACCGCGTCTCGAAGGTGACGCACTGATCGGGCCTTTCCACGATCCGCGCCTCCTTGCACGGGACCGTGCAGGTCACCCTAGCAAACTCCGTTACCGTTTCGTTACTTTCTTCCGGCGACGTCGGATTCCCGGCTGACGGAGGCCTCCGCCTCGGCCGTGATGCGATTCGCCATTCCGGCGAACACGATCCCGTGGAACGGGACGACCGCCCACCAGTAGAGGCGACCCGCCAGCCCCTTCGGGAAGAAGACGGCGCGCTGGCGGTACCGCGAGCCTGCGCCGTCCGGTTCGGCCGACATCTCGAGCCACGCACGCCCCGGCACGCGCATCTCCGCCCGGAGGCGCAGGAACCGCGGGCGCTCGATGCGCTCGACGCGCCAGAAGTCGACCGCGTCGCCCGGATGCAGCGTGTCGGGATCCCGCCGTCCGCGGCGGAGGCCCACCCCGCCGAACAGCTTGTCGATCCAACCCCGGACCGCCCACGCCAGCGGGAACGAGTACCACCCGTTCTCGCCGCCGACGCCCTCGATCACGGCCCACAGGGCCTCGACGGGCGCGGCCGCGCCCCGCTCCCGGTGGTCGGTGTAGACCGTGTGGCCCGCCCAGTCGGGGTCGCTCGGCAGCGGGTCGCTCGGGGCGCCCGCGACCTCGGCGTTGCGCCAGCTCGTCTCGACCTCGCCCGACTGCTCGCGCTCGAGCGCGAGCCGGACCGCTCGGCGGTACGGCGTCAGCCCCTCGGCGGGCGGCGGGATGACGTCGTCGATATCGTGCTCGCGCATGACGCAGTCGAACTGGAGGGACTCGATGATCGGCACCGCGATGCGCCGCGGGATCGGGGTGACGAGGTTCACCCACTGCCCGGCCAGCCACGGCGTGAGCACGGGCAGCGCCGCGATCGGCCGCTGCCGCAGGCCGGCCTCGACCGCGTAGCCGTTCATGAGCTGGCCGTAGCGGAACACGTCGGGTCCGCCGATGTCGAACGCGCGATTGACCTCGGGCGGGACCTCCGCGGCGCGGATCAGGTAGTGCAGCACGTCGCGCACCGCAATCGGCTGGATGAAGTTCCGCACCCACCGGGGCGCCGGCATGTACGGGAGCACCTCGGTCAGGTGCCGGATCATCTCGAACGACGTCGACCCGGACCCGATGACGACGCCCGCCTGGAGGACGATCGTCGGCACGCCCGAGGCGAGGAGGATCTCGCCGACGCGCACCCGCGAGCGCAGGTGCCGGGAGAGGCGTCCCGCCGCGGGATGCAGCCCGCCGAGGTACACGACCCGTCGCACCCCGTTGCCGGCGGCCTGCTCGGCGACGTTGCGGGCGATCGAGAGCTCGAGGTCCTCGAAGTCCCCGCGACCGCCCATGGAGTGCACGAGGTAGTAGACGACCTCGACGTCTCGCATCGCGCGTTCGACGGCCGTCGCGTCCGTCAGGTCGCCCGCGACGACCTCGACGTCGCCCGCCCACGGGACGTCGCGCAGCCGTTCGGGCCGGCGCACGATGACACGGACCTCGCGTCCGGCCTCGACGAGCCTCGGTACGAGGCGCCCGCCGATGTAGCCGGTCGCCCCCGTCACCAGGACCCGCACGTCGGCCCTCCCCTCGTCAGGCGTCGCACGGGCTCAGCCGTGCTCGTTCCCCCGACGATAGTTGCCGCTCGCCCGGGCGAGGAGGTGCTGCGCCTGTGAATCGTCCGCACGTTGCAGCGCCGCCACGAGCTTCGCGGCGGAGCGCCCGCCCACGGTCATCACGGCGCGGCCGCCGCGCAGCACGATCACCGCGCCGTGCCCGGTCACCCGATAGTCGAACGGGTCGGCGACCAGCCGCCCGCGCTCGTCGGAAGCCCCCTCGCGCCCGGACATGGGCTCTCGCCTACCGCAGGCTCTTCGTGTGCCAGACCGTCTTCGTCTCCGTGAAGGCGGCGATGCGGTCGAGCGCCGGTGCCGCGGCATCCGGACCGGGCTCGGGGCGCAGCACGCGCTTCAGGGTGTCGGCCGCCGCGATCTCGAGGTCGACCCAGTCGAGCTCGCCCGCGCCGACGAGGTCGAGCGCGTTCACGTCGGAGTGGCTCGCCAGCCACGGCGCGATCTCGGCGGGCGAACCCGTCAGCACGTTGACGACGCCCTTCGGCACGTCGCTCGTCGCGAGCACCTCGGCGAGGCTGATCGCCGAGAGCGGGAACCGCTCGCTCGCGACCACGATCACCGCGTTGCCGGCCACGAGCGCGGGCGCGACGGCGGAGACGAGCCCGACGAGCGAGGAGTCCTGCGGCGCGACGATCGCGACGACGCCGGTGGGCTCGGGCACCGAGATGTTGAAGTACGGCCCGGCGACCGGGTTCGCGTTGCCGGCGACCTGCGCGAACTTGTCGGCCCACCCGGCATACCAGACCCAGCGATCGATCGCCTCGTCGACCTGCGCACCGGCCTGGGCGCGCGTGAGCCCCTCGGCCTCCTCGATCTCCGCGACGAACTGGGCACGACGGCCCTCGAGGAGCTCGGCGATCCGGTAGAGCACCTGACCGCGGTTGTAGGCGGTCGCACCGGCCCAGCCGGCGACCGCGCCGCGCGCGGCGACCACGGCGTCGCGGGCGTCCTTGCGCGAGGCCTTCGCGGCGTTGGCGAGGAACCCGCCGTCGGCCGCGCGCACCTCGTAGGTGCGGCCGGACTCGCTGCGCGGGAACGCGCCGCCGATGAACAGCTTGTAGGTCTTGGGCACGGCGAGGCGGCTCACTTCGCGGCTCCCTTCTTCGCGGGGCGGGCAGGTCGGCGGGTGCGGCGGGCCGGCTTCTCGTCGCCGGATGCCGCGCTCGAGGCCTCGACGGCGCGCGGCGCGGTGCGACCGCTCGAGGTGACCGATGCGGGCGAGAGGTACGCGCCGAGGCCGTGCCGTCCGCCCTCGCGGCCGTAGCCCGACTCCTTGTAGCCGCCGAACGGGCTCGACGGGTCGAAGCGGTTGAAGGTGTTCGCCCAGACCACGCCGGCGCGCAGCTGGTCGGCGACCGCGAGGATGCGGCTGCCCTTGTCGGTCCAGATGCCCGCCGAGAGCCCGTACGGCGTGTTGTTCGCCTTCGCGATGGCCTCCTGCGGCGTGCGGAACGTGAGCACCGAGAGCACCGGCCCGAAGATCTCCTCGCGCGCGATCCGGTTCGAGGTCTGCACGTTCGTGAAGATCGTCGGCGCGTACCAGAACCCGTTCTCGGGGATCTCGCACGGCGCGCTCCAGCGCTCCGCACCCTCGGCCACGCCCGCGTCGGAGAGCTCGCGGATGCGCTCGAGCTGCTCGCGCGAGTTGATCGCGCCGATGTCGGTGTTCTTGTCGAGCGGGTCGCCCAGGCGCAGCGTCGACAGGCGCTGCTTCAGTCGCTCGACGACCTCGTCGTGGATCGACTCCTGCACCAGCAGTCGGCTCCCGGCGCAGCACACGTGGCCCTGGTTGAAGAAGATGCCGTTGACGATGCCCTCGATCGCCTGGTCGATGGGCGCGTCGTCGAACACGATGTTCGCGGCCTTGCCGCCGAGCTCGAGCGTCACCTTCTTGTGGGTGCCGGCGACCTGCTTCGCGATCGCGCGTCCCACTGCCGTCGAACCGGTGAAGGCGACCTTGTCGACGCCGTCGTGGCCGACGAGGGCCGCACCGGTGTCGCCCGCGCCCGTGATGATGTTCACGACGCCCGGCGGCAGGTCGGCCTGCTGCACGATCTCGGCGAAGATGAGCGCCGTGAGGGGCGTCGTCTCGGCGGGCTTCAGCACCACCGTGTTGCCGGCCGCGAGCGCCGGGGCGATCTTCCACGCGAGCATGAGCAGCGGGAAGTTCCACGGGATGACCTGGGCGGCCACGCCGAGCGCCTTCGGGTTGGCGCCGAGCCCGGCGTAGTCGAGCTTGTCGGCCCAGCCCGCGTAGTAGAAGAACCACGCCGCCACGAGCGGCACGTCGACGTCGCGCGACTCCTTGATCGGCTTGCCGTTGTCGAGCGACTCGGCGACGGCGAGCTCGCGGGCGCGCTCCTGGACGAGGCGCGCGATGCGGAAGAGGTACTTGCCGCGGTCGCGACCGGTCATCCGAGACCACACGCGATCGTGCGCGCGGCGGGCCGCGGCGACGGCGTCGTCGACGTCGGCCGCGTTCGCGTTCGCGATCGTCGCGATCCGCTCCTCGCTCGCCGGGGAGACGGACTGGAAGGGGGTGCCACGACCGTCGACGAACTCGCCGTCGATGAAGAGGCCGTACTCGTCGCGGAGCGAGAGGATCGCCCGCGACTCGGGGGCGGGTGCGTATTCGAGGAAGCTCATGATGCGGTGCTCTCGTCTCAGTCGATCGTCACGTAGTCGGCGCCGGAGTAGTGGCCGGTCGCCATCTTCTGGCGCTGCAGCAGCACGTCGTTCAGCAGGCTGGAGGCGCCGAACCGGAACAGGTGCGGCTGGAGCCACTCCTCGCCCACGGTCTCGGCGACCGTCACGAGGTACTTGATGGCGTCCTTCGAGGTGCGGATGCCGCCCGCGGGCTTGACGCCGATGCGCTGGCCGGTCATCAGGTGCCAGTCGCGCACGACCTCGAGCATGAGGAGGGTGACGGGCAGCGTCGCGGCGGGCTGCACCTTGCCGGTCGAGGTCTTGATGAAGTCGCCGCCGGCGAGGATCGACAGCCACGATGCGCGGCGGACGTTGTCGTACGTGACGAGCTCGCCGGTCTCGAGGATCACCTTGAGGCTCGCGCTCGTGCCGTCGGGGCGCCGGCACGCCTCCTTCACTGCGGCGATCTGGTCGAACACGAGGCCGTAGCGGCCCGCGAGGAAGGCGCCGCGGTCGATGACCATGTCGATCTCGTCGGCGCCGTTCGCAACGGCCTCGGCCGTGTCGGCCAGCTTGATCTCGAGCGAGGAGCGACCGGACGGGAACGCGGTCGCGACGGCCGCGACCGAGATGAGGCCGTCGTCGGGGTCGCCGTGGACCGAGCCCAGGGCGTCCACCGCGTACGGCACCATGTCGCCGTAGACGCAGACGGCCGCGACGCGGGGCGTCGTGGCATCCGCCGGGTCTGGGTTCATCGCCTTGGCGACGAGCGAGCGCACCTTGCCGGGGGTGTCGGCGCCCTCGAGCGTCGTCAGGTCGACGAGGGAGATGATGCGGTCGAGCGCCCACTTCTTGGAGGACGTCTTGATGGAACGCGTGCCGAGGCCCGCGGCGCGCTGCTCGAGGCCGACGGCGTCGACGCCCGCGATGCCGTGGAGGTACCTGCGGAGCGTGGCGTCGTCGGGCTCGCCGCCGAGGACGGCGAGCGCGCGCTCGCGCGCGGTGACGAGGGAGGTGCCGGACATGGTGGGTGACCTGTCTTTCGTGGTGCGGCCGGATCAGCCGTCGAGGAGGTGGAGTGCCGTGGCCTCGTCGGTGACGAGGACGGAGCAGAGGCCGGAGCGCACGACCGCGTCGGCGACGGCGTGCTTGCTCCGCCCGGCGATCACGGCGATGCGGAGGCGCCCGTCGCGGACGTCGTCGAGCGTGAGTCCGACGGTCCGCGCATCGAGTGCGGGGTCGACGATGTTGCCCTCCGAGTCGATGTAGCGGCCGACGACGTCGCCCACGGCGCCCTTCTGGACGAGCAGGTCGACGTCGGCCTCGGTGAGGTAGCCGCTCTCGATGTGGACCGAGGTGTGATCGGCGGGGCCCGCGCTGAACAGGTACGCGTCGGCGGACCGTGCCAGCTCGATGACGCCTGCGACGACGCGATCGGACTCGATCGCCTCCTTCGTCGCGAGGTGCTCGAGGATCGCGGGGCTGGGAAGCAGGGTGGCGCTGCCGCCGCCCTTCTGGGCGATGGCCACCGCGGTCGCCGCGGCGGTGCCCGCGCGGCGGTTCAGGCTCACGCCGCCGTTGATCTGGACGACGTTGACGCCGGTCGCCCAGCCGTTGCGGAGGTGCTGGGAGATCTCGAACAGGGTGCGGCCCCAGCTGACGCCGAGCGTGCGCGGCACGGGCCGGAGCGCCGTGAGGTAGTCGGCCGCGGCCTGGGCGGTGCGCGCCTGCAGTTCGTCGGGCGACGCGACGCCGGCCGACGAGACGACGATCGCGTCCTCGAGGCCGCGCTCCTCGCGGAGTCGCCGTTCGATCGGCAGTCGCCGGGCGCGCGGATGCAGGATCTCGATGCGGATGAAGCCCTGCTGCTTCGCCTGGGCGAGCAGCCGGCCCACCTTCCAGCGCGTGAGCCGGAGTGCCTGGCCGATCTCGTCCTGCGTCTTGTTCTCCTCGTAGTAGAGCTCTGCCGCGCGGATCGAGAGGAGTTCGTCGGTCTCGTCCATTCGTCTCCTTCCGCCACGTCCAGCGTAGGCAGCCGATCGCGCATCGGCAACACTCGCGTGTAAGTCTGCTCATATGAGCACACTCGACCGAATCACCCGCCCGGATGCGGCATCCGCCGCACGCGTCATCCGACCTGCTCGTCCTCGAGGAACCGCGGACGCGCGACGACCAGCCCGGCCGCGAGCGCCGGGACGGCGGTCGCGAGCAGCACGAGCATCGGCGCGGTCCAGGAACCGGTGCCCGAGTGGAGCAGGCCCACGACGACCGGCCCGAACGCGACGGCGAGGTACCCGACGGACTGCACGAATCCGCTGAGCGCCACCGAACCGGCGTGCGTGCGGGTGCGGAGGTTCACGAGCACGAGCGAGAGCGGGAAGAGCAGCGGGCCCGTGCCCGCGAGGGCGACCCACAGCCAGGTGGCGACGCCGGGTGCGACGAGCAGGCCGGTCCATCCCGCGGCGATCGCGACCGCCGCGACGCCAACCATGGCGCGGACCCGGCCCGGCCTGGTCGCCAGCCTCGGGACCACCAGCGAGACGGGCAGGCCCATGGCGGCGTAGAGCGCCAGCAGCGCGCCGGCCGCGGCCGGGCTCGTCCCCGCGGTGTCCGCGAGCATCGCCGGCAGCCACGCGAACACCGCGTAGGCGTTGAACCCGGCGACCGCGAACACCGTCGCCATCGCCCACGCGAGCGGCGACCGGAAGGCGTGGCGGAGCAGGGCCGGCCGGGCCTCCTCGGGCAGCGCCGCCGGTGCCGATCGGCGCGGATGCACCAGCAGCACGACCCACGGCACGATCGCCGCGAGCGCGACGACGGCCCAGATCTCGAACGAGGCGCGCCAGCCCGCGGCGTCCGCGACCGGGACGGCCACGAGCGGCGGCACGAACGTGCTCACCGCGAGCGCCGTCACGTACAGGGAGGTCACGAGCCCGATGCGATCCGGGAAGTACCGCTTCACGAGGGGCGGCAGCAGCACGTTGCCCACCCCGACCGCCGCGAAGGTCAGGGTGCTCGCCGCGAGCAGCCACCAGGCAGAGCCCGCGAGCCCCCGCCCGACACTGCCGAGCACGAGGGCGACGAGTGCCGCGACGAGCACCGGCTCGAGCCCGAACCGGCGCGTGACGACAGGCGTCGCGATGCCGAACACCGCGTAGCAGAGCGGCGGCAGCATGCCGATGACGCCGACGAACGCCGTCGAGACCGGGATGTCGCGCTCGACGAGGTCGAGGATCGGCGAGAGCGACGCGACCGCGGTGCGCAGGTTGAACGCGACGAGCAGGATCCCGAGCAGCGCGAGGGTGCGACCGTGCCAGAGCGGCCTCGTCGCCTCGGGACCCATCAGCCGAGTCTCGGCACGCGCCCACCGCCCGCCCGGGAGGGCAGCGGCCGGATCATCAGGCGGACGCCCGCTCGAGCACCTCGGCGACGTGGGCCCCGAAGGTGCAGTCCATGAACTCGGCCGCATCGCGATCGCGCTTGGCCGCGAGGCCCACGCCCGAGGCGAGCAGGGTGTTGATGAGCATCCCGTCGGCCAGGAACCGGTGGATCTGATCCGGCGTGAACCCCGCCTCGTCACGGAGCATGCGGAACACCTGCAGGAAGCCGTCCCGCGCGACCGGCCCGATCACGGGGTCGGAGCCCATCATGAAGCCGTGGAGCAGCGTGAGCAGCGTTCCGCGGTCCTCGACCAGCTCGAGGTAGGCCTCGCCGAGTCGTGCCTCGCGGGCCTCTCCGTCGCCGTCGCCACCCGCATCCGCCCCGGCGTCCGCCTCGGCGAGCGCGGAGCGGAAGGCCGCGAGGAGCCGCGCGAGGGTGCGGCGCAGCGTCTCGATGAAGAGCTGCTCCTTGGTGCCGAAGAGCCTGACGACGTAGGGCTGGCTGATGCCGGCCGCCCGAGCCACGCGGTCGGTCGTCGCCCCCGCGTATCCGAGCTCGCCGAAGACGGTCGTGGCGGCCGCGAGGATCTGCTCGCGACGCTCGTCGGCCGGGATTCGCTCGGATCGTGGCGTCATGCTTGACATGTTATCAGTCGATAACTACATTGCGTGGTTGTAATCATTCGATTACTTCAATCCAGCGAAACGAGCTCCTGATGCCATCACCACGCCGGGCCCCCGTCTGGCTCATCCTCCTCGCGACGTCCCTGCCGATGTTCATGGCGTCGCTCGACAACCTCGTCATCACCAACGCCCTCCCGGTCATGGCCGCCGACCTCGGCGCCGGTATCGAGGAGCTGCAGTGGTTCCTGAACGCCTTCACCCTCGCCTTCGCGACGTTCATCCTCCCCGCGGCAGCGCTTGGGGACCGGCTCGGCCGCCGCACCGTCTTCCTCGCCGGCATCGCCGTCTTCACGGCCGCGAGCGTGCTCACGGCGCTCAGCACCGAGCCGTGGATGGTCATCGGCGCCCGCGCCCTCCAGGGCCTCGGCGCCGCCGCGATCATGCCGCTCTCGCTCACGCTCGTCGCCGGCGCGGTGCCGGCGCACCGGCGTCCGCTGGCGATCGGCATCTGGGGCGGTGTCTCCGGCCTCGGCGTCGCACTCGGGCCGCTCGTCGGCGGCGCCGTCATCGAGGGCTGGAACTGGCAGGCCATCTTCTGGATCAACGTGCCGATCGGCATCGTGGCGTTCCTCCTCGCCCGCCTCGTCCTCGACGACGTGCGGGGCGAGCGCCGACCGATCGACGTCCTCGGCGTCGGCCTCGCGGGCGTCGGCGTGCTCGGCCTCGTGTTCGGCATCGTCCGCGGCAACGAAGCGGGCTGGACCAGCGCCGAGGTGCTGCTCCCCCTGGTCACCGGGGCGGTGCTGCTCGTCGCCTTCCTGCTGTGGGAGGCGCGCGCGAACGCGCCCGTGCTGCCGCTGTCGCTCTTCCGCGACCGGAGCTTCAGCGTCGCGAACGCGGTCGGGTTCACCTTCAGCTTCGGCGTCTTCGGGGCGATCTTCCTGCTCGTGCAGTTCCTGCAGGTCGTCCAGGGGCGCAGCGCGCTCGAGGCGGGCCTGATGACGATGCCGTGGACCCTGGCGCCCATGTTCGTCGCACCCCTGGCCGGCCTGCTCGCCCCGCGCATCGGCACGCGCGCCCTGATGGTCGCCGGGCTCACGGCGCAGGCGACGGCGATGTTCTGGATCGCCGCCACCCTCAGCGAGGACGTCGCGTACCCGGCCCTCGTCCCGGCGTTCGCACTCGCCGGCATCGGCATGGGCCTCGTGTTCGCGCCGATGGCGACGGCGGTGCTCGCCAGGATGCCCGAGCGCGACCACGCGAAGGCCTCCGGCACGAACTCCACGCTCCGCGAGATCGGCGGCGCACTCGGCGTCGCGGCGCTCACCGCGGTCTTCACGGGCGCCGGCGGCGCGCTCACGCCGACGGCGTACGTCGACGCCGCGATCCCCGCGGTCGCGACCGGCGCGGCCGTGCTCGCCGTCGCAGCCGTGCTCGCCGTGCTCCTGCCCGCCGGGCGCGCCGAGAGCCCGGTCGCGCCGGCGCCCGTCGCAGGCCGGCCGTCGACCGGACGGCCGGCCACCGCACCGGTGCCGGTCGCCGGGTGACGGTCGCGCCGGGCGCAGGCCGTCCGTCGCCGCGCCCGGGAGCGACGGACGGCCTGCGTCGGCGAACCGATCCCGCGGGCCGCGTCTAGGCTGGTCGCGTGGCCGACCTCTCGCGCTATCTGCCGCTCAGCCGACGCACCGACGTGGACGAGTCCGGGGTGACGGCGGACCGTCGCGCCGAGACCGCCGAGGTGCTGCGAGCGCTCGCCGCCGCGCTGCGCGACGGCGGCGACGCCCTCTGGACGGCGCCGACCGAGCGTCCGGGCTGGCACGTCGACGAGGTCGCCGCCGAGCTCGCGAACGGGTTCGACCGGAGCCGTTCGCGGCGCGCGCTCGATGCGGCCGGCAGGCTCGTCCGCGGCGGCGAGGCCCGCCGCCTCGAGGAACTCCCCCGCCTCGACGGCCCGTCGGCCGCCGCCGACGCGCTGGACGCCCGCGCCGACCGCATCCTGGCGCGCGAGCACCCGACGGCGATCGTCGAACTCGACGACGCCGTCGTCGCGGCTCTCCTCGTCGGCGGCGCCGCCGGCACCGTCCTCCCCCTCTCGGCCCGGGCTTCGGGCGCCGTCGCGCTGCGCCGCGCCGCAGCGGCGCCGACCGAGATCCGGGCCGTGATCGCGGGGCACACGCTCCGGGCGACGGATGCCGCATGGGAGTTCGGCCACGGCACTCCGCTCGTCGACACGGCGAACGGGATGCTGCGGTTCCTCACGGGCATCGGGACCGTGGCGCCGCACCCGCCGACCGACCGCGATCGGCCGACCCCGCGGCCCTAGCGGTCCCGCGGCCCGGCGGCCCGGCGCCGACCGGGCTCAGCCGACGAGCTCGCGTGCCGTGTCGACGTCGCGGCCCATCTGGACGACGAGCGCGTCGATGCCGTCGAACTTCTCCATGCCGCGGATGCGGTGGGCGAACTCGACGCCGACCACGTGGTCGTAGAGGTCGAGGTCGCGATCGAGCACGTAGGCCTCGACCTGCTTCTTGGGCACCCCTTCGAAGGTGGGATTGTCGCCGACCGAGATCGCGGCGGGATACCGCACCCCGCCGTCGATGAGCCAGCCCGCGTAGACGCCGTCGCCCGGGACGAACCCCTCGGAGTCGAGCGCGAGGTTGGCCGTCGGATAGCCGAGCTCGCGACCGCGCTTGAAGCCGTGCACCACGATCCCGCTCACGGTCGGCACGTGGCCGAGCAGCTCGGCGGCGTGCTCGACGTCGCCCGCCTCGAGCAGCTCGCGGATCCAGGTCGACGACACGCGGCGGCCGCCCTCGGGCACCACGTCCTCGACGACGACCACGTCGAAGCCGTGCTCCAGGCCCTGGCGACGGAGGAGCTCGACGTCGCCCTCGTTGCCCGCGCCGTACCGGAAGTCGTGGCCGACGAGCAGCACCCGCGCATCGAGCGCGTCGACCAGGAATCGGCGCACGAACGCTTCGGCGGAGTTCGAGGCGAGCGCGCCGTCGTAGTGCAGCAGTACCGTCGCGTCGAGGCCGGTCGTCGCGAGCAGCTCGAGCTTCTGCCGCGTGCTCACGAGCTGCGGCGGACAGCGGTCGGGTGCGTGGAAGGCCGCCGGATGGCGGTCGAACGTGATCGCGACCGTGTCGAGGTGTCGCGACTCGGCGATCTCGCGCAGCTTCGCGATCACGGCGCGATGGCCCTGGTGCACGCCGTCGAACTTGCCGATCGTCACGGCGGACGGACCGTAGTGGGCGGGGACCGACTCGATCCCCGCGAACGTCCTCACGCGCGCCCCTCGGCGTCGACCGCGGTCCGCGGCGCGTCGCCGCGGGCGTCGGCCCCGGCATCCTGCACCGGATGCCGCGCGAGCCACCACATGCCGAGCGGCGGCAGCACGAGCGGGATGAACAGGTACCCGCGACCGAACCACGACCACACCGTGTCGTGCGGGAACAGGTCGGGCCGGAGGACGCTGAGCAGCCCCACCACGATCACGCCCGTGAACTCGAACACGATCGTCGCCCAGGCGACCCCGTACCACGCGCGACCGGGCATCACGAGTGCGACCGTCGCGAGGATGTAGACGACGGCGGCGAGCGCGGAGAGCGCGTAGGCGACGGGCGCCTCGTCGAACTTCTCGATGATCTGCACCAGCGAGCGCCCGGTCGCCGCGAGCGCGAGCACGCCGTAGACGGCGACCAGCACCCGGCCGATGCCGCTGAGTCGCCCCCGGCGACGCGCGTCGGCAGGGGCGGTGGATGTCTCGTTCATGTCGTTCTCGATTCTCCCAGACCGAGCCTCACGCCTGCTGCACGGTCCAGATCTGCAGCATGCGGTAGACCATGACCGCGACCGCGAGCGCCGCGACGCCGCACACGACGGTCGCCCAGCGGCCCCGGTCGATGAGGGCCCAGAGCGCCGCCGCGGGCGGCAGGAGCACGGCGCTGACGAGGTAGACCCAGAACTCCAGCAGGCTGCCCGTCGGCGGGTTGCCGACGGCGGGAGCGACGAGCGCCGTGACGACCTGGCCGATGAGCAGCAGTTCGACGAGCGCGAGCGATCCGAGGACGAGGTCGTTCGGCACCCGGCCGGCGAGGCCGAGCACGATGCCCAGCAGTCCGGCGACGACCGCCACCGCGATCTGCGCGTAGGCGAACCACTCGATCATGCGCCCTCCTCGGCGGGGAACCCGGTGACGACCTTGAGCTGCGGTCCGCGGCGCTCGACGATCGCGACGAGCACGTCGCCCGGCCCGACGGCGGCCATCGGCGTGCCGCCGGGGAGGGCCGAGGCCGCCTCGCCCGCGGCGATGCGCTTGCCGTGGCGCAGGTCGCGCACGGCGTCGGCGTCGACCTCGACGGCGGGGAGCACGCGCCGGGCGGCCTCCGCCGGCGCGAGTCGCGCCGCGGCGACGTCGATTCCCTCGAGCGAGCCGGCCTCGGCGACGTCGAACCGGCCGATGCGCGTTCGACGGAGCGCGGTGAGGTGCCCGCCGACGCCGAGCGCGGCGCCGAGGTCTCGCGCGAGCGCGCGCACGTAGGTGCCCGACGAGCATGCGACGCGCACGTCGAGGTCGAGCCATCCGGCACCCTCGCGCACGTCGAGCAGCTCGAACGCCGACACGGTCACGGTCCGGGCGGCGAGCTCGACGGCCTCGCCGTCGCGCACGCGCTGGTAGGCGCGCTTGCCGTCGACCTTGACGGCGCTGACGGCGCTCGGGACCTGGTCGATCGTGCCGGTGAGCTCCGCCATCCCGGCCTCGACGGCCGCGCGCGCGATCGCGGCGACGGCCTCGGCGGATGCCGCGGGCAGCGCCTCGCCCTCGGCGTCGTCGGTCGTCGTGCCCCAGCCGAGGCGCACGGTCGCCAGGTACTCCTTGTCGAGTCCGACGAGGTGGTGGAGGAGCCTCGTCGACGTCTCGATCCCGAGCAGGAGCAGCCCGGTGGCCATCGGGTCGAGCGTGCCGGCGTGGCCGACCTTGCGGGTCCCGGCGAGGCGCCGGACGCGGGCGACGACGTCGTGGCTGGTCATCCCCTGCGGCTTGTCGACGAGGAGGATGCCGCTGTTCACGCCGTACAGGCTAACAGCGCGGACCGCCCGCACCGGTCGGTCGCCCTACGCTGGACCGGTGAGGATCGGCATCATCGGCGCGGGCGCGCTCGGCGGCACCTTCGCCGCGCTGCTCGAGCGTTCGGGACACGACGTGGAGGTGACGGCTCGCGGCGCGGGCCTCGAGGCGATCCGCGAGGGCGGCATCCGGCTGTCGGGCGGGTACGGCGACGCGCACGTGCATCCGGCGGCCGGCGAGCGCCTGACCGCGCGGCCCGACCTGGTGCTCGTGTGCACCAAGGCGCAGGATGCCGCGGCGGCGATCGTCGCCAACGGCGCCGTGATCGACGGGGTGCCCGTCGTGGTGGTGCAGAACGGCCTCGACGGCGTCGCGACGGCCGAGCGGCTCCTCCCCCGCTCGACGTGCATGGGCATGCTCTCGATCATCGCGGCGAACTACACCGAACCCGGTTCGGTGCGGGTCACCACGACCGCGGCGAGCTACCTCGGCCGGGGCGACGGTGCGCCCGACGACGAGGTGCGGCGCGTCGCGTCGCTCATCTCCGCGGCCGTGCCCGTCGTCGCGGTCTCCAACTTCCGCGGCGCGCAGTGGACCAAGCTCGTCGTCAACATGCTGAACGCGGTCCCCGCGATCGTCGGTCGGAGCGTGCAGGACGTGGTGGACGACCCGGCGCTGCGGCGCGTGGTCGCGGCGTCGATGCGCGAGTGCGTGCGCGTCGGGATCGTCCGCGGCATCCGCTTCGGCTCGCTGCAGGGGCTCGGCGATCGGCGCCTGCGCGCGTTCGCGCGGCTGCCGCTCGGGCTCGCGCAGGTGCTGCCGTGGTCGATGCGCGTGCGGATGGGATCGGTGCCGAACCTCGGCTCGACGCAGCAGAGCCTCCGGCGCGGGCAGCCGACCGAGGTGGACTTCCTCAACGGGGCGGTCGTCCGCGAGGCGGAGGCGGCCGGAATCGACGCCCCCGTGAACCGCGCACTGACCGCGCTCGTGCACGAGGTCGAGGAAGCGGGCGCGCCGCTGCCGGCCGAACGCGTCGTCGCGGTCCTGCACGAGGTCGGCGCGGACTGAGGCGTCGACGCCGCGCCGCCGCTAGGGTGCCACTGCACCCGACCTGGACGACCGAGCGAAGCGAGCCGCCGTGGAACCCGACGACACCGCCACCGAACCACGTGAGGCCGAGCGCGAGACCCGCGACCCGGAGGAGGGCGCGGCAGCCGCCGCCCCGCCCCGCCCGCTCCGTTGGTGGCTGTGCCTGCTCATCGGCGCCGCGGCCGGGGCCGTCGGCCTGCTGCCGTGGCTCCTCGACGGGATGCGGCTGCCGCTGCAGAACCTCTGGGCGACGGATGCCCAGCCCGACGAGTACCCGCTCGCGCTGCTGCCGTTCAGCCAGTACTTCCTGACGCGCATCGCCGCGTTGCTCATCGTCGGCGCCGCGATCGCGGGCATCGCCGCGCGAGCGACGCGGTCGCGGCAGCGTCGGTCCGGCGTCGCCTGGATGCTGGTCGGGCTCCTCGCGGTGCAGGTCACGGCCGTCGTGCAGAGCACGATGGTCGTGCGCGGGGGACTCGAGGACCGGTTCGAGTCCGACCTGTACCTCGCGGCGCTCGTCGCCGTCGCGGTGCTCGCGAACCTCATCGGCGTCGCCGTCATGATCCTCGTCGGCGCCGCGCCGCGCGCCGGCGCCGTCATCGGGCTCGCCGTCGCCGCGGTGCTGTCCTCGTCCTGGCTGGGCGGGCTCGTCCTTCCCGATCCCGCGGTCGGCGGGCCGGCCCCGGAACCCGTGCTGTTCGTGCTCCGGTGGCTGCCCGCCGTGCTCGTCGGCGCCGCCATCGCGTGGGGCGGGATCGGCACCGTCGGCCGCGTCATCGCCGCCGTCGTCGCGCTCGCCGTGCTCTGGATCGGCCCGGCGCTCATCACGGCGGTCTCGAACGCCGCCGGCAGCCGGGTCCTGGCGCGCCGCCCCGACGAGATGATCGAGTACGCCGTGGGCGTGTTCCGGTCGGCGTCGACGCTTCCCGAGCTCGTCGTGCCGCCGCTCGTCGTCGCGGTCGTGGTCGCCGTGGGCGGGCTGGTCGGCCGGCTCGTCGTGCGGCGGAGGCGGTCCTCGACGCCCGAACCGTCCGCACCGCCCGGCGACGCGTCGCAGTCCGTGCCGGATGGTGGCGGAGCATCCGCCCCACCGCCGTCGAAGGCCGGGTGACGAGGCCCCGCGTCAGTCGGCGTCGGGCCGCGCGCCGGCCGCTTCCGCCCACGCCTCGTCGGCCGGGCCGTCCCCGTCGCCGGCGCCACCCGCCGCACCGCGGCGCGGATGCGCGGGGTCGGCGAGGTCGATGACGATGGACGCGACCGCCCTCGGGTCGCTCGACGCGTAGGCGATGCGGTCCGCGGCGTCCGCGGGCTGGCCGTCGATCGCGATCGCGACGTCCCACTCGTCGTGCAGGCGCTCGCGCAGCAGGAAGCGACCGTCGAGGACGAGGATCGCGTCGGCGGGTCCGCTGCGCCACTTCGGCTCGACCCAGGCATCCCGCGCGAGATCGAAGCCGCGTGTGACGAACGCCGTCGACCCGGCCATGCGGAACGGCTCGACGAGCGTGCGCTGCAGGAGCGACTCGTCGATGCCGAATCGCCAGTAGCGCTCGGGCGTGTCCGGCCCGTACTCCGCCTGGGCCTCGCGCGATCGGTGGAAGTCCTCCGCGCTCGCCCGGAACACCGCGCGGTCGCGCTCCCTCAGGACGTCGGCGAGGTCGTCGCCGAGCTCGGTCTTGCCGCTCCGGAGCGGGCCGTCGATCGCGACGATCACCCGCCCCCGGCCCGTGCGGGCGAGGAACTCGTCGGCGACCTCGCGGAGGAACGCCACCCGGGGCGTGGTGACCAGGCGCATGCTCCGAGCGTACGTCCCCCGCCTCGGCCGCGTCGACCGACCGGCCGCCGTACGCTGGACGGATGCCGACCCTCGCCCGACCCGCGGACGACGCGCCCACCGAGGCGATCGCCGAGGCGGTGAACCGGTGGTTCGCCACGGCCGCCCGGCCGCTGCCCTGGCGCGCCGCGGACGTCTCGCCGTGGGCGGTGCTCGTCAGCGAGTTCATGCTGCAGCAGACCCAGGTCGCGCGCGTGCAGCCGCGCTGGGAGGAGTGGATGCGTCGCTGGCCGACGCCCGCGGACCTCGCAGCCGCACCTCCGGCCGAGGCCGTGCGCATGTGGGATCGGCTCGGATACCCGCGCCGCGCGCTGTGGCTGCACCGCGCCGCCACCGAGATCGTGGAGCGCCACGGCGGCGACGTGCCGCGGGAGCTCGATGCGCTCCTCGCCCTGCAGGGCATCGGGCCGTACACGGCGCGTGCGATCGCGGCCTTCGCCTTCGGCGAGCGGCACCCCGTCGTCGACACGAACACGCGCCGGGTGATCGCCCGCGCCGTCGACGGCGTCGCCGAGGCCGGACCGCCGGCGACCCGGCGCGACCTCGACGCGATGGACGCGCTCCTGCCCGACGACCCCGCCGCGGCGCGGGTGTTCAACGCCGGCGCCATGGAGCTCGGAGCCACCGTGTGCACCGCGCGGGCCCCGCGCTGCGACGACTGCCCGATCGCTCCGGACTGCGCGTGGCGCGCCGCGCGCTACCCCGCCTACGACGGGCCACGCCGCGCGCGGCAGGCCCGTTTCGCCGGCAGCGACCGCGAGGCCCGAGGGCTCGTCATGCGCGAGCTGCGCGCCGCCCACCGCCCGGTCCCCGAGGACGAGCTCGTCCGCGTCGTCGCGGACCGGGACCGGCTGGTGCGGGCCGTCGACGGGCTCGTCGCCGACGGCCTGGCGGCCCGCGTCGACGGCGGACTCGCGCTGCCTGAGGCCTGACCCGAGGACCGGCCGGTTCGCCGGCGATCGCCGCGGTGCGGACCCGCGCCGCTACTCCGCGTCGAGCCCGATGAGCTCGAACGCCTCGACCGGCGCCCGGCGACCCTTCACCGTGAGGGCGCCGAGGGGCCGGAGCACGGCCGACCCGCCGAGGAGCCGTGCGGTCTCCGCGCCGATCGCGACCCCGCCGACCGGAGCCGAGCCCTCGAGGCGTGAGGCCACGTTCACGGCGTCGCCGATCACGGTGTAGGTGCGCCCGCCGCCCGTGCCCAGGATGCCGACGTTCGCCACGCCCGAGTTCACCCCGACCCGGAACCGCGGCCAGTCCGGATGGTCGGCCTGCACCGCGACCGCGGCCTCCTGGAGTGCGAGCGCCGCGCCCGCCGCCCGGCTCGCGTGCGATGCGGCCGACCCGGCATCCTCGAACACGACCATGACCGCGTCCCCGATCAGCCGGTCCACGCGGCCTCCGAACCGCTCCACGAGGGGCGGGATCACGTCGCTGAAGTACGCGTTCAGCGTCGCGGTGACCTCGGCCGGGTCGTGCGCCTCCGAGAAGCTCGTGAATCCGGCCAGGTCGGCGAAGAGCACCGACACCTCGCGCTCGCCCGCCGCGGTGTCGCGCGTGTAGAGGCCCGACCAGCGCTCCTCCCGCCACGACCGCTGCGCCGCGATCACGATGAGCACGAACGCGGCGAGCATGAGCACGTGCCACTCCCACCACGACAGGTGCCAGTTGCGGCCGAACACGACCGCGATCTCGGCCTCGGCGAGGAGGGTGAACGCTGCGGCGAATGCGAGCGGCAGCGGCGACGCGGCGTGCCGGGGCATCCGGAAGTACCTGACGACCGCCACGGCGTAGCAGGCGAGGCCGACGACCGCGAGCACGACGAACGGGCCCGTCATGCGTTCGGGCGGCGGGGCGGCGAGGGGCCCGACCTCGAGCAGCGATGCGGCCGCCCAGAGCAGCATCACCCCGACGAGCGCGCCCACGAGCCACGGGGCCAGCCGCAGCACCCGGGTGCCGTGCGCCCCGTCGAGGTCGGCGCTCGACCAGGCCGCGAACACCGCGGCGATCGTGAGGCCGACCGGGGTGGCGAGCGCGAACCCGGTGTTGCTGCCCGAGAGGAGCACGCCCGGCGTGGCGAGCGCGTGGAGCGCGAGGAATCCGGCCGCGGCGAGGAACGACAGCGACACGAGCACCAGGCGCGCGTCGTGGCGCAGCCTCGCCGCGGCGGCGACCGCCCACGCGAGCGCGGCGTTGATGGCGCCGGCGGCGAGCACCAGCCAGAAGTGCGTCGGCTGGTGCTCCCACTCGAGGTCGAGCGCAGGCCGGGCGATGAGCAGGGCGAGACCCGCGAGCGGGATCGCGAGGATCGCGATGGTCCAGAAGACGCGCCCGGCGGTCGGCGGCGGTGCCGTCGGGCCGGTGCCGGGCGCGAGGTCGGTCACGGCCCGGACGCCTCCGCGCCGTGTCTCGCCGGCTCGGCCGTTCCCGCATGCGGGGGCGGGGGCGCCTGCGGGGGTGCGGTCGCCGGCGGAACCGCGGGCAGGGTCGCCGCGATCGGCGCCGCCGCGATCGGCGGCTCGACCGCGCCGGTCTCCACCTCGGCGATGCGCCGGTGCACCGACGACACCACGACCGAGCCCTCGCCCACCGCCGAGGCGACGCGCTTGACCGAACCGCGACGGGCGTCGCCGACGGCGAACACGCCGGGCACGCTCGTCTCGTGCGGGAACGGCTCGCGCTCGAGGGGCCAGTTCGCCCGTTCCCCCTCGGCGACGACCTCCGGCCCCGTGAGCACGTATCCCCACCGATCGCGCAGGATCTCCGGCGGCAGCCACTCGGTGCGCGGCGCCGCGCCGATCAGCACGAAGAGCCCGCCGCACTCCACGTCGCGCTCCTCCCCCGTGTCGCGATCCCGCACGCGGATGCGCTCCAGCACGCCGTCGCCGCCCCCGCCGACGACCTCGGCCCGCGTGCGCACGGCGACGCCCTGCGCGACGAGCTGGTCGATGAGGTACTGCGACATGCTGGCGGCCAGCCCCGTACCGCGCACGAGGACCGTGACGGATGCCGCATAGCGAGACAGGTGCAGCGCCGCCTGACCTGCCGAGTTGCCGCCGCCGATGATCGTGACGTGCCGCCCCGCCATGCCCTGCGCCTCGATCGCCGAGGCCCCGTAGTACACGCCGGCGCCCTCGAACGGCTTCAGCTCGTCGACGTCGAGACGTCGGTACGACACCCCGGTCGCGAGCACGATCGACGAGCAGCGGATGCAGTCCTCGGGCGCGACGCGCACGCGGAACCCGTCGCCGTCGCGCTCGATGCCGACCGCCTCGCGCGCGTGCGCGAAGCGCGCGCCGAACACCCACGCCTGCTGGTACGCCCGCTGTGCGAGCTCCGAACCCGAGATGCCGCGCGAGAAACCGAGGTAGTTGCGGATCAGCGAGCTCGAGCCGGCCTGTCCGCCGATCGACTCCCGCTCGACGACGAGGACGTCCAGGCCCTCGGATGCCGCATAGACCGCCGCGGCGAGCCCTCCGGGTCCGGCGCCGACCACGACCACGTCGGCCTCCCCGTCGAGCGTCGTCGTGAGCCCGTAGGCGGCCGCCAGCTCGGCGTTGCCCGGGTCGCGCAGCATCCGGCCGTCCAGCAGCAGCACGACGGGGACGTCGGGCACCTCGCCCTCGACGCCGACCGCCGCCAGCCGTTCGCGCGCGGCATCCGAGCCGGGCTCGAGCCACTCGTGCGGGATGCCGCCCCGGGCGAGGAGGCTCCGGAGTTCGTGCGTGCGCGGCAGGCCGGCCTTCCCGATCACCGCGACCTCCCTGGGCCGCAGGCCGATCGAGCGCTCCCATTCGAGGAGGAACTCGGTGATCGTGCGGTGGAAGTACTCGTCGGGCGAGTGCCACGGGCGGATCACGTAGTACTCCAGCTCGGCTGCGGCCATGAGCGAGAGGATCTCCTCGCGCACGGCGGCATCGCCCCACTGCCCCCACTCGATGAGGCGTCCGCGTCGGACGTCGGGGAATCGGCGTCGAGCGTGCGAGAAGACGGTCCGCCCGTCGAGGTCGCCCGCGCGGTCGGCGAGGATGAGCGCGAGCAGGCCGCCCTCGTCGGCGAGTGCGTCGATGCGTTCGGCGGCCTCCTGCTCATGGTGCGCGGCCATGACGTCGTAGTCGTTGCGGTAGCGGCGCTCGAGTTCGGTGACCACGGAGGTGCGCGCGCCGACGTCCCGTGCGACCACGAGGATGACCGGTCGTGCGCTCGTCATGCCAACTCCTCCTGTCGACACGCCGGCACCACCCATTCGGGTCGTCGACCGGGTACCGCCGACGCCCGCAGTGTACCCGGGCGTCGCGGCCCACGACAGGGCCGTGCGACCATCGGCGTGGCGTGCGGAACCGCACGACGGCGGATGCGTGCGCGATCAGCGCGCCGCGGACTCCTCGCCGACCTCGTCCTCGTCCTCGTCGAGGTCGCGCGGGGTGAGGTAGGGGTCGGCGTCGCCCGCGTACTGCGCGCCGGCCGCGAGCGCCGAGGTCTCGGCGTCGCGCTCGCGCGCCTCGCGGAGCAGCTCCTCGATGTGCTGGGCGTTCTCGGGGATCGCGTCCGCGATGAACTCGAGCGTCGGGGTCAGTCGGGCCGTGATGTTGCGCCCCACCTCGGTGCGGAGCATGCCGGTGGCGGCCTTCAGCGCGAGCGCCGAGTCGCGGCGCTCCTCGTCGGTGCCGTACACGGTGTAGAAGATGCTGGCGTGCTGGAGGTCGCCCGTGACGCGGACGTCGGTGATCGTGACGAACCCGAGGCGCGGGTCGCGAAGACCCTTGTCGAGGCGACGCGCCACGATCTCCTTGATGCGGTCGGCCAGCTTCCTGGCCCGCTGCGGATCGGCCATGATGGCCTGCCTTTCCGTTCCGCTCCGGATGCCGCGGCTGCGGCGTCGCCCGGTGCGGTCCCTTCGGTTCTGGTGGAGGGGTCGGGGCCCCGCTCATCGCGTCGACGAACGGGGCCCCGCACCGAGGGCCTAGGCCCGCGGCTTCTCGCGCATCTCGATGGTCTCGATCTCGTCGCCGACCTGGATGTCGTTGTACTTGCCGAGGCCGATGCCCGCCTCGAAGTCCGTGCGGACCTCGGTGACATCGTCCTTGAACCGGCGGAGCGACTCGATCGCGAGGTTGTCGCCGACCACGACGCCGTCGCGGATGACGCGTGCCTTGGCGTTTCGCGTGATCGTTCCCGACCGCACGATGACACCGGCGATGTTGCCGAACTTCGAGGAGCGGAACACCTCGCGGATCTCGGCGACACCCGACTGCACCTCTTCGAACTCGGGCTTGAGCATGCCCTTCAGCGAGTTCTCGATGTCGTCGATCGCGTTGTAGATGACGTTGTAGAAGCGCACGTCGACACCCTCACGGGCGGCGCGCTCGCGCGCCTTCACGTCGGGGCGGACGTTGAACCCGATGACGATCGCGTTGTCGATCGTCGCCAGGTCGATGTCGCTCTCGGTGACGGCACCCACGCCGCGGTGGAGGATGCGCAGCTGGACCGAGTCGTCGACCTCGATCTTCATCAGCGACTCCTCGAGCGCCTCCACGGCACCCGACACGTCGCCCTTGATGATGAGGTTGAGCGCCTCGACCTTGCCCTCCTCGAGGGCACGCGTGAAGTCCTCGAGCGAGATGCGCTTGCGGGCCTTGGCCAGCTGCGCGTTGCGCTCGGCGGCCTCGCGCTTCTCGGCGATCTGGCGGGCCGTGCGGTCCTCCTCGGTGACGAGGAAGGTGTCACCGGCGCGCGGGACGCTCGAGAGGCCCTGCACCTGGACCGGACGCGACGGGGTCGCCGCGGCGACCGCGTCGCCGTTCTCGTCCGTCATCGCGCGGACGCGGCCGTAGGCCGTGCCCGCGACGATCGCGTCGCCGACCTTCAGCGTGCCCGACTGGATGAGCACGGTCGCCACGGCGCCGCGCCCCTTGTCGAGCTTCGCCTCGATGGCCACGCCGCGCGCGTCCTTGTCGGGGTTGGCGCGCAGGTCGAGACCGGCGTCGGCGGTGAGGAGCACCGCGTCGAGCAGGTCCTGGATGCCGATGTCGTTCTTCGCCGACACGTCGACGAACAGCACGTCGCCGCCGTACTCCTCGGCCACGAGGCCGAACTCGGTGAGCTGCTGGCGCACCTTGGCGGGGTTGGCGTCGGGCTTGTCGATCTTGTTCACCGCGACCACGACCGGCACATTGGCCGACTGGGCGTGGTTCAGCGCCTCGATCGTCTGCGGCATGATGCCGTCGTCGGCCGCGACCACGAGGATCGCGATGTCGGTCACCTGCGCACCACGGGCACGCATGGCGGTGAACGCCTCGTGACCCGGGGTGTCGATGAAGGTGATCGCGCGGTCGATCCCGTCGTGCTCGGTGTGCACCTGGTACGCACCGATGTGCTGGGTGATGCCGCCGGCCTCGCCTGCGACGACGTTCGCGTTGCGGATGGCGTCGAGCAGTCGCGTCTTACCGTGGTCGACGTGGCCCATGACGGTGACCACCGGAGGACGCTGCTGGAGGTCCTCGTCGGTCTCGTCCTCGAGCTCCTGGTCGAGGTCGATGTCGAAGCCCTCGAGCAGCTCGCGGTCCTCGTCCTCGGGCGAGACGACCTGGATCTTGTAGCCGAGCTCGGCGCCGAGCACCTCGAAGGTGGCCTCGTCGAGCGACTCCGTCGCGGTCGCCATCTCACCGAGGTGGAACAGCACCGTGACGAGCGAACCGGGGTTCGCGTCGATCTTGTCGGCGAAGTCGGAGATCGAGGCGCCGCGGCGCAGGCGGATGACGGTGCTGCCGTCGCCGCGCGGGACGCTCACGCCGCCGAGCGACGGGGCCTCCCGCATCTCGAATTCCTGCCGCTTCGTCCGCTTGGACTTGCGGGCCTTGCTCTTGCCGCCGCCGCGACCGAAGGCACCCGCGGTGCCGCCGCCGGGGCCGCGACCGCGGCCGCCGCCTCCACCGGGGCGCGGGCCGCCGAAGCCGCCGCCGGGCGCACCGCCCGGACGGAACCCGCCGCCGGCGCCGCCGGGACGCGGACCGCCGCCACCGCCGCCGCCGGGGCGCTGGAAGCCACCGGGACGACCGCCGCCACCGCCGCCGCCCGGACGCGGTGCGCCGGGGCGCGGCGAACCGGGACGCGGGGGCTGGGGCCGCGGGATGTTGCCCGGGGTCGGGCGCTGGCCCATGCCCTGCGAGCTCGAGAACGGGTTGTTGCCCGGACGCGGCTGGCTCGGACGCTGGCCCATGCCCTGGGAGCTCGAGTAGGGGTTGTTGCCGGGGCGCGGGGCTCCGGGGCGGGGACCGCCGGAGCGCGGGGCGCTCTGGCCGGGCTTCGGCGCACCGGGGCGCGCGACGTCGGCCTGCTTCGGCGCGCCGGGCTTCGGCGCGGAACCGGGGCGCGGCGCCGACGGCGCTGCGGTCTCGGCGGATGCCGCCGGGGCGGGCGCCTTCTCGGGCGTGGTCTTCTCGGCGGCCGCGGCCGCGGCGCGCTTCTCGGCCTCGGCCTGGCGCTCGGCGACGCTCATGGGAGCTTCGGCCGGCGGCGCTGCCTCGGGCTTCGGTGCCGGCTTGGGGCCGGGCTTCGCGCCGGCGGGCTTGGGCGCCGCTGCCGGCTTGCTCGCCGCGCCGGCGCCCTCGAGGGCGGCCCGGAGGCGACGTGCGACGGGGGGTTCGATCGAGGACGACGGGCCCTTGACGTATTCGCCCATCTCCTTCAGCTTCTCGAGCGCGACCTTGCTGTCGACGCCGAGCTCGCTGGCGATCTCGTGTACGCGTGGTTTGGCAGCCACTTTTCTCCTGTTCCGGGTCCGACCCCGGGACAGGGGCGGACCATCAATGGCGGACGGGTCTCATTTCGAGCCGCTCATGAGTTGTCCATTAGCCGTTCAGCCTGTTCTCTACTTCGGAAGTGTCCAGCTCGCCGCTCACGCGAAGCGCGCGCCCGAAGGCGCGCCGTCGCTGGGCGAGTCGGAAGCACTCGGGCGTCGGATGCAGCCACGCGCCGCGCCCGGGGAGCACCGCCGACGTATCGACGACGACTCTGGTGTGCTGGGCGACGACCCTCAGAAGTGAGGACCGCGGGGCGCGCGAACGGCATCCGATGCACGTTCTGACCGGACCCATCCTACACCTCCACGCTGGGCGTCTTCCGACCGCTGCCCGGGCGGTCGGCGAGCCTCACGCCTGGTCGAGGATCGAATCCGGCTGGATGTCGATCTTCGCGCCGGTGAGCTTGGCCGCGAGGCGGGCGTTCTGGCCCTCCTTGCCGATGGCGAGCGAGAGCTGGTAGTCGGGGACCAGGGCCCGCACGGCGCGGGTGCCCTCGTCGATCACGTAGGCGCTCGTCACCTTGGCCGGCGACAACGCCGACGCCACGAACGTGGACAGGTCCTCGTTCCAGTCGACGATGTCGATCTTCTCGCTGCCGAGCTCGGCGGTGACCGCGCGCACGCGCTGCCCGAGCTCGCCGATGCAGGCGCCCTTCGCGTTCACGCCGGGCTGGTTCGCCCGGACCGCGATCTTCGTCCGGTGACCGGCCTCGCGCGCGAGCGAGACGATCTCGACGACGCCGGAGGCGATCTCCGGCACCTCGAGGGCGAAGAGCTTGCGGACGAGCGCGGGGTGGGTGCGCGAGACCGTGATCGACGGCCCCTTCGCGCCCTTGGCGACGCTCGTCACGTAGACGCGGATCCGCTGGCCGTGCGGGTACTCCTCGCCGGGCACCTGCTCCTCGGGCGGCAGGATCGCCTCGACGGTGCCGAGGTCGATGTGCACCATGCGGGGGTTCGGGCCCTGCTGGATGATGCCCGCGACGATGTCGCCCTCGCGACCGCGGAACTCGCCGAGGACGGCGTCATCCGCGATGTCGCGCAGGCGCTGGTTGATGACCTGCTTCGCGGCGAAGGCGGCGATGCGGCCGAAGTCGCTCGGGGAGTCCTCGGCCTCGCCGACGACGTTCCCCTCCTCGTCGTACTCGGGGACGAAGACCGAGACGTGGCCGGTCTTCCGGTCGAGGTGCGCGCGTGCGCCCTTCGGGTTCGCGTGGCCGTGCTGGCCGGGGTTGGTGTGCTTGAGGTAGGCCATCAGGATCGCCTGCTCGATGATCTGCACCAGTTCGTCGAACGGGATCTCCTTCTCGCGCTCCATCATTCGGAGCACGCTGAGGTCGATGTCCATTACGGCCTCCTCTATTCAGCTCTCGGTCCGCCCTCCCCTCTCGGGCGGAACACTCAAGCGTACCGGATGACGCGGGCTCCGTCCGCACGCGCCGACGACGTCGCCTCGACCGCGACCACGCCGATCCACACGCCGATCCAGCCGGGTTCCCGAGGTTCCCTCGCAGCGGCTGGCATGCTTGCGGGATGGACGCGCTCAACGACCTCGTGCTCGCCGCGGGCGACACGCTCTGGACCTGGATCGTGCTGCCCGTCGTGGTGCTGCTCGGCCTCTACTTCACGGTGCGCTCCGGCGTCGTGCAGTTCCGACTCATCCCCGAGATGTTCCGGACCCTCACCGACAAGACCCCGCGCGACGAGTCGGGCGAGCCGCAGTCGGTCTCCGCATTCCAGGCGTTCACGATCTCCGCGGCTTCGCGCGTGGGCGTCGGCAACATCGCGGGCGTCGGCACCGCGATCGCGATCGGCGGGCCCGGCGCGATCTTCTGGATGTGGCTCATGGCCTTCATCGGCGGCGCCAGCGCGTTCGTCGAGTCGAGCCTCGGGCAGCTCTTCAAGGTGCGCGACAAGGACGGCTTCCGCGGCGGACCGGCGTACTACATCGAGCGCGGCCTCAAGGCCCGATGGGCCGGCATCCTCTTCGCGGTCATCCTGATCGTCTGCTTCCCGTTCGCGTTCTCGTCGCTGCAGGCGAACACGATCAGCGCGTCGCTGACCGGGGCGGTCGCGCCCGACGGCGGCGCCGAGTGGATCGCATGGGTCGCCGGGGCGGTGCTCGCCGTGCTCACCGGGCTCGTCGTCTTCGGCGGCGTGCGCCGCATCGCGCACGTCACGCAGGCCGTGGTCCCGCTGATGGCGCTGCTGTACCTCCTGGTCGGGCTCATCATCGTCGCGATGAACATCACGCGCCTGCCCGAGGTGTTCGCCTCGATCTTCACCGAGGCGTTCGGCTTCAACGAGGTGGTCGGGGCGACGCTCGGCACGATCATCCTCACGGGCGTCAAGCGCGGCATGTTCTCGAACGAGGCGGGCCTCGGCTCGGCGCCGAACGCCGGCGCGAGCGCCGCGGTCACGCACCCGGTCAAGCAGGGACTCGTGCAGACGCTCGGCGTCTACTTCGACACGTTCCTCGTGTGCACCATCACGGCGTTCATCATCCTCGTCTCGAACCCCGACCTCGCGGGCGCGGAACGCGGCATCGGCCTCACGCAGGACGCGATGGTCGCGAACCTCGGGCCGTGGGCGAGCATCCTGCTCACGATCGTCGTGTTCCTGCTCGCGTTCAGCTCGATCCTCGGCAACTACTACTACGGCGAGTCGAACATCGAGTTCATCTCGCCGAAGCCGTGGCTGCTCACGACCTACCGCTCGCTCGTCGTCGTTGCGATCTTCGTCGGCTCGGTCGCCGCATCCGACCTCGTCTGGAACACGGCCGACGGGGTCATGGGCCTCATGGCGATCGTGAACCTCATCGCAATCGCCCTGCTCTCGGGCATCGCGTTCCGGCTGCTCCGCGACTACACGAGCCAGCGACGGCAGGGGCGCGATCCCGTGTTCACGCGCGACCTGCTCCCGGACGTCTCGGGCATCGAGTGCTGGGTCGACGAACGTTCGGTCACCGGCCCGATCGACGTGTCGACCTCGAGGCACCAGGCCGAGAAGCACCGCGACCACCTGCACCACGAGGACTGAGCCGCAGCGCGACGCTGCTCACTCGGGCGTCGGCGGCGAGTTCACCCAGACGAGCTCGGCGCCTTCGTCCGCGGTGTTCGCGACCCGGTGCGGCGTGCTGCTCGCGAACACGATGCTGTCGCCCGGGCCGAGCTCGTAGACCTCGTCGCCGAGTTCGACGCGGACGTCGCCGCGCGTCACGAGGATGACCTCCTCGGAGTCGCCGTGGCGATACTGCCGCGGCCCCGTCGATCCCCCGGGCTCGATCGTGACGGCGTACATCTCGACGTGCCCGTGGGGCGGTTCGGTGAGGAACCACTTCACCATGCCGTCGCTCGCGGAGAACCTGCGGCGTTGCCCGGCGCGCACGACCCGGCCCGCGGGGACCGGCCCCGGGGCCACGAGGTCGCCGAGCGACACGCCGAGCGCGTCCGCGAGGCGCCGGAGCGTCGCGACGCTCGCGTTCGCGCGGCCGGTCTCGAGCTGGCTCAGGAAGCCCGAGGTGACCCCGACCTGTGCGCCGAGGGCGCGCTGCGACATCCGCCTCGCCGTGCGGTACCGGCGGACCTGCTCGCCGACGCCCTCATCGCCCACCGCCGTCACCCCCGCGGCCCGGACAGGTGTTGACGCCGGGCATGGATTGCTGCTCAATAGCACTAAGCAACATGTTAAGCAGCACTCCTCCCCCACTGCACCGGATTGCGAGGCTCTCATCATGGCAGGACGAATGGGCACCACCCCCACGTCGGCGCGCATCGGACGCATCATCCGCGCACACGCCGAATCCGATCGCACGGGCGTTCCCGTCGAGGACGTGCTCGGCCGCGCGGACGACGGCCCGCCCGGCATCTCGAGGCGCACGCTGCTCCGCGGCGGCGCGGCCATCGGCGCCGGCGCCGCGCTCGCGATGGCCGGCCCCGCCCACGCGGCGAGCGCAGCGAAGCCCCCCGCACCCCGCGTCGCCATCGTCGGCGCGGGACTCGCCGGCCTGCGCGCCGCGCACTGGCTGTGGCGGGTCAAGGGCATCGCCTCGACCGTCTACGAAGCGGACTCGCGGGCCGGCGGCCGGTGCTGGTCGCTGCGCGACCACTTCTCGAACGGCTTCGTCGTCGAGCACGGCGGCGCGCTCATCAACACCGACCACAATGCCACCCGCAACCTCGCCTCGAACCTCGGCCTGAGCCTGGACGTCGTCGCCGGCGGCAGCTACCAGGGCTGGGAGGACAAGTACTGGATCGACGGCGTCGACTACCCGTACGACGACGCGAACGAGGACTGGGGCGCCGTCTACCAGGCCTTCAAGGCCGACCTCGCGGCCGCGCCGTACTGCCAGACCTACGACGTGCAGACGGCGGCGGGGGTCGCGCTCGACCGCATGACCGTCGACGAGTGGCTGCAGCAGAAGGTCCCCGGCGGGCTCGCGAGCCCGTTCGCCAAGCTCATGCAGTCGAACGTCATGGCCGAGTACGGCCTCGAACCGCACGAGCAGTCGGCGCTCAACCTCGTCTACCTGCTCGGCTGGAACTCGCAGAACAGCCTCGCGCCCGTGAACGGCGCCGATGAGAAGTACACCGTCCGCGGGGGCAACGACCTGCTGGTCTCGCGGATGATCGACCAGCTCCCGGCCGGGACGGTGCAGTACGGCAGGGAGCTCGTCGCGGTCGCGCAACTCGCGAACGGCACGGTCCGGCTGAGCTTCCGCTCGGGCAACTCGACCATCGACGTCGTCGCCGATCGCGCGATCCTGGCGCTGCCGTTCACGACGCTCAAGGACTGCGACCTGTCCCAGTCGGGATTCTCGGCGCTGAAGCGCCGTGCGATCGCCGAGGTGGGCCTCGGCGCGAACTCGAAGATCCACGTCGAGCTCTCGCGCCGCCCCTGGGTCGAGCAGGGCTACGGCGGCGCGGCGTACACGAACAAGGAGGGCTTCCAGTGCGGCTGGGACGACACGGCCGACCAGCCGCTGCCCGCGGGGGTGTTCAACTTCTTCCCGGCCGGTGACCAGGTCAAGGCCTGGAAGGGCGACCCGTTCGGCGTGGCCCCCACCGCGCAGGTGAACTCCTACCTCGCACAGCTCGAGCCGATCTTCCCCGGCGTCACCGCGGCGTACACGGGCCGCTCGTACCGCGACGCCTGGTGGGCCAACCCGTGGTCGAAGGGCGCCTACACCTGCCAGCGTCCCGGCCAGTACACCGAGCTGTTCGGCGTCGCCGCGGTGCCGGAGGGCAACGTGCACTTCGCGGGCGAGCACACCAGCGTCTACTACTTCGGCTTCCTGAACGGCGCCGTCGAGTCGGGCGAGCGTGCGGCGAAGGCGGTCGCGCTCTCCTGAGTCGGCGAGTGCCGCCGGTCAGGGCGCGTCGGGGCAGGTGCGTCGGTACGGCTCATCACCGAAGTGGTCCGCCCATTCGGTCCTCGTGAGCTGGCGCGACGCGAGCGCGCACGCCGCGACGCGCATCGCGTCGACGTCGCGGGCGGCGATTCCGCCGTCCGGTCGCCAACGCCGGATGGTGGCGGGATCGCGCGTGACGGTCACGATCTCGGAGGTGCCGACGACCCGATCCATCGTGGACGTCGACGACGGAAGCGGCTCCAAGACCCTGCGGAGCGGCTGCCCGCTGTCGAGGTCGTACGACCAGATCCCGTCGACGCGGCTGCAGAGGAAGCCGGATACCGGGGCGACGATCACCGTCCGGCATCGGAGATCCGTCCGGACCCAGTCCACGTCACCCGATGGCACGCGGATCCGCGCCGCCCGGTCGGAGGACATCGCCAACAGCCCGCCGCTCCCGTCCGACGCCAGCAGGAGCGAGGTCATCGAGAGGTTCCCGTCGACGGGAAGGTCGATGACCTCGGTGAGCGCGAGCGATTCGGCGTCGTAGACACGGAGGTGGTCGCGGGCGCCGACGTACAGGCGGCCGTCGACGAGCGCGAGCCGCTGGAGGCCGATCCCGTCCTCGGACGCCGCTGCGGCCTCAGGAGGGCGGATGAGGCGGCCGGTCGTCAGGTCGATCATCGCCGGCTCGCCGGCACCCCGCAGGAGCAGGTAGGCGGCGCGGCCGTCGGGGGCGAGCACCGGGCGATCCGTGAGATCCACTGCCAGGGTCGTCGCCTCGAGCGCGAACCCGCTCGATCGAAGGGGCACGCCGACGAGGTCGCTCACGCAGCAGGACTCCGGCTCGGTCGACGAGGGGCGACGGGTGTGGATCAGCGCCGTCGACCCGTCATCGCTGACGATCACCTGGCGGTACGAGGCGGCCGAGCGGCTCACGCTGCGCGCCGCCTCGCCCCCGAGGGACGTCAGGTCCACGTCCAGTTCGCGCACGACCTCGCCCGTCGTGAGGTCGAGGATCATCGTGACGGGACCCGAGCCGGCCTCACCGCCCTCCCCGGCCGGATCGACGGCGATGAGGGCCGTGCGGGTTCCGGGGACGACCGCCGCGGCGACGCTCACGGCATCGGGGAACCGCACCGTGCGCACCAACCCGTCCGCATTGCCGAGGGCCCCCTCCAGCGCGATCCTGGCACGCGGGTCCTCGGGCCAGCGCCGGTGGACCTCCGCCGCCACGAGCGCCGCGACCTCCCGATCCGTCGCCGCGCTCGACGCCGTCGAGGTGAGCGCTTCGATGCGGACCTCCTCGGCGGCGGCCTCGGCGTCCGCACTCCGGACGACCGCCACGCCCGAGGCGATGACGGCGATCACCGCGAGGATCGCGGACACCGCGAGAGCGACGCGAAGCCTGCGGTTGCTCGCCCGCTCCCGTTCCGCGCGCTCCTCCAGTTCCCGCACCTCATCGCGGTGCGCGGCGAGCGACGCCGCCACGTAGTCGGACTCGGTGCTCGTGAGCTCGGGAGCGGCGCGCTCCCGCCATTCCACGGTCGCCTGCAGGCTCGCACCGCGCATGAGCTCGTCGTCGGGTCGTCCGGCGGCGTCCCACGCGGCAGCGGCGGCTTCGGTCCGGCGCAGCATCCGCGCGTCCCCGGCATCCTCGTCGAGCCATGCGTCCAGCCGCGGCCAGGCCCGACCGACGGCCTCGTGCGCGATGATCGCGGAGTCGCGGTCGATCGTGACCAGCCTCGCCCCGACGAGGGACTCGACGACGGCGCGACGCGTTGCCCCGTCGGCGAGCGTCTCCAGCGGCACGCGGCGTCGGACGGTCGCGCCCTCGGGGGTGCGCTCGACGAGTCGCATCATGAGCGAGCGGCAGACCTCCCGCCCCTCCGTGCCGAGGGCGCCGTAGACCTGCTCGGCGGAACCGGCGATCGCGCCGGCGATCCCGCCGACGGCGTCGTATCCCTCGAGGGTGAGGGTCGCGCCGTCGCGACGGCCCCACGTCGCCGCGAGTGCGTGGGACAGCGCCGGGAGGATGGCGGCGCCACTCCCGGCGTCGCGGAGGATCACCTCGACCAGGCCGGTCTCGAGCGAGAGACCCGCGGCCTCCGCGGGCCCGGTGCACGCGAGACGGAGTCCGCCCTCGTCCATCGGGGCGAGGGCGTAGACGTCCTGCCCGAGCGCGGCGCCGATCACCGGGACCGCGCTGGCCCGGTCCAGGAAATCGGACCGGAGCGTGAGGACCATGCTGCCGCCGGCATCGAGCCACGAGCGGATGAGCGCGCCGAGCTCGCGCAGCTCGTCGTCCGGCAGCTCGAGCAGTTCCTCCGCCTGGTCCACCGCGAGCGTGACGGGCTCGCCCGAGACCGTGTCGCGAAGCTCGGCCAGGCCCGACTCGTCCGGAGTGATGACGACCACGCTGCGGCCCTGCTCGCGCAGCCGCGGCACCACGCCGGCACGCAGCACCGAGGACTTGCCCGACCCGCTCGGGCCCACGATCGTGACGACCGCTCCGGGCCGGACGCGGGCGAGGATCGCCCCGATGTCGCGATCGCGTCCGAAGAACACCGCCGCATCGTCGACGTCGTAGGCGACGAGTCCGCGGTACGGGCACGACTCGTCCGCGCCGCCCGGCCGCCCGCCCGGGGGTCCGACGTCCGGCTCGAGTGCGGGGTCGTGGCGGAGGATGTCGACCTCGAGGCCGCGGAGCTCGTCGCCGAGGTCCAGCCCCAGCTCCTCCACGATCCGCACGCGGGCGGATCGGAGTACCCCGACCGCCTCGGCCTGGCGCCCGGCACGGTAGTTCGCGAGGGCGAGAACGGCCCAGCGGTGCTCGCGCAACGGCGCCTCTCGCACCATCCGCTCGGCATCCGGGATGACCGCCGCGTCCTCGCCCAGCCGGAGTCGCGCGTCGAGCAGCTCCTCCTCGGCGTCGGCGTGGATCTCGGCGAGGCGGGCCGCCTCGACGCGAGCGGGCGGCCAGTCGGGGACGTCCGGGTAGGGGTCGCCTCGCCACAGGTCGAGCGCGCGGCGATAGGCGGCAGCGGCGCGGTCGTGCGCACCCTCCAACCCGAATCGCCGCGCACGGGAGACCTCGCGCTCGAACGTCACGGCGTCGACCGCGTCATCCGGAATGCCGAGTCGGTAGCGGCCGCCGACCGTGAGCACGGCGTCCCTGCCGAGACGCGATCGGATCCTGGCTATCGCGTTCTGGACCTGCTGCGTCCAGGTCTTCGGGAGCCGCTCACCCCAGCACGCGTCGGCGAGCTCGTCCGGCGACACCGGCCGCGCGCGCCGCACGACCAGGGCGGACAGGACGATCCGCTCCCTCGGGCTCAGCACCGGCCCGCCGGTGTCGAGGGGACCGAGCACGCACACGGTCATGATGGCAGTGTGGGTCGGTGCGACGGACACGTCAACGGGGTCGGGTCACCGCTCGAGGACGGTGATGGCCACCATCGGCGGCGGGACGGGACCGGGTCGCATCTCGAGCGCGACGACGAAGTCGTCGTCGGCGAAGCCCCAGTGCTCGCCCTCGTCACCGCTGCGGAGTGGGCCGTTCGAGACCTGCGGAACGATCTCGCCGATCCGCTCGGCCAACTGCTGCGCCTGCTCCGGCTCGTCGGTCTCGAAGATCATGTCGAAGACCCCTGGAGCCACGGCGGAGTAGACGAGTTCCCCGTCCGGGAGCGGGAACTGCGCGGGGAAGTCGTCCGCGACGCCGTCGATCTCCTCGACGAACTCCCCCTCCTCGCCGTAGGCCTCCCAGATCGGGTCGTCCCACTCCGCCTCGGCGGCGGCATCCGATCCGGCGGTCGCGGTCGCCGCGGGTTGTCCGGCCTGGCCTCCGGAGGCGCACCCGGTGAGCAGCAGCGCGGCCGCCGTCGCCACTCCTGCGATCTTCCGATGCACGCCGCTGCGATCAGTGGTCGCTTCGAACATCATTCTCTCCACCTCTCGGACTCTGCAACGGGCGGCATGTGGTCGTCGCCCTCGGCCGGGGAGCGCGGTACGTTCTCCCCTCTCGTGCTCCGAGGCTGCATCAGGGCACTATCCGTTCGCTATCCGGGCGGGTCTCACGGGTATCCGGCGGCCGCTCAGGGCCGATCCCGCAGGTAGGCGACGCTCGCCGCGACGCGGCGGTGCGTGTCGGGCCCGGGCTGCAGCTCGAGCTTCTGGAAGATCGCGTTGACGTGCTTCTCCACGGCCGAGAGCGACACGTGCAGTTCGCGTGCGATCGCGGGGTTGCTGCGGCCGGCCGCGACGAGCGCGAGCACCGCGGACTCGCGGTCGGTGAGGCGATCGAGTCGCGCGTCGGGGCCCACGGCGTCGGCGGTGCGCGGCTCCGGTGCGGCGATCTCCGCCTGCCCGGTCGGCAGCGCGCGCGACGCGGCCTCGAGCCGCGCGGCGATCGACTGGAGTTCCCGTCGCAGCCGACGGGCCTCCGCATCCGCATCGGCGTCGTCGCCCACGCGGGCACCGGCGATCAGGCCGACCGGCACGAGCGGCGAGGAGGCGAGGAACAGGGCCGTCGTGAGTCCCGTCGCGGTCGACTGGAACGCGGCGCCGACCGCGACGACCGCGGCCATCGCGGCGAGCGCAGCGAGCGGCCAGGCGAGCCGACGACGCAACGCCCGGTCGCCCCGCACAAGCCGGACCAGGCCGACGACGACGGATGCCGCGGGCAGCAGGAACACGATCGCGCTCGCCGCGGCGATCCAGACGGGCAGGACCTCGGCGACCGGTCCGAGCATCGTGGCGCCGTCGAGGACCACCGGGGTCGGTCCGGCGAACGCGGCGAGCACGGGGACGGCCACGCCGGCACCGAGGACGACCAGCGACCACGAGGGAGCGGGACCGTCGGGGTAGCCGGCGGCGAGGGGCACGAGCAGGCCGAAGCCGGCGACGAAGGCGATCTGGGAGGCGAGATGCCAGGCGGGGCCCGGTCCGGCATCGGCCAGCGCGAGCGCCGAGGCCGCCAGGGCCACGAGGTGCAGCACCCCGATCCCGGCGACGGTGGTGCACGTGAACGCGCTCGCTCGCCAGATCGGGCCGAGGAACCCGGCGAGCACGAACATCACGGGGACGATGAGCGTGGGGACGGTCTCGGCGAGCGGGAGCGGTGACGCGACCATCACCACGACCAGCGCGGCGCCGGCCGTCGCGGCGAGCACGACCGCACCGATCGCCGACCGCATCCGAGGCATGCCCGCAGTATCCCACCGATCGGCCGCGCACGATCGTGCGGTCGACCGCAGCGGTCGTGCGGTCCACCGCAGTGCGCTCGCACGGCGGGCCGCGAAAGGCTGGCGTCGCCGGGAACGACCGGGATCAGCCGATCCGCCGCGTGGTTCGCGGTCACGAGAGGGGAACGACCATGTCCACTGCCCAGACCGACCTCGGAGGCGCTGCCGGCGCAGGACCCGACGGCCATGCGGGCTCCGCCCCCGATCATCGCGCGCGGCGCGGCGCGCGCGTCCGGACCGGGCAGGCGATCCTCGTCGCCCTGTTCGCCGTCGCCGCGGTGTTCGCCCTGTCGGTCCTGTTCGCCGACGACCCGTTCCCGGCATCGGCGACCGTGCTCATCGCCTCCTTCGGCGCCCTTTCGGCCGTGCTCGGCGTCATCGCGGTGATCGGCGGGCTCGGCTCGCGGGTCGTCCGCATCGGCCTCTGGGCGTTCCCGCTCTTCTTCGTCTGGCAGGTCGCCGCGCTCGGCACCTGGGTGCCCGACGCCGCGTTCGCGGTCGTCTCGGCCGTCGGCGTCGCGCTCGTCTCCGGACCGCCTGCGCAGCGACCCCGCCGGGCATGACGCAGGGGCGGCTCAGCCCTTCCAGACCTGCACGACCGATGGCCGCGGCGCGGCCACCTTGTCGCCCGAGTGCGTCGCGACGTAGTCCGGGAAGTACGACGTCTGCGCGCCGACCGCGCCGTTCTCGCCCGGGTGCTGCACCGCGACGAACACGAGGCCCTCGCGGTCGTGGATCACGGGGCCGCACGTCTCGGCCTCGCGCGGGACCGCGAGGAACTGCTGCACGTTGCCCCGCTGGTCGCCCTCGAGCGGCACCCGGAACAGGCCGTCGTTGTAGCCGATCGTGCTCGGGGCGCCGTCGGTCGAGATCCAGAGGTTGCCCTCGGAGTCGAACGCGACGTTGTCGGGGCACGAGATCGGCGAGACGAGCTCCTTGGGGAAGCCGGCGAAGTACGTGTAGTCGGTGACGGCGGGGTCGCCGCAGAGCAGCAGGATGCTCCAGCCGAAGGTCTCTCCGGCCTGGCCCGACGTCTCGGTGAGCTCGACGACGTGACCGTACCGGTTGCCGGTGATCGGGTTGACCTCGTCGAGGGTGGCGACCGTGCGACGGCTGTTGTTCGTCAGCGCGAGGTAGACCTTGCCGGTGAGCGGATTCGGCTCGACGTCCTCGGGGCGGTCCATCTTCGTGGCGCCCATGAGGTCGGCGGCGAGGCGCGTGTAGACGAGGACCTGCTCGGTGGTCATGCCGGGAACGACACTCTCGCCGCCGCGGGTGAGCGCGATCCACTCGCCGGTGCCGTCGAACGCCCCGTCCGCGGGCATGGCGCCGGTGCCGGTGATCTCGGCGGCCGGCGAATTGCCCGAGAAGCGCGCGACGAACAGGTCGCCCTCGCTGAGCAGCGTCATGTTCTTCCGACGCGCGCCCGTCGAGGTCGCCGCGGTGTACCGACCCTTCGAGACGAACTTGTACAGGTAGTCGTTCCGCTCGTCGTCGCCCATGTACGCCACGACGCGGCCGTCCTCGGCGATCGTGACGTTCGCGCCCTCGTGCTTGAAGCGGCCCATCGCGGTGTGCTTCTTCGGCGTGGATGTGGGGTCGCTCGGGTCGATCTCGACGATGTAGCCGAAGCGGTTCGGTTCGTTGACGTAGCGCGGGTCGTGCGCGTCGAAGCGCTCGTCGTACTGCTCCCAGCCGGTCTCCGTCGCCGTCGTCGAGCTGCCGCTGTAGCGACGCTGCTCTGCGGTGTCGGCGGCCCAGGCGAAGTAGCCGTTGAAGTTCTCCTCGCCGGAGAGGACGGTGCCCCACGGCGTGGTGCCGCCCGCGCAGTTGCCGAGGGTGCCCTTCACCCAGCGGCCCTCGGGGTCGGCGGCCGTCGTGACGAGGTCGGAGCCGGCGGCCGGGCCGGTGAGCTCGAAGACGGACTCGACGGTGATCCGGCGGCTGCGTGCGCCGTCGACGACGTGCTCCCACGGGTCGCCGACGCGGCGGCGCTTCACCTCGACGACGGCCATCCCCATCGCCGCCTTGTAGATCTCGCCGCGGCGGCGGCGCTCCTCGGGGTCGGTCGTCGGGGTGAACATGAGGTCGGGGTTCACGTACTCGTGGTTGGTGACGAGCACGCCGGTCTTGCCGGACGGGTCGGCGATGATGTCGAGGTAGTCGTTGTTGTACCCGAACTGCCCGGCCTGGGCCTCGGCCGTCTGGTGATCGAAGTCGAACGCCGGCACCGAGGAGAACAGCGGGTCGCCCCAGCGGATGATCGGCTGCCAGCGGTAGCCGGCCGGAACGGTGAACGCGTCGACGGTGCGGTCGACGGGGGCGATCGGGGTGAACGCGAGACCGGCGGTGCCGGGCTTCGCCGCGAACGCGGGACCTGCGGAGCCGCCGGCCGCACCGCCGACCACGAGGCCGACCGCGCCCGCGACGCCGAGGCCGAGCACCGAGCGGCGCGAGATCGCCTGCGACGCGATGTCGCGGAAGTGGGCGTTCGAGGAGGTGTTGCACTCGGGGCCGAGGCACGCGTCGGCGCACTTGAGCCGGCAGGTCACGGGCGACCGCTTGCCGATCGCGTGCGAGACCGGCGTGAGACGGAGTTCGGGGATGGTCATGGAGGCTCCTCGTTCAGTGCGCGGCCGCCCGCGCGTCGGGCCGGAGGGACGCGCCGAGCCTGTCGGCTCCCCATGACGGGCGGGCGACGCGACGGCGTCCGGCCGGTGAACGACCGGCGGACGCCGGGGAACGGGCCGCCGGGCGCGCGCGGGCGACTACCACTCCCGATCAGTCGAGCGCAACCACGAGCGACGACCTGCCGCGCACGCCCCGCCGTGGCTACGCTGAGCGGATGACGACCGATTCCGGAAAGGCCGCGGCCAACGCGGCGCAGAACTCCCGCGCGTTCCGAATCGCCGCGCGCGTCGGCTACGTGGTGCTCGGCATCGTGCACGTGGTCATCGGCGGAATCGCGATCTCGGTCGCGCAGGGCGCAGGCGGCGAGGCCGACCAGGGCGGCGCGATGCAGCAGCTTGCGAGCCTGCCCTTCGGCCTGGCGCTCCTCTGGCTGATCGCGCTCGGGCTGTTCGCCCTCGCGATCTGGCAGGTCACCGAGGCGTTCCTCGAGCGCGATCCGGACACGAAGAAGAAGTGGGGCCACCGGGTCAAGTACGTCGGGACCGCGGTCGCGTACGTGTCGATCGGTGCCACGTCGCTCGTGTACGCGCTCGGTGGCAGTTCCGACTCCGACCAGTCGTCGCAGACGATGACCGCGCAGGTCCTCGCGGCGCCGGGCGGCGTCTTCCTCCTCGTCCTCGTCGGGCTCGTCATCGTCGGCGTCGGCATCGCGTTCGTCTACCGCGGAGCCACGCAGCGCTTCGCGAAGCACCTGTCGCTGCCCGCCGATCCGGTGCGGAAGGGCGTGCTCACGCTCGGCACCGTGGGCTACGTCGCCAAGGGCATCGCGGTCGGCGTCGTCGGCGTCCTCCTGCTCGTGGCCTCGTTCACGCACGATCCGGAGAAGGCGGGCGGGCTCGATGCCGCCTTGAAGAGCCTCGCCGACCTGCCCTTCGGGACGATCCTGCTCTGGCTCGTGGGGGCCGGCCTGATCGTGTACGGGGCGTACTGCTTCGCCCGGGCGCGCTACGCGCGCATGTGAGGCGCCCGCGCAGTGCGAGGGCCGGTGCGGAGCATCCGCACCGGCCCTCGCCGCGTCAGTCGAGGCCGTTCAGCGGCCGAACGCCGCGCGCACGCCGTCGATCGGGACGCTGGTGCGCTCGCCCGTCGCACGATCCCAGATCTCGACGACGCCGTCGGCGACGCCTCGACCGGCGATCACGATCTTCGGCACGCCGATGAGCTCCGCGTCGGCGAACTTCACGCCGGGCGAGAGCTTCGGGCGGTCGTCGAACAGCACGTCGAGCCCGCCGGCCTCGAGCTCGGCGACGATGCGCTCGGCGGCCTCGAACGCCGCCTGGTCCTTGCCGGTCGCGAGCACGTGCACGTCGAAGGGCGCGACCGACGCGGGCCAGACGAGGCCCTTGTCGTCGTTGTGCAGCTCGGCGATGATCGCGAGGATGCGGGTCACGCCGATGCCGTACGAGCCCATCGTCACGGTCGCGAGCTTGCCGTTCTCGTCGAGCACCTTGAGCCCGAGCGCCTCGGCGTACTTCCGACCGAGCTGGAAGACGTGGCCGATCTCCATGCCGCGCGCCAGCTCGACGGGCCCCGATCCGTCGGGCGCCGGGTCGCCCTCGCGCACGTTCGCCGCCTCGATCGTGCCGTCGGCGACGAAGTCGCGACCGGCGACGAGCCCGAAGACGTGCTTCTCGTCGAGGTTGGCGCCGGTGATCCACTCGGTGCCGTCGACGACGCGGGGGTCGACGAGGTAGCGGATGCCGGTCGACGAGTCGGCGCCGAGCACGGCGCCCTCGGGCGACCACGGGCCGATGTAGCCCTTCACGAGACCGGGGTTCCTCGCGAAGTCCTCCTCGGTCGCGGCCTCGACCTCGGCCGGCGCGAACGCGACCTCGACGCGCTTGGCGTCGACCTCGCGATCGCCGGGAATGCCGACGACGACGATCTCGCGCGTGTGGTCGGGGTGCGTGAGCGCGAGCACGACGTTCTTCAGGGTGTCGGCCGCGGCCCAGTCGCGACCGTCGGGGCGCGGGTACTCGAGGTTCGCGAGGTCGACGAGCGTGGCGATCGTTGGCGTGTTCGGCGAGTCGAGCACCTCGGCCGCCGGGAGCCCGTCGAACGGGATCGGCTCGGGCGCGATCGTGGTGAACGCCTCGACGTTGGCCGCATAGCCGCCCGCCGAGCGCACGAAGGTGTCCTCGCCGACCGGCGTCGGGTGCAGGAACTCCTCGCTCTTGGAGCCGCCCATGGCGCCGGCATCCGCGTTCACGATGACGTAGTCCAGGCCGAGCCGGCTGAAGATGCGCTCGTACGCGTCGCGCTGCGCCTGGTACGACGCATCGAGCCCCGCGTCGGAGACGTCGAACGAGTAGGCGTCCTTCATCGTGAACTCGCGGCCGCGCAGGAGTCCCGCGCGCGGTCGCGCCTCGTCGCGGTACTTGTCCTGGATCTGGTAGATCGTGAGCGGCAGCTCCTTGTACGACGAGTACAGGTCCTTCACGAGCAGCGTGAAGACCTCCTCGTGCGTGGGCGCCAGCAGGTAGTCGGCGTCCTTGCGGTCCTTGAGCCGGAACAGGGCGTCGCCGTACTCGCTCCAGCGGCCCGTCTGCTCGTACGGCTCACGCGGCAGCAGCGCCGGGAAGTGCACCTCGTGCGCGCCGGCCGCCTCCATCTCCTCGCGCACGACGCGCTCGATCTTGGCCTTGACGCGCAGGCCGAGCGGCAGCCACGCGAACACGCCCGGCGCCTGGCGCCGGATGTAGCCGGCGCGCACGAGCAGCTTGTGGCTCGCGACCTCGGCGTCGGCGGGGTCTTCACGGAGCGTACGGAGGAAGAAATTCGTCAGGCGTGTGGGCACCCGACGATTCTATGCAGGGCGGATGCCGCGGCCGTCGGCCGCCCGCTCGGTCGGCATCGCTCCGGAGGATCAGACGTTCCCGTCGAGGTCCTCCTCGTCCTCCATCGCGAACTCGTTCAGCTCGGTCTCCGCCGCGTCGGCATCGTCCGCTTCGCCGCCGGTCGACTCCGGCGCATCGTCGGTCCCCTCGTGCAGGGTGCCCGTCCCGTCGGGGTACCCGGCCTCGTCCGGGTACTCGTAGCCGTCTCCGCTCATCGCCGTCCTCCCTCGCGCGCCCTCCCGGCGCCGTCGGGCTCGACGGTAGCGGACGTGCCGGCGGGCCGACAGGGTCTTGCGACCGACTGGCCCGCGTCCTATGGCGTGACGACCGTGGGCGAGCCGACGGGCGCGTCGACGCCCATCTCGGCCGCGATGCGGTTCGCCTCGGCGATGAGCGTCTCGACGATCTCGGCCTCGGGCACGGTCTTGATGACCTCGCCCTTGACGAAGATCTGCCCCTTGCCGTTGCCGGATGCCACGCCGAGGTCGGCCTCGCGCGCCTCGCCCGGCCCGTTCACGACGCAGCCCATCACGGCGACCCGCAGCGGGACGCTCATGCCCTCGAGGCCGTCGGTGACGTCGTTGGCGAGCTTGTAGACATCCACCTGGGCGCGGCCGCACGACGGGCACGAGACGATCTCGAGCTTGCGCTCGCGAAGGTTCAGCGACTGCAGGATCTGCAGGCCGACCTTGACCTCCTCGACCGGCGGTGCGGAGAGCGAGACGCGGATGGTGTCGCCGATGCCCTCGGAGAGCAGGATGCCGAACGCGGTCGCCGACTTGATCGTGCCCTGGAAGGCGGGCCCCGCCTCGGTGACGCCCAGGTGCAGGGGCCAGTCGCCCCGCTCGGCGAGCATGCGGTAGGCCTTCACCATGACGATCGGGTCGTTGTGCTTGACCGAGATCTTGAAGTCGTGGAAGTCGTGCTCCTCGAACAGGCTCGCCTCCCAGACGGCCGACTCGACGAGCGCCTCCGGGGTCGCCTTGCCGTACTTCTGCAGCAGGCGCGGGTCGAGGGAGCCCGCGTTGACGCCGATGCGGATCGAGACGTCCGCCTCCTTCGCCCGGCGGGCGATCTCGCCGACCTGGTCGTCGAACTTGCGGATGTTGCCCGGGTTCACGCGCACGGCGGCGCAGCCCGCGTCGATCGCGGCGTAGACGTAGTTCGGCTGGAAGTGGATGTCGGCGATGACCGGGATCTGGCTCTTCTTCGCGATGATGGGCAGTGCCTCGGCGTCGTCGCGGCTCGGCACCGCGACGCGGACGATGTCGCAACCGGACGCGGTGAGCTCGGCGATCTGCTGGAGCGTCGCGTTGATGTTCGGCGTGGGCGTCGTCGTCATCGACTGCACGCTCACGGGAGCGTCGCCGCCGACGAGCACCTTGCCCACCTTGATCTGCCGCGACTTGCGCCGGGGCGCGAGGACTTCGGGGACCTTGGGCATTCCGAGATTCACTGCAGGCACGTCTGCCAGTCTATGGCGGCCCCGCTGGGCGGGGCCTCCATCGAACGGATGGCTCGGGGCGGGCATCCCGGTCAGGCGCGCCGATCCTCGCCACGCTCGCCGGCGTGATCCGGTTCCGCATCGGGCGCCTCTCGGATGCGACGGCCGAGCTCGAGGTTGCGGCGGTGCCGCTCGGCGGCCTTCTCGATGCTGCGCGTGCCACGGGGCGGCATCCTGAGCCGCTCCTCCGCGGGGATCCCCGCCTGCAGCTGGCGGGTGCGCTCGAGCTCCGCGTTGAACTCGGCGCCGAGCAGCAGCGCGGCGTTCGTGATCCAGAGCCACAGCAGGAACACGACGATGCCCGCGAGCGATCCGTACGTGCGGTCGTAGTTGGAGAAGTTCGCGACGTAGAGCGCGAACCCGCCCGACGCGAGCAGCATGAGGACGATCGCGATGACGGCGCCGAGGCTGATCCAGCGGAACTTCGGCTGACGGGCGTTCGGCGTCGCGTAGTAGAGCAGGGCGACCACCATGACGACGACCGCCCCCAGCAGGGGCCACTTCGCGACGTCCCACACCATGCGCAGCGTCGCACCGACGCCGAGCGCCTCGCCGACGGCATCCGCGACCGGACCGGAGACGACGAGGATCACGGCGACGATCGTCACGAGCAGGATGGCCCCGACTGTGATGAGGAGCTGGAACGGGCGCAGCTTCCAGAACGGCCGTCCCTCCTCGATCTCCAGGATGCGGTTCATGGCCCGGGTGAAGGCCGCGACGTAGCCGGAGGCCGACCAGAGCGCGATGACCAGGCCCGTGAGGAAGCCGATGGTCGCCGCCCGGGACCCCGCGAAGGCCCGCAGGGGCTCCTCGACCACCTCGAGCACCGGGCCGGGGGCGACCTGCTGCGCGAGGCCGAGGATCTCGCGGATGGCGCCGCCCTGTCCGATCAGGGCGAGCAGCGAGGTGACGGCGAGCAGTCCGGGAAAGACCGAGAGGGTTCCCCAGAACGTCAACGCCGCCGCGGTGTCGAGGCATTCGTCGTCGATGAACTCGCGGAACACGCGGCGCGCGACGTACCGCCACGCGCGGCGGGTGATCTGGAACGGCGAGGAGGGCTTGCGCGGATCCCGCGGGTCCGCCACGGGGGCGTCGTGGTCGAGTGGCGCGCCGAGCATGCGTTCCTCCCTCGCAGGGCGTGGACCACCATCCTGCGCCGAAAGGCGTGCCTGCGGCAGGGGGTGGCGCGCAGGCGGGGGTGCACCCTCGGCGCACCCCCGCCTCACGACTCCGTCACGGCCGACGCTCAGTCGGCCGTCTCGTCGTTCCCCAGCACATGCGCCACGAGTTCGGCGACGAAGCGCTCCGGCTCCTCGATGAGCGGCGAGTGCCCGCTCGCCTCGAACACGGCCTCGCGGTACGCGCCGCCCCGCTCGGCGTAGGTCTCGAGCACCGCGCGGGTCTGCGCGACCATGGGCTGCGCCGGCGCCACGTCCTCGCCCGGCCAGCCCGGGATCACGCCGAGCGCGCCGAGGTGGTTGAGGTCGAACAGCGACGTGTCGGAGACGATGACGTCGTTCGCGCCCCGGATCCACAGGATCGGCGGCTTGGCGTCGAGGTCGACGATGCCGCTCGCGTCGAACCGGGTCGGGGCCATCGTGTTGAGCACGCCGCGCGTGCCGGGCGCGAAGCCGGGCCAGTTCTCCGAGGCCTGCGCGTCACCCGGGTAGTTGTCCTCGCCGACCGCGGTCGTGAGCATCGACTCGACCCAGCGGTCGTCGTGCTCGGAGGCGAACCCGGGCGTCACGTACGTGCCGAGGTACACCGAGCGCGGCGACGACGGCGCGTCCGCGGTCCGGTCGCCGTCCCTCAGCCGGGCGATGAAGTCGGGGTTCGCTCCCCCGCCGCCCGAGCCCGCGGCATCCGGCGTGAGCAGCCGGCCCGCGGCATCCGTCGCCCCGAATCCGTACGGCGAGACCGGGTTCACGAGCGTGACGGATGCCACGGGCAGCTCGTGCTCGAGGAGCGACTGCATCACGACCCCGCCGCCCATGCTCCACCCGACCAGGTGCACCTCGTCGAGCCCGAGGGCCTCGACGACCGATGCCACGTCCTCGGCGTAGTCGCCGAGCCCGCGGGTCGCGTCGACCGGCCGCACCTCGCTGCCGCCGAATCCACGCAGGTCGACGGCGAGCGCTCGGACGTCCGGCGGGAGTGCGAGCATGGTCGGCTGCCAGAACAGCGACGACGACACGTTGCCGTGCACGAACAGCACGGTCGCGCGCGGCGAGTCGGCGTCCGCGGCGGGACGTTCGAGCACCTGCGCGGTGTAGCGCGGCGTCGCGAGCTCGTGCACGACGATGCCGGGGAGGAAGTGGTCCATGTGGCGCTCCTTCGGGCCTTCGGGGTGGTGCGGGTGGTGCGGACGGGTCTACGTCGTGAGTGCGGTGACGCTCGAGGTGTCGAGCGCGGGCTGGGTCTTCTCGACGACCTCGTCGACGGTGACCCCGGGCGCGAGCTCGACGAGCTTCAGCCCGTCGGGGGTCACGTCGATGACGGCGAGGTCGGTGATGATCCGGTCGACGACGCCCTTGCCGGTCAGCGGCAGCGAGCACGCGTCGACGATCTTCGGCGAGCCGTCCTTGGCGACGTGCTCCATGAGCACGATGCGCTTGCGGGCGCCGTGCACGAGGTCCATCGCGCCGCCGGGCCCCTTGACCATCTTCCCCGGGATCATCCAGTTCGCGAGGTCGCCCGTCGCGGAGACCTGCATGGCGCCGAGGATGGCCGCGTCCACCTTGCCGCCGCGGATCATGCCGAAGCTCGTCGCGGAGTCGAAGTAGGCCGCACCGGGGAGCACCGTCACGGTCTCCTTGCCGGCGTTGATGAGGTCGGGGTCGACCTGGTCCTCGGTCGGGTACGGCCCGACGCCGAGGATGCCGTTCTCCGACTGCAGCACGACGGTGACGCCGTCGGGCACGTAGTTCGGCACGAGCGTCGGCAGGCCGATGCCGAGGTTCACGTACGAGCCGTCCGTCAGCTCCTTCGCCGCGCGCGCGGCCATCTCGAGCCTGGTGAGCGCCATCTCAGTTCCCCTCTCGCACGGTGCGTCGTTCGATGCGCTTCTCGATGTCCGGGCCGACCTCGACGATGCGGTCCACGAAGATGCCGGGCAGGTGCACGGCGTCGGCGTCGATCTCGCCGGGCTCGACGAGCTCCTCGACCTCGGCGATGCAGATGCGGCCGGCCATCGCGCACAGCGGCGAGAAGTTGCGGGCCGACTTGTCGAAGACGAGGTTGCCGTGCCGGTCGCCCTTCATCGCGTGCACGAGCGCGAAGTCCGTCGTGATGGCCTCCTCGAGCACGAACTCGTGCTCCTCGCCGCGCATCGTGAACGTCTGCACGGGCTTCGGCTTCGACGCGACGGCGATCGAGCCGTCGGCGGCGTACCTCTGCGGCAGTCCGCCCTCGGCGACCTGCGTGCCGACCCCGGTCTGGGTGAAGAACCCGGCGATGCCGGCGCCGCCGGCCCGCAGCTTCTCGGCGAGCGTGCCCTGCGGCGTCAGCTCGAGCTCGAGCTCGCCCGACAGGTACTGCCGCTCGAACTCCTTGTTCTCGCCGACGTACGACGAGGTCATCTTGCGGATCAACCCCGCCCCGAGCAGCACCCCGAGGCCCCAGTCGTCGACGCCGCAGTTGTTCGACACGACCGACAGGTCGCCGACCCGGCGCTCGAGCAGCGCCTGGATCAGCACCATGGGGATGCCGCAGAGCCCGAACCCGCCGACGGCGAGCGACGCGCCGTCCGGGATGTCGGCGACCGCCTCCGCGGCCGATCCGACGGTCTTGTCCAGTGTCATCGTGTGACCTCCTCGTCAACGCGTCCCGACGGATGCCGCGGCGTCGGCCTCGGCCAGTCGCGGTGCGACGACCGCGGCGACCCGGGCCGCGCCCGCATCCGTCATGACGATGGTGTAGTGGTTGAGCTCCGCGACCTCGGTGACGCGGAGCGCCGGCATCCGTTCTGCGGTCGCCGCCACCCGTTCGGCAGGGTACAGCCCCTCGGGCTGGTCGAGCATCCCGCGCTCCGCGCGGAGGAAGTCGACGGGAGCGGGAAGCCCCAGCAGGTCGTCGAGGTAGCCGTCGCCGCCGTCGAGCTCGAGGACGTTCTGGGCGACCGCCTCCGCGACCGACGAGCTGCGCAGCTCGGGCTCCGAGCCGACGAGGTCGTACGCGACGTAGTCGGCGACCCGCTCGTCCCAGGCCGGCCCGATCGCCGGATGCGCCTTCCAGAAGTCGGCGTACGCGGCGTGGTCGGCGAAGCGCATCTCGAGCCGCGCGATGGCAGGGCCGAGCACGGCGGCCGCGACCTGCTCCGGGTCCAGTCCCTCGGGGTGCGGGATCGGCAGGCCGCCGTCGACGAGCACGACGCCCGCGACGCGGTCGGGGTGGGACGCCGCGAGCCGGACCGTCACGAACGCGCCCATCGAGTGCCCGACCACGAACGCGCGCTCGATGCCGAGCGCGTCGAGCACGCGCAGCTGGTCGTCGGCATGGTCGCGCAGCGACCAGGGGCCGGGCAGGCCGGCGGAGCGGCCGCGTCCCCGGAGGTCGGGTGCTGCGATGCGCCGATCCGGCAGCGCCGCAGCGACGTGGTGCCACGCGCGATGGCTCGCGGTGATGCCGTGGATGGCGAGCACCGGCGTGCCGGTGGCGTCCGACCGCCACTGGCCGCCGGCGAGGTCGCCGCCGCGGACCGGTGCGGAGAACGGTTCGGGTCCGGTCATCGGGCGCTCCATCCGCCGTCCATGGTGTAGCTCGCGCCGGTCACCATGCGCGCGTCGTCGCTCGCGAGCCAGCGCACGAGGCTCGCCACCTCCGACGGCTCGACGAGCCGCTTGATGGCGGACTCGGTCAGCATCACCTGCTCGACGACGTCCTCCTCCCGGATGCCGTGCACCTTCGCCTGGTCGGCGATCTGCTTCTCGACGAGCGGCGTGCGCACGTAGCCGGGGTTCACGCAGTTCGACGTGACGCCGTGCGGGCCGCCCTCGAGCGCCGTCACCTTCGAGAGGCCCTCGAGGCCGTGCTTCGCGGCGACGTACGCCGACTTGTACGGAGAGGCGCGCAGCCCGTGCACGCTCGACAGGTTGATGACGCGGCCCCAGCCGCGCTCGTACATGCCGGGCAGGGCGGCGCGGATCAGCAGGAAGGGCGCCTCGAGCATGATGCGCAGCAGCAGCGAGAACCGCTCGGGCTCGAACGCCTCGATCGGGCGCACGTGCTGGATGCCGGCGTTGTTGACCAGGATGTCGGCCTCGATGGCGAGGTCGGCGAGCGCCGCGGTGTCGCCGAGGTCGACCTGCCACGCCTCGCCGCCGATCCGCTCGGCCACCGCTTCGGCGGCAGCGCCGTTCAGGTCGGCGATGGTCACCTGCGCGCCCGCCTCGGCGAACGCCTCCGCGCACGCGAGGCCGATGCCGCTCGCTCCCCCCGTGACGATCGCGCGCCGTCCGGCCAGTCCGGTCATGAGTCCTCCCCTTCGGCGCGGCGGTCGCCCCGTCCCAGGGCGCCGCCGATGAATCGCATCATCTCGTCGAGCACGTGCTCGGGGACCGCGTCGGTGCCCGACGCGGTCGGGTCGGCGTCGTCGCCGGGTCCGCCCGCGCCGTCGCCCCAGAGCACCCAGCGCATGCCGATCATCTCGCCGATGCCCATGAGCGCCCACGCGGCCACCGTCGGATCGATGTCCGAGATCTCGCCGTCGAGCTGCGCCTGGCGCAGGCCGTCGATGTAGCCCTCCACGATGCGGGTGTAGTGCAGGCGCAGCGCGCCGGGCGAGACGAACTCCGCCTCCCGTACGACCCGGTACAGCGCCGGGTGCTCGGCGGTGAACCGGAAGAACGCGGCGAAGCCCTCGCGCTCGGCCTCGAGCCGGGTCGTCGCGCCACGCGCGCCCTCGCTCATCGCCTGCCGCACCCGGTGGTTCAGGTCCTCGACGAGCTCGTCGAACACGTCGAGCTTCGAGTCGAAGTACAGGTAGAACGTGCCCTGGCCGACGCCCGCCCGCTCGGTGATGCGCGAGACGGATGACTCGGTGTAGCCGTGCTCGGCGAACACGTGCTCGGACGCCTCGAGGATCCGCCGGCGCGTCTGCTCGCCGCGCGCGGTGCGCGGTGCGGCGCTCATGCGTCGGCTCCCTCGGCCAGGCGCGCCGCCCGCTCGGCGAGCACGCGGCGGAGGGTCTTCGCCGCCGTCGATCGCGGGATCTCGTCGATGAAGCGGATGTCGCGCGGGACCTTGTAGCCCGCGAGCGAGGCTCGCGCGAACTCCGCGAGCTCTGCGGCATCCGTGATCGCACCCGGTCGGAGCACGACCCAGGCCGACCCGGCCTCGCCCCACCGCTCGTCGGGCACCCCGACGACCGCGACGTCGGCGACCGCGGGATGCGCGATGAGCACCGATTCGACCTCGGCGGGCGAGACGCCCTCCCCGCCCGAGATGTAGACGTCGGTCAGCCGGTCGATGATCGTGAAGTAGCCGTCCTCGTCGCGACGCACGAGGTCACCCGTGTGCAGCCGGCCGTCGCGGAGCGCCGCGGCCGTGGCGTCCGGGTCGCGGAGGTACCCGGCGAACACGCCCGGCCCCGAGACCAGCAGCTCTCCCTCGGCCGCTCCGTCGAGGAGCTCCCCGGTCGCCGGATCGGCGACCTCGACGTCGACGTGCGCGTAGGGCAGCCCGGCCGAGCCGACGCGCTCGCGGGCCTCGCGGTCGGGCAGGCAGAGCACGTTCGGCGACGCCTCGGTGAGTCCGTAGCCCTGCGTGAGGGCGACGCCCCTGGCATGCCAGGTGCGCAGCAGTGCCGGCGGCATCGGGGCCCCGCCGACGACGGCGTGCCCGAGGCTCGAGAGATCGGTGTGCGCGAAGTCCGGATGCTGCGCGAGGAACAGGTAGTTCGCGGGGACGCCCATCATCGTCGTGATCCCGCGCTCGGCGACGAGCCGAAGCACCCGGCCCGGGTCGAAGGTCCGCTCGAGCACCACGGTCGCACCCGACCACCAGGCGAGCAGCGGCTGGATGTTCCACCCGCCGACGTGGAACTGCGGCATGACGGCGAGCACGACGTCGTGCTCGGCGATCGCGATGGTCTTCGACAGCGACAGGTTCGTCCAGAAGCAGTTCGCGTGCGTGAGCATCGCGCCCTTCGGCCGCGAGGCGGTGCCCGAGGTGAACACGATGAGCAGCGTGTCGTCGTCGCGCACGTCGGTCCGCGTCGTCGGCGCCTCCGCGCGCGCGCCCGGATGGGGCACCTGCTGCTCGACGCCGTGCGCACCGAGCGCCGCGACCGGGATCCGCCGGGCGAGCCGGCCGAGCGTCGCCCGCGAGAGCGTCTGGAACTCGTCCTCGACGAGGAGGATCACCGGATCGGCGATCTCGAGCTGCTCCGAGAGCTCGCGGGGCGACAGGCGCCACGAGAGCGGCACGAGCGCGAGCCCCGCCTTGGCGCACGCGAAGAACAGCACGACGTGGTCGGCGCTGTTGCCGGTGATCGTCGCGACGCGGTCGCCGATCGCGTAGCCGGCCGCTCGGAAGGCCGCGGCCAGCCGCTCGGCGCGATCATCGAGCTCGCGGTAGCTGATCGCGACGCCGCGGTCGTCGATCGCGATCGCGTCGGGTGTCGTGCGGGCGCGGTCCGAGGTCCACCGGCCCAGCGTGCAGGATCCGTCAGGCATCCACCGTCTCCTCCGGCTCGGCCGGGTGCTGCTTGCGGCCCGTGGCGATGCGGGCGGGCAGCCCCGCGATTCCCCCCGGGAGGAACAGCACCACGAGGACGAACAGCGTCCCCAGGATGAAGAGCGGCTCGGACAGCGGGACCCGGAGGATGTCGGGCAGGGCGGCGATCGCGTCCGACCCGGCGAGCGCCGTGAGGCGCTGGTCGAGCAGTGTGTAGACGATACCGCCGACGATCGCGCCCCACCGGGCGCCCACTCCGCCGAGCACCACGATGACGAGGAGCGTCAGCGTGAAGTCGGCCGTCGCGATGCGCGGCGCCGCCCCGGACTGCAGCAGGAGGTACCCCATGCCCGCGACCGACGCGAGGACGGAGGCCGCGATGAACACGAGGAGCTTCACGTTGTACGGGCGCAGGCCGATGACCCGCACGCGGAGCTCGTTCTCGCGGATCGCCTCGGCGACGTGGCCCGCACGGCTCTTCTCGACCCACAGCACGATCAGGTAGACGAGCACGAGGATGCCGAGCGCGACCCAGTAGAGGTTGCGCGTGTCGACGACGCCGACGAGCTCGGGCGGGACGTGCGCGGTGTCGAGGGCGAGCCCCTCGTCACCGCCCGTCGCGCTGCCCGGGTTGCGACGGATCAGCACCGAGCCGGCCTGTGCGAACGCGAGCGTCACCATCGCGAACGAGATCCCGGTGACCCGCAGCGCGAGCGCCCCGACGGTCGCGGCGAGCACGAAGCCGAGCACGAGCGTCACGGCGATCGCGACGGTGAAGACGAGCGCGCTCGGCCATTCCGCGGGCCCGAAGGCCTCGAGCGTCATCGCGAGCCCGTAGGCGCCCGCGGCGAAGAACAGCGCGTGGCCGAACGAGAGCAGGCCGGCCAGGCCGAACATCATGCGGTAGGTGAGCGCCAGCGCCGCGATCAGCAGCGCGAACGCGAGCAGCTGCAGCGTGCCGGGCGTGTAGGTCGGCCCGGGCAGGACGCCCGGGACGTCGATGGCCAGCAGGGGCAGGATCGCGAGTGCGACGACGAGCAGGATGCCGCCGATGACGAGGCGGAGCGACTTGGCGGTCATGCGGCCTTCCCCATGAGTCCACGCGGGCGGATGAGCAGGACGGCGGCGAGGAGCACGACGACGACCAGGTCGCCGGTGCCGCCGAGGTAGAAGTTCGCGAACTGCTGCAGCACGGCCACGAGCACCGAGGCGATCGCGGCGCCGGTCAGCGAGCCGAGCCCGCCGATGACGGTGACGATGAACGCGAAGATGAGCAGCACCGATCCGAGGTGGGCCGAGACGTAGCCGTAGTACACGGATGCCAGGACCCCGCCGAGCCCGGCGGCGGCGCCGCCGATCGCGAACACGAGCGTGAACGAGCGGCGGACGTCGATGCCGAGGGCGGTCACCATGTGCCGGTTCTCGACGCCGGCGCGGATGATGAGGCCGTACCGGGTCCTGCGGAGGAACAGCACGATGCCGCCGAGCACGAGCGCCGCGCACGCGATGAGCAGGAACCGGTCGTTCGGGATGCGGGCGCCGAGGATCTCGGTGGTCTGGGTGAGCCAGGCCGGCCGGTCGGTGTAGATCGGGTCGGTGCCCCAGATCCCCTCGAACAAGGCGACCGCGGCCAGCGAGATCCCGACGGTGACGAGCGCCTGCTCGATGTGCCGCTCGTAGAGGCGGCGGATGATGAGCACCTCGGTCAGCACCGCGACGGTCGCGCCGACGAGGATGCCGACGAGCGCGGAGATCGCGAGGCCCGTCCAGGTGCCGTCGGAGATCCGGCGGCCGGCCTCCCAGCCGAGGAACGCGGCGATCGTGAGGAACGCGCCGTGGGCGAAGTTCAGCACGCCCATGAGGCCGTAGATGAGCGAGAGCCCGCTCGCGACCAGGAAGTAGAGTGCGCCGAGGCCGAGGCCGGTGATGAGCAGGAGGACCAGGGTGTCCATCAGGCGGCCTCCCGTTCGTCGTGCACGCCGAGGAACCGCTGCACGCGGTCGTGATCGTCGAGGAGCTCCTCGGCCGGGCCGGTGAAGACGACGCGGCCCGAGGAGAGCACCACCACGCGCTCTGCGAGGCGGCGGACGACGAACAGGTTCTGCTCGACGAGGAGGATCGGGGCCGTGCGCGCGGCCTCCGCGAGTGCGTCGGCGACCTCGTCGACGATGCGCGGCGCGAGTCCCTTGGTCGGCTCGTCGACGAGCAGCAACCGGTTCTCGTTCACCAGTGCCCGGGCGAGCGAGACCATCTGCTGCTGGCCGCCGGAGAGCGTGCCCGCGCGCTGCTCGCGTCGCGCCTCGAGGTCGGGGAAGAGGGATGCCACGAGCTCGCGCCGCGGTGAGCGGTCGCGCTCGGCGAGGCGCAGGTTCTCGGCCACGGTGAGCGAGCCGAAGACCTCGCGGTCCTCGGGCACGTACGCGACGCCGCGCTGCACGATGCGGTGGGTGGGCGCCCGGTCGATGCGCTCGCCTGCGAGGCGCACCTCGCCGGTGCGGTCGATCAGGCCGAGGATCGACTTGATCGTCGACGTCTTGCCGACGCCGTTCCGGCCGAGGAGCGCGGTGACCCCGGTCGCGGGGACGTCGAACGAGACGTCCTCGACGACCTGCTGGCCGGCGATGCGGCCGTAGAGGTTCCGGACGCTCAGGATGGGTTCGTCCGCGACGGGCCCGCTCATGCGGCGGACCCGAGGTAGGCGGATTGGACGGTGGGGTTCGCCATGACGGCCTCCGGGGAGTCTGCGGCGAGCAGTTCGCCGTGGTGCATGACGGCGACCCGGTCGGCGAGACCGAGGACGACGTCCATGTGGTGCTCGACCATGAGCACGGTGCGCCCGCCGCGATGGAGCCCGCGGATGACCTCGGTGAGCGCGGGGACGTCGGCGGAGCCGACGCCCGCCATGGGCTCGTCGAGGAGGATCACGCGGGGCTCCATCGCGATGAGCATCGCGATCTCGACCTTCCGCTTCTCGCCGTGCGAGAGCCCCGAGGCGCCGGCGTCGGCGCGCTGCGCCATGCCGACCTCCTCCAGGGCTGCGAGGGCTCGCCGGGTCGCGGCATCCGTGCGCCGCGGGGTGCGGAACACGGATGCCGCGCGGCCCTCGCGCACCTGGGCGGCCAGCCGCACGTTCTCGAGCACGTCGAGCGCCGGGAAGAGGCTCGAGGTCTGGAACGTGCGGCCGAGGCCGGCCGCGGCGCGCCGGTGCACCGGCTGGGTGGTCACGTCGGCGCCGGCGAGGCGCACGGCGCCCTCCGTCGGTCGCAGGACGCCGGAGACGATGTTGAAGAGCGTCGTCTTGCCGGCGCCGTTCGGGCCGATGACGCCGAGCATCTCGCCCTCGGGCACGCTGAGCGACACGTCCTTGAGGATGTGGGCTCCGCCGATCCGGAGGGTGACGTGCTCGAGTTCGAGCGCCGCGTGGTCGGTCATGATCGCGTGTGCTTCCGTTCCTGGTCGGTTCGGGTGGGTGGTGCGGTCAGCCGACGACCGGCGGGGCGACGGTCTCGGCGTCGATCGTCTCGATGAGCTCGGGGGCCCATCCGTCGGCGCCCTCGACGAGGTTCACCTGGTACATCGGCTGGATGAGGGCGTGGTCCTCGGCGCGGACGGTGACCTCGCCCTTGACCGACTCGAAGGTCCAGCCCTCGAGCGCCTCGATCATGGCGTCGACGTCGTCGCCGCCCTCGCGCACGGCCTGCACGATCATCTGGGCGGCCACGAACCCGTCGACCGAGAACAGGTCGGGCGTGGCGCCGGCCTCCTCCAGGCGGGTGATCATCTCCTCCTCGATGTCGGTGCCCGCGGCGCCGCCGAAGTAGTGGTTGAGGAACGAGATGTCGGCCGACGCGTCGCCGTAGGCCTGGTAGGTGGCGACGTCGCCGAGGCCGGTGACGACCGGTGCGGCGTCGAAGACGCCCTGCTGCTGCAGCGCGGTCCACATGGCGCCCGAGGAGGCGCCTGCCCAGGCGACGAAGACCAGGTCGGGCTGCGCGTCGATGAGCTGCTGCGCGAACGGGGTGAACTCGGTCGCGTCCTCGGCGACGAGCACGCCCTGCACCTCGGCGCCCTGGCCGCCGAGCACGGCCTCGACGCCCGCGAGGTTGCCCTGGCCGAACGCCGTGTCCTGGGCGAAGACGACGACCTTCTTGCCGTCGGGGTCGCCGATGAACGTTCCCGCGGTGGCGACGTCCTGGTAGGTCTGGCGGCCCGAGCGGAACGTGTAGTCGTTCACGCCGGTGATGGCGTCGGCGGCCGCGGGGCCCGAGATGTAGAGGATCTCGTTCTGCTCGGCCTGCTCGGCGAGCGAGGTCGCGATGCCCGAGACGACCGTGCCGGCGAGCACCTTGGTGCCCTGGCCGATGAGGTCCTTGGCCTTGGCGACCGCGGTGTCGGGGTTGCCCTGGTCGTCCTCCCAGGTGATCTCGAGCTCCTGGCCGTCCACCTCGCCGGTGCCGTCCGTGGCGTAGTCGAGGCCGGCCTCGAAACCGGCGGTGTAGGCCTCGCCGTAGGCGGCGAGCGGTCCGGTCTGGGACGTGATCATGCCGATCGCGACGGGAGCGGCGTCCGCCCCCTCGGCGTCGCCTCCCCCGGAGGTGGTCGGTGCGCAACCGGCCAGGGTGATCGCCGCGGCGGCGACGAGCGCCGGCGCGAGGTACTTCGGTGTAACTCGCATGCTGTGAGCCTCTCTGAGTGACGACGGTGTCAGAACCTGACAGGTGGTTCAGGTCTCAGGAACGTACACTAGAGTCGATCGCGCACGACGCGCAACCCGGATCGGCGCACCGACCCCGTGCACCGACGCAGAGACGAAGGAGTCCCACCGAAATGAGCTTTCCCGACGTCGTCATCGTCGCCGGCGCCCGTACGCCGTTCGGCCGCATCGCCGGCAACCTGGGCAGTCGAACCGCCGTCGAACTCGGCACCGTCGCCATCCGCGGCGCCCTCGAGAAGGCCGGGGTCTCCCCCGACGACGTCGACGCCGTGATCATGGGCCAGGTGCTCCAGGCCGGCGCCGGCCAGAACCCCGCCAAGCAGTCCGCGGTCGCGGCGGGCATCCCGTGGCGCGTGCCCGCGATCACGCTGAACAAGGTGTGCCTGTCGGGCCTGGTCGCGGTGACGGATGCCGCGCGGCTGATCCGCCTCGGCGAGGCCGAGGTCGTCGTCGCCGGCGGCCAGGAGTCCATGACCAACGCGCCGCACCTGCTCCCCGGGTCCCGGAAGGGGCACATGTACGGCAGCGTCGAGCTGCTCGACCACACCGCCGCCGACGGCCTCACCGACGCGTTCGACCAGGAGTCGATGGGCGCCTCGACCGAGCGCTTCAACGAGCGCTACGGCCTCGGCCGCGCCGAGCAGGACGAGATCGCGGCGGCCTCGCACGTGCGCGCCGGCCGCGCGCAGGCCGACGGCCTGTTCGACGACGAGATCGTGCCCGTCGAGATCCCCCAGCGCAAGGGCGACCCCGTCGTCGTCACGACGGACGAGGGCGTACGCCCCGACTCCACGCCCGAGACGCTGTCGAAGCTCCGGCCCGCCTTCGCCGAAGGCGGTGCGATCACCGCCGGCAACTCCTCGCCGATCTCCGACGGCGCCGCGGCCGTCGTGGTCGCGAGCCGCGCCTGGGCCGAGGAGCGGGGCCTGCCGTGGCTCGCGCTGGTCGGAGCATCCGGCCAGGTCGCCGGGCCCGACAACTCGCTGCACTCGCAGCCCTCGAACGCCATCGCGGCCGCGCTCGACCGAGCCGGCTGGCAGGCCGGCGACCTCGACCTGGTCGAGATCAACGAGGCCTTCGCCGCGGTGTCGCTGCAGTCGATGAAGGACCTCTCGCTCGATCCCGACACCGTCAACGTCCACGGCGGGGCCATCGCGCTCGGCCACCCGATCGGCGCGTCCGGAGCCCGCCTGGCGCTGCACGCCGCGCTCGAGCTCGCCCGGCGCGACGGCGGCAGGGCGGCCGTGGCACTGTGCGGCGGCGGCGGCCAGGGCGAGGCGCTCCTGCTCTCCCGCTGACCCCCTCCGACGGGCCCCTGCTGTGGTGGAATGTTCCCCACGGCAGGGGCCCGTCCGGTGAGGAGGCGCAGATGAGCGAGACGACGACGGATGCCGCCGGGCAGCCGGCGGCCCGACCGACGCGCCTCGACCACCGCCTCCGCCGGATGTCCGGCCGCGACCCCGACGAGCCGCACCGCTCGGCCACGCCGCTCGAGCTCTTCTTCGACCTCGTCTTCGTCGCGGCGTTCAGCGCAGCCGGGAGCCAGACCGCGCACCTGCTCGAGCTCGGGCACTTCGGCGCGGCGACCGCCGGCTTCGTGTTCGCGGTGTTCGCGATCGCATGGGCCTGGATCAACTTCACGTGGCTCGCGTCGGCCTACGACAACGACGACGTGTTCTTCCGCATCGCCACGATGGTCGTGATGATCGGCGTCATCGTGCTCGCGCTCGGACTCCCCCAGGCGTTCCACTCGATCGACGAGGGCGGCGAGCTCGAGAACGGCGTCGTCGTGATCGGGTACGTGATCATGCGCGTCGCGGTCGTCGCGCTGTGGGTCCGCGCCGCCCGCCACGACCCGCCGCGACGCCGCACCGCGCTGACCTACGTCGTGCTCGTCTCGGCCGCGCAGGTCGGCTGGATCCTGCTGCTCGTCGCGAATCCCCCGCTCTCGACCGTGGTGCTCGTGTGGCTGGCGCTCGTGGCGTTCGAGATGGCGGGTCCGATGATCGCCGAGCGCGTCGGCGGCGGCACGCCGTGGCATCCGCACCACGTCGCCGAACGGTACGGCCTGCTCGTCATCATCACGCTCGGCGAGATCGTGCTCGGCACCATCCTCGCGATCAGCGCGGTCGTCGAGGAGCAGGGCTGGGACGTCGAGGCCGTGCTCGTGACCGTCGGCGGCACGATGCTCGCGTTCGGGCTGTGGTGGGTGTACTTCATCATGCCCTCCGGCGCAGTGCTCGCGCGGCACCGCGAACGCGGGTTCGTCTGGGGCTACGGGCACCTGGCGATCTTCGGCTCGCTCGCCGCGACCGGCGCGGGGCTGCACGTCGCGGCGTACGTGATCGAGGGCACCGCGCACATCGACGACACGACGGCGCTGCTCACCGTCGTCGTCCCCGTGGCCGCCTTCTCGACCGCGCTGTTCACGATCTACTCGGCGCTGCTGCGCGAGTTCGACCCGTTCCACGTCGTGCTCTACGTCGGCAGCATCATCCCGCTCGTCGCCGCGGTGATGGCCGTCGCCGGCGGCGCGAGCATGGGCCTCGGCATCGTGATCACGTCGCTCTCGCCCATGATCGTGATCGTCGGCTACGAGACCATCGGGCATCGCCACCAGGCGGCCGCGCTCGAGCGCGCGCTGGCATGAGCGATCGGGCCCCGGCCGGCTCCGCCCCGACCCGGGGACGGATCGAGCTCAGAACAGGCTGACGGGCTTCACGATGTCGGCGTAGATGAGCAGCGCGCTCATGCCACCGAGGATGATGACCATCGCGAAGGTGAGCGGCATCAGCTTCGCGAGGTCGACCGGCCCCGGGTCGGGCCGGTTCCTGAGCTTCGCCCAGCCCCGACGGATCGCCTCCCACAGGGCGCCGGCGATGTGCCCGCCGTCGAGCGGCAGCAACGGGATCAGGTTGAAGACGAACAGTGCGACGTTGAGCGAGGCGAGGATGCCGACGAGCCCCGCCGCACGCGAGGCGATCGGAACCTCGTCGAGGCTCGCGATCTCGCCTGCGACCCGGCCCACGCCGACCACCGAGATCGGCCCGTCCGGGTCGCGCTCCTCCGGGCCGAACGCGGCGTTGGCGACATCCACCAACCGCTGCGGGAGGTTCACGATGATGCCGGCCACCGCCTGGACGTTCTCGCCGACCATCGGCAGCACGGCCGACGGCGGCTGGCGCACGGTCTCGGCTGCGGGCCCGATGCCGACGAAGCCGACCTCGTCGGTGATCGGCTCGCCGTCGGCGCCGTCGACGATCCGGCCCTGCTCGTCGACCACGTACCGCTCGCTGAGCAGCGGCGTCACCGCGAGCGTGACCTCCTCGCCGTCGCGCAGGACGACGACGGGGATCTCCTCGCCCGGGTGCTCGCGGATGATGGCGGTGGACTCCGCCCACGTCTGGATCGGCTGGCCCGCGACGACGAGGATCGTGTCGCCGGGCTGGATGCCCGCCTCGGCGCCCGGTGCCGCCGGATCGCCGGGTTCGCAGGTCTGGCGCTCGCTCGTCGCGGGCAGCGCGCACTCCGAGACCGATCCGATCGTCGTGGACGGCTGCGAGATGCCGAAGCCCATGAGCAGCACGCCGAACAGGACGATCGCGAGGACGAGGTTCATGAACGGCCCGCCGAACATGACGATGATCCGCTTCCAGACCGGCAGCCGGTAGAAGGCGCGGTGCTCGTCGCCCGGGGTGATGGACTCGGCGCTGGAATCGCGGGCGTCCTGGACGAGCGTGCGGAAGAAGCCCGTGCTGTCCTCCTTCGCGTGACCGTCCTTGCCGGGCGGGAACATGCCGATCATGGCGATGTAGCCGCCGAGCGGGATCGCCTTGACCCCGTACTCCGTCTCGCCCTTCCGGCGCGACCAGATGGTCGGCCCGAAGCCGATCATGTACTGGGTCACCTTGACGCCGAACAGCTTCGCGGGCACGAGGTGCCCGATCTCGTGCAGGCCGATCGAGACGGCGAGGCCGACGACGATGATGGCGACGCCGATCACGAACAGGAGCACGGATTCCACCCCGTCATCGTAGGGGCGATCCCTTGGCGCGCGCTGTCCGCGGACTGTGAACGGATCCCGCCGGCTCACGGTCGGCGCGGCCCAGCGGGCCGGCCGTGGGTTCCTAGGCGCGCGCGATGCGCAGGTCGGCCGCCCGGCGCGCGACCCGCTCCGCCTCCGCGAGCGAGTCGACGGTGAGGACGCCCGACGGTGACTCGTGGGCGTCGACGACCGCCTTCACGGTGTCGACGATCTCGGTGAACCCGATCCGACCCGCGTGGAACGCCGCGACCGCCTGCTCGTTGGCGGCGTTGAACACCGCGGGATACTCGCCGCCCGCTCGACCGACCTGCTTGGCGAGCCTCACGGCGGGGAACGCGGACTCGTCCAGCGGCTCGAAGCTCCACTGCTGCGCGCTCGTCCAGTCCAGCGGCTTCCCGGCCGCCGCCACGCGGTTCGGCCAGTCGAGCCCGAGCGAGATCGGCAGGCGCATGTCGGGCGGCGACGCCTGCGCGATCGTCGAGCCGTCCACGAACTCGACCATCGAGTGCACGATCGACTGCGGGTGCACGACGACGTCGATGCGGTCGTAGTCCACCGAGAACAGCAGGTGCGCCTCGATCACCTCGAGGCCCTTGTTCACCAGGGTCGCCGAGTTCGTCGTGACCACGAGCCCCATGTCCCAGGTGGGGTGGGCGAGGGCCTCGGCCGGCGTCACGTCCGCGAGCTCCTCGCGCCGACGACCCCGGAAGGGCCCGCCGGAGGCGGTCAGCACGAGGCGGCGCACCTCGTCGTGCGTGCCGGAGCGCAGCGCCTGCGCGATGGCCGAGTGCTCGGAGTCGACGGGCACGATCTGGCCGGGGGCCGCGAGCCGGGTCACGAGGTCGCCGCCCACGATGAGCGACTCCTTGTTCGCCAGGGCGAGGGTCATGCCCCGCTCGAGGGTCGCGATCGTCGGACCGAGCCCGACCGAGCCCGTGATGCCGTTGAGGACGACGTCGGCGTCGACGCTCCGGACGAGCTGCACGGCCTCGTCGATGCCGACCGCGGTGTGCTCGACGCCGAACTCGTCGGCCTGCCGCTCGAGCTCGGCGCGGTTCGACCCGACGGCGAGCCCGACGACGTCGAAGCGGCGCGGGTTGGCGCGGATGACGTCGAGCGCCTGCGTGCCGATGGAACCGGTGGACCCGAGGATGATGACGCTGCGCACAAGGCCACTCTAGGCCGCGGGCGTCAGCGTCGAGGCAGCAGGGCGACGGATGCCGCGACGCGGCCCGGCACGGCGACGTCCATGATCCGGACGTCCGCCCAGCTCGAGCCGAGCTCGGGCACGCTCCTCGTGATGCGCGCGTCGCCGTGGTCGTCGCCGGGCAGCGTGAGGGCGATGCGGCAGGGTTCGAGGACCTCGAGGTGGCCGACCGCCCGCAGCAGTGCGGACTTGCGCGCCCACACCTGGGCACGCACGAGCGCACGCGCCGACGGGTCCACGTCGTCGAGCCGTGCGCGCTCGATCGGGTGCAGCGCCGCGGCGTCGAGGGCGGGCGCGGGTTCCGGGGCCGCGGCCTCGATGCCGACCCCGACCGGATGCCTCGTACCGACGGCCGCGACGACCACTCCGGCTCCCGTCGCCGCGTCGGCGAACCACGGACCGCCCGACGGGGTCGTCGGGTACCGGACGACGGGGCTGCCGTGCCGCACGCCGCACACCGGGCACGCGTGGACGAGTTCGACGTCGTCGGCCGGGACGCCCGCCGACGCGGCGAGGTGCGCGCGGAGCACCGATTCGACGCCGGCGCCGCGCCTGCCGCCCGCGGCGACCATCACGCGCACCCCGGCGTCCTCGAGCTCGACGACCTCGGCGGATGCGATGTCCATGCGCCCATGATGTCGCACTCCCGGGCTGCCGCCGATCCCCCGCCATATTCCGGGGCTCGCATACGGCCTGACGTAGCGTCGGAGGGTGAGTGAGATCGAGGCCGACGCAGTCCCCTCCCCGCGGGCGAAGCCCGGCCCGGTGTACGGGCTCGTCCGAGGCGTCCTCCGGCCGCTCGTCAGGATGATCTACCGGCCGACGATCACCGGTGCCGAGAACGTGCCGCGGACCGGCCCCGTCATCCTCGCCTCCAACCACCTTTCCTTCGTCGACAGCATCGTGATCCCGCTCGCCGCACCGCGACCGGTGCAGTTCCTGGCGAAGTCGCACTACTTCACGGGCACCGGTCTCAAGGGATGGATGTCCCGCACGTTCTTCACCGCCATCGGCGCGGTGAGCGTGGAACGCGGCGCCGGCGCGCAGGCGCAGGCCGCGCTCGACCAGGGCCGCCGGATCCTCGACTCCGGCAGCGCGTTCGCGCTCTACCCGGAGGGCACGCGCTCCCTCGACGGGCGACTGTACCGGGGGCGCACCGGCATCGCCTGGCTGGCGCTCACGACCGGCGCGACGGTCGTGCCCGTCGGCCTCATCGGCACCCACGAGATCCAGCCCGTCGGCTCGTCGGTGCCGCGCGTGCGCCCGGTCACGGTGCGCTTCGGCGAGCCGCTCGACCTCAGCAGGCACGGGGCGCCGTCGTCGGGACGCGCGCGCCGAGCCGCGACCGACGAGGTCATGGCGGCGATCCACGCACTCACGGGCCAGGAACTCGCCGACGCGTACAACGAGGCGCCGCCGCACGGCGCGCTCGCGAAGCTCGCGGACCGCGTCGCCCCCCGCGAACGCGTGTAGCCGCGCCGCGGCACCGATCGGTCGCGACGCGCCGGAGTCGGGGCGGCCTCCCAGCGACCGGTGGGTGGGCACGGGTATCGTCGGCCCGATGAGGACGACCGCTCGTGGGTGGGTCGCTGCGGTCGCGGCGGCCGCCGCACTGCTGCTGGCCGGGTGCGTGCCGACCACCGGGATCGAGCGCGACCCGACCTCCGCCGATCGGCGCATCCCCTCGACCGATCGGTTCGATCCGGGGTTCATCGTGAGCGACGACGCGTTCTACGACTCGACGGCGATGAGCGTGCGCGACATCCAGGTCTTCCTCGAGTCGCGCGACTGCCGGCCCGTCGACGCCGTGCCGTGCCTCAGCGACTACACCGAGGACGTGGCGGCCGTCCCGGCGGCCGGGCCGCGGCACTGCGCCGCCGTCCCGGGCCGCGAGGCCGTCCCCGCGAGCCGCATCGTCAGCGAGGTCGCCGCGGCCTGCGGCGTGAGCCCGCAGACGCTCCTCGTGCTGCTGCAGAAGGAGCAGTCCCTGCTCACGAGGCCGAGCGCTCGCGGCTACGAGCGCGCCACGGGTTACGGCTGCCCGGACACGGCCGACTGCGACGCCCGGTACTTCGGGTTCTTCAACCAGGTGTACCGGGCCGCGTGGCAGTTCCGGCAGTACACGGCCGAGCCCGTCCGGAAGTTCCACGTCGGCACGGTCGACGTCGGCTTCCACCCCGACGCGGCCTGCGGCGCGTCGACCGTGCGCATCCGCAACCAGGCGACCGCGAACCTCTACAACTACACGCCCTACCAGCCGAACGACGCCGTCCTCGCCGACCCGTCGGCCGGGGACGACTGCTCGGCCTACGGCAACCTGAACTTCTGGCGCATCTGGAACCGGTGGTTCGGCGACCCGCACGACGAACGCCTCCCGGCGTACTTCCCGCCGTGCTCTCGCCTCGTCGGCGGCTACCCCTGCCCGGCACCCGCTCCGCCCGGCACGGCGCTCGCGCCGACCCAGTCGCTTCCCTGATCCGCTCGGCGTCGCGCCCTAGACGCCGCGGACGAGCGTCGTCGGCTCGTGCCGGACGGGGAAGGCGACGGATGCCGCGATGAAGCACTTCTCGGACGCCTCGTGGTGCAGCGACTCGGCGAGCTCGCGCATCGACGCCTCGGCGACCGTGACGCGCGGGCGCAGGACCGCGACCTCGAGCCGCCCTCCGCCGCGCCCGTCCTCGCGCATCGTCGCGGTCGCGGCATCCTCGTAGCCGACCACGACGACGCCGTGGTTCACGGCGACGTGCAGGTACGAGAGCATGTGGCATTCGCTGAGCGCGGCGAGCACGAGCTCCTCCGGATTCCAGCGATCACGGTCGCCGTGGAAGGCGCGGTCGCTCGATCCGGCGATCTCGTGCAGCTTGCCTGCCGCCCGCACGGCGTGCCGGCGGCCGTACGACCGGTACGACGAGGTGCCCTCGCCGCGGTCGCCCTGCCACTCGAGCTCGATCGCGTAGTGGTGCTCGCCGAGCATGTCGATCCCTCCCGTCACGCGGTGCGGGCCTCGCCCGCCGCCGTCGATCCTGCACCCGGCCGCCGACGTCGCGCACCGGCCTCGGGGTTAAGCTGGTCCGATCATGACTGACACCTGGATCCCCGTCGAATCCGTGCCCGCCGAGTCGGCCGAATCGGCCACCGTGCCGCAGGAGCGACGGATCGTCACCGCCGTTCCCGGTCCCCGCTCGCAGGAGCTTCAGGCGCGCCGCAACGCCGTCGTGTCGGCGGGCGTGTCGAGCGTCCTCCCCGTGTACATCGAGCGTGCCCACGGTGCGGTCCTCGAGGACGTCGACGGCAATCGGTTCCTCGACTTCGGCGCCGGCATCGGCGTGACGACGGCCGGCCACACGCCCGCACGGGTCGTCGAGGCCGCCGCCGCGCAGTCGCGCGACGTGCTGCACACGCTGTTCACCATCACGCCCTACGAGGAGTACGTGCGCGTCGCGGAGCTGCTCGCCGCGCACACGCCGGGCGACTTCGCGAAGAAGTCCGTGCTCGTGAACTCGGGCGCCGAGGCGGTCGAGAACGGCGTGAAGATCGCCCGCAAGCACACCGGCCGCCGTGCCGTCGCGGTGCTCGACCACGCCTACCACGGGCGCACGAACCTCACGATGGCGATGAACTACAAGGCCATGCCGTACGCGACCGGGTTCGGCCCGCTCGCCGGCGACGTCTACCACGCGCCGAGCTCGTACCCCTACCGCGACGGCCTCAGCGGCGAGGAGGCCGCGGCCCGCACGATCGGCTACCTCGACAAGGTCGTCGGCGCATCCGACCTCGCCTGCCTCGTCGTCGAGCCGATCCAGGGCGAGGGCGGCTTCATGGTCTACGCCGACGGCTACCTGCCCGCGCTGCAGGACTGGTGCACCGCGAACGGCGTCGTCATGATCGCCGACGAGATCCAGTCGGGGATGGCGCGGACCGGCGCCTACTACGCGTCGGAGCACTTCGGCTGGACACCCGACCTCGTGCTCACGGCGAAGGGCATCGCCGCGGGGTTCCCGCTCGCCGCCGTCACCGGCCGCGCCGAGATCATGGACGCCTCGCACCCCGGCGGCCTCGGCGGGACCTTCGGCGGCAACCCGGTCGCGTGCGCGGCGGCCGTGGCCGTGTTCGAGACCATCGAGGAGGAGGACCTCCTCGCCGAGGCCCGGCGCATCGAGGCCGCGCTCACGGCGGGCCTCGAGCGGCTGCGCGCGAAGTACGACGTGATCGGCGACATCCGCGGGCGCGGCGCGATGATCGCGATCGAACTCGTCGAGTCCGGCACCGCCGAGACGACCAAGGCCCCGAACGCGGCCGCCGTCTCCGCCATCGTCGCCCACGCCGCACAGCAGGGCGTGCTGTTCCTGAGCGCGGGCACCTGGGGCAACGTGCTCCGGTTCCTGCCGAGCCTGCGGATGACCGACGAGCTCATCGAGGACGCCCTCGGCGTGCTCGACGACGCGTTCGCGACCCTCGCCTGAGCCGTGGGCGAGACCTTCACGGCCTCGGCCGCAGCCCAGCTCGCCGTCGTCGAGCGCGGCGGCTTCATCGAGTCGCGCCACGTCGGCTCCGCCGTCGTCCTCGCACCCGAGGGCGAGGTGGTGCGCGAGCTCGGCGACACCAGCGCTCCGGTGCTCCCCCGCTCCAGCATGAAGCCGTTCCAGGCGCTCGCCGTGATGACCTCGGGGGTCACGCTCCGCGGCGAGGACGCCGCGATCGCGACCGCGAGCCACAGCGGCACGCCCGGGCACGTCGCACTCGTGCGCGGGCTGCTCGCACGCGCAGGGCTGCCCGCGTCGGCGCTGCGCTGCCCTGCCGAGTTCCCGACCGACCGCGCGTCCCGCGACGAGCTCGTGCGGGCCGGCACGAGACCCGAGCCGATCACCATGAACTGCTCGGGGAAGCATGCCGCGATGCTCCTCGCCTGCCATGCGAACGGCTGGTCGATGGGAGACTACCTCGACCTCGACCATCCGCTGCAGAAGCGCATCCTCGACGTGTTCGAGCGCCTCACCGGCGAGCGGCCGTCGGCGACCGTGATCGACGGCTGCGGCGCTCCGGTGCATGCCGTCGGACTCACGGCGCTCGCGCGCGGCATCCAGAAGATCGCGTCGTCGTCGACGTCGTCGCCCTTCGCGCTGTTCCGCGAGGGGGCGGCGCTGGCCGAGGGCGTGCGCGCGAACGGGTGGGCGATCGCCGGCCCCGGGCGACCGGACTCGGTCGGGATCGACCGCCTGGGCGTCTTCTCCAAGTTCGGAGCCGAGGGCGTCCAGGTCATGACCGCCGCCGACGGCACCACCGTCGCGCTCAAGATGCTCGACGGCTCCCCGCGCGCATCCGTCGTCGTCGCGGCACGGCTCCTCGTCGGAGCCGGCGCGCTCGAGGCATCCGCCGTCGATGCGCTCGAGCCGGAGCTCGGTCTCGACGTGCTCGGCGGCGGGCGCGTCGTCGGCCGCATCCGCGCCACGGTCTAGCGTCGTTCGGGCCCTGCGTCCCGCTCCTCGACGCAGAGAGGCCGCGACCCTCGACGGGTCGCGGCCTCCCTCGTCGGGCGTGCCGGTCAGGTCATCTCGGCTGCGAGCCTCTTGGCGCGAGCCGCACGCGACACCTGCGCGATGACCACGATCGCGAGTGCGACGATGAACACCGCCGACGCGATCACATTCGCCTCGGCCGGGATGCCGCGAGAGGCCGAGATGTAGATGTACTTCGGGAACGTCGTCACCGAACCGGAGTTGAAGTTCGTGATGATGAAGTCGTCGAAGCTCAGCGCGAACGACAGCAGCGCGGCCGCCATGATTCCGGGCGTCAGCAGCGGGAACGTGATGCGCCAGAACACCTCCCGCGGGGAGCCGTACAGGTCGCGTCCTGCCTCCTCGAGGGCCGGGTCGAGGCTCGCCACGCGGGCCTTGACCGTGACGACCACGAAGCTGATGCAGAACATCGTGTGCGCGAGGATGATCGTCAGCATGTCCTTCGGCACGCCGACGGCCAGGAACTGCGCCGCGAGTCCCGCACCGAGGACCACCTCGGGCGTCGCCATCGGCAGGAACAGCAGGAGGCTGATCGACGAGCGCGCTCGGAAGCGGTAGCGGACGAGCGCGATCGCGATCATGGTGCCGAGCGTCGTCGCGACCACCGTCGACACGAGGCCGATGACGATGCTGTTCCCGAAGGCCTCGCACACCGCTCCGCCCTCGACGTTGCAGACGTTCAGCCACTTGTCGAAGGTGAACCCGCGCCAGGCGATGTTCGACTTCAGCGAGTCGTTGAACGAGAACACGAAGGTGTAGGCGATCGGGATGAGGAGGAAGATGAACGCGAGGACGACGTAGACGGGCAGCAGCCAGTCGCCGAGGCCGATCCTGCGTCGACGGGGCCGCTGCGGCCCGCGCCGGTCCTCGAGTTCCTCGCTCTCGGCGAGGCCGCCGAGGACGGCCGCCGCCTGGACTTCGCCGCTCACAGCAGGTCCTCCGTTCCGGATCGCTTCACGTACACGCCGACGAGCACGAGGATCGCCGCCATCAGGATGATCGAGAGCGCCGCGGCCGCCGGGTAGTTCAGCAGGACGAGGAAGTTCGCCTCGATCACGTTGCCCATCATCTGGGTGTCCGGGCCTCCGAGGAAGTCGCGGCTGGCGTTGATGTAGTCACCGGCCGCGGGGATGAACGTGAGGAGCGTGCCCGCGACGATGCCGGGCATCGACAGCGGGATCGTGACCTTGCGGAACACCGTGAAGGAGTTCGCGTACAGGTCGCTGCCCGCCTCGAGGTAGCGCGTGTCGAGTCGCTCGAGCGCCGTGTAGAGCGGCAGCGTCATGAACGGGATGAAGTTGTACGTCAGGCCGAACACGACCGCGAACGGCGTTCCGGCGAAGTACGCGTCGGGTGCGAGCAGCGACAGCGCCTTGAGCGAGGTGATGATCAGCGACTCGTCCGACAGGATCTGCTTCCACGCGAGCGTGCGCAGCAGGAAGCTGATGAAGAACGGGGCGATGACGAGCACCAGGAGCAGGCTCTGCAGGAGCGGCCTGCGCCGCGCCTTGACACCGATGAAGTACGCGATCGGATAGCTGAACAGGAGCGCGAACACCGTGGCGAGCAGGGCGTAGCCGAACGAGCGGAGGATGTGCGGCCAGTAGCTCTCGATGACGGCGACGTAGTTCTGCCAGTTGAACGCGTAGTCGTAGACGCCGATGTCTCCGAACTCGCTCGGGGCCTGCAGCGAGGTCAGGATCAGGGAGATCAGCGGCGTGAGGAAGAACAGGACGAGGTAGAGGATGCCGGGCAGGAGGAGGAAGAGCGCGATGGGGCTCTTCCTCCGTGCCGTCTGCGGCTGCGCCTCCGTCGTCGCGAATGCTGCGAAGGCCATGGCTCAGCTGCCCTCGAGCTCCGTGAGGAGCGCTTCCCGGCGCTGCACCGCGATCGACTGCGTGTCGGCGTCGGCCGGGAATCGCGACGACTCGTCGGGTTCGTCGGAGAGCCCGAAGCCGTGCTCGACGTCCCAGCTGAGCCAGACCTCGGAGCCCTCGTGGGCGACCGGGCCGAAGCTCATGTTCTGGGCGAAGACCGAGATCGTGCCCACGCCCGGAACGGCGACGATGTATTCCGTGCTGACCCCGGCGAACGAGACGTCGATCACCCGACCGGGCCCGAGCAGGTTGCGACCGGCGACCTCCTCGGGCTGCTCCGCGTGGAGCGTGACCTTCTCGGGTCGGACGCCCACCGTGACGAGCCCCTGGTGGCGCTGCGCACGCGCCGTCGCGATCGTGATCCGGTGACCGCTCGCGTCGACGGTCATCGCCGTGTCGGTCGTGCCGACGACGTCTCCGGTGAACAGGTTCGACTTGCCGAGGAAGTTCGCGACGAACGCGGTGCGAGGCAGCTCGTAGAGCTCCTCGGGAGCGCCCATCTGCTCGATCGCGCCCTTGTTCATCACCGCGACCGTGTCGGCCATGGTCATGGCCTCCTCCTGGTCGTGCGTGACGTGCAGGAAGGTGAGGCCGACCTCCTCCTGGATCGTCTTCAGCTCGAGCTGCATCTGGCGGCGGAGCTTCAGGTCGAGCGCGCCGAGCGGCTCGTCGAGCAGCAGCAGCGCAGGCCGGTTCACGATCGCGCGGGCGAGCGCGACGCGCTGCTGCTGCCCGCCTGAGAGCTGCGCCGGGCGTCGCTGCGCGAGGTGGTCGAGCTCGACGAGCTTCAGTGCCTCGTGCGCCTTCGCCTCGGCGTCCGCGATGCGACGGCGCTTCAAGCCGAACGCGACGTTGTCGATGATCGACATGTGCGGGAACAGCGCGTAGCTCTGGAACACCGTGTTCACGGGGCGCTGGTGCGCCTTCGTGTCGGTGACGTCCTTGCCGCCGATCAGGATGCGACCGGCGGTCGGCTCCTCGAGCCCCGCGACGAGGCGGAGGGTCGTCGTCTTGCCGCAGCCGGACGGGCCGAGCAGCGCGAAGAACGACCCGGCCGGGATCGTCAGGTCGAGCTCCTCGATCGCCGTGAAGCCCGGGAACCGCTTCTGGATGCCGACCAGCTCGAGGTCGGCGCCGCTTTCGGCGAACTCTCGGATCGACATCACGAACCCAGGAGGATCTGCTGGAACTGCGTCTGGTACTTCTGCTCCTCGGCGCCGGAGAGCGCACGGAAGATGAACGCGTTCGAGAGCGTCTCCTCGTTGGGGAAGATCAGCTGGTTCTCGGCCAGCTCGGGGTCGATCGCGACCGCGGCCTCCTGCGCCCCGACGACGGGCGTGATGTAGTTCACCCACGCCGCGACCTCGGCCGCGACCTCGGGCTCGTAGTAGTAGTTGATCAGCGTCTCGGCGTTCGCCTTGCGGGGGGAGCCGATGGGGATCAGGAAGTTGTCGTTCCACAGCGTTCCGCCCGCCGAAGGAATGGCGAACTGCCACTTGTCGCCGGCCTCGGCGTTCAGGACCGTGATGTCGCCCGACCAGCAGATGGCCGCGAGCGTGTCCTCGCTCTTGAGGTCCTCGAGGTACGAGTTCCCCTTGATGTTGCGGATCTGGCCGTTCGCGACCTGCTCGTCGAGGATCTCGATCGCCGCGTCGAACTCGGCGTCGCCCCAGTCGGGGCTCGCGATGTCCACGCCGTTCTGGAGCATGATCAGCCCCATCGTGTCGCGCATCTCGGAGAGCACGCCGACACGGCCCTTCAGCTCGGAGCTCCAGAGGTCCTGGACGGTCTCGAGTCCGCCCGGCACCTTCTCGGTGTTCCAGCAGATGCCGGCGAAGCCGCCCTGCCACGGGAGCGAGTGGGCACGGCCCTCGTCGAAGCTCGGGTTCGCGAGCGCGGGCGCGAGGTTGGCGATGTTCGGGATGTTCCCGTGGTCGAGCTCCTGCGTGTACCCGAGGCGGATCCAGCGCGAGACCATCCAGTCGGTGAGGCACACCGTGTCGGCCCCGATGTCCTGGCCGAGGGCGAGCTGGTCCTTGACCTTGCCGTAGTACGTGTTGTTGTCGTCGACCGCGACCTCGTAGTTGACCTCGATGCCGGTCTCCTCGGTGAACCGGACGAGCGTGGGGTAGTTCCCGTCGTCGTCCTCGTCGATGTACGCGGCCCAGTTGGCCCAGTTGAGCGTCTTGTCCGTGTCGGACGTGTCCGTCGCGGCGGTCGGCCTGGCCTGGCCGCCGCCGGTCGAGCAGGCGGCGAGCGCGAGCGCGGATGCACCGGCTCCCGCTCCGGCGAGCAGGCCGCGGCGCGTCAGCTGCGCCTGGCGGGCCTGCGCGACGAGGGCGCGGACGACGGGGTCCTGGGGAAGGGGACGGCTGCTCACGAGGTCTCCAATCGACATGCATGCGCGTGCAGGGGTGCGAAGATACTGACACACTGCGTGGCGGAAAGCAGCAGATGATGTCCAAATCGTTAATTTCTGCGAACGTCACGCACGGAATCAGTACCCATACCGGCTCACGACAGGTGGAATTCGTCGTCATGCCGGAGGCCACGCCGCGCGTTCCGTCGTCCGGTCGGAGCGGATGCGCCAGCACTGGTCGCGATCGACGTCGAGGAGCGGCGGCAGGCCGGCGTCGCGGACCAGGACGCGCAGCTCCTGGCTCCCGCCATGGACGACCAGCTCCGCCCTCGCCCGGGCGGCGGCCGCGAGGCTCCAGTTCGCCGCCCAGGCGTCGGCGTCGCCGACGACGACCACGCCAACCTCCGCGGACGACTCGTCGATCGCATGCTGGGCACGCCGCACGGCCTCCGGGCCGTCGGCGAGGCGGAAGAGCTCGATTCCCGGAGCGATCCGGCCGATCACGTCGGCGTCCGCACCCGGCCGCGCGGAGACGACCGCGACCGGACGTGCGGGGTCGAGACGGAGTGGCGGGGCCTCGATCCGCGGCGCGGCGGGCGCCGTGCGGTCCGCGCGCAGGAACTGCGCCGGGCGTCCGAGCCATTGACCGGCGCCGGGAGGGGCGTCGGCGCGATGCAGGCGACCGTCGCCGCCGGCGTGGACCAGGTCGGCGCGACTCGGGTGCCGCAGCAGCACGTGCCGAGCCGCCGCGTCGCGGAGGCCCGCGCCGAGCGCGGCGGTGCGACCTGCCGCGAGGGCGAGTGCGGGTCCTCCCCCGCGGGTCGCCCGCATGAGCTCCCCGAGCGTGTCCAGCGCAGCCAGCCGGTGCTCCTCGGGCCACCCCGCGAAGCGCAGGTCGACGTCGTCGACCACCACGAGCCGCACGTCGGGTGCGTCCTCGTCGGGCCGACGCCATCCCGATGCGTGCCGTCGGAGCATCACGAGCGCATCCCATACTGCGCTGCGCGGGCCCTCGAGGCGCAGCACGGCGGCCTCGCCCAGGCGACGCGCGACCTGGGTCGCGAGCGCCTCGAGGAGGGCCGTTCGCCCGGAACCCGGTGCACCGAGCAGCATGAGCGCCCCGTCGACCTCGGGGGTCCACGTCACCGCGGCACGACGCTGGGCCGCGGGCTCGTCGGCGACGCCGAGCAGCAGCCGGCCCGGCGCGGTCGGGCCGTCGCGACCGACGTCGGCCGCGCCCGTGCCGAGCACCGCGTCGACGTCATCCGGAGTGATGCACGACGGCAGCGGATCGAGCCATGGCCGGCGCGGCGGCGCGGACCGGGCATGCCGCGCGGCGATCCGGGCGATCGCCTCGCGGTCCGCGAGCGCCGACTGGAACTCGACCACCCGGGCGTCACCGGCATCCACCAGGGCGCGCCCGGGGCGGGCCGGGTCGAGCCGGGCGGCGCGATCGACACCGAGCACCGCGACGCTGTCGGCGCGCTCGAGGACGCGCAGGGACACCCGGATGCCGCAGTTCGCGCTCACCTGCTCCCGGACGACGCCGTTCGGGCGCTGCGCCGCGAGCACGAGGTGCACGCCCAGCGATCGGCCGCGCGCCGCGACATCCGCCATCACCGCGCCGAGGTCGCCGAAGCGCTCGATCATCGCCTGGAACTCGTCGATGACCACGACCAGTCGCGGGAGGTCGGCATCGCCGGGCAGCTCCGCGATGCTCCGCACGCGTGCGGCGGCCAGCACGCGCTCCCGATGACGCAGTTCCGCCCGGATGCTCTCGACCGCGCGTGCCGCCTCGTCCTCGTCGAGGTCGGTGACCAGGCCGGTCACGTGCGGCAACCCGCGGACCGGCTCGAACGACGCGCCGCCCTTGAAGTCGACCAGCAGGAACGCCACCCGGTCGGGCGCGTGGCGTGCGGCCATCGCCGCGATCCATGCGACGAGGAGTTCGCTCTTGCCGCTGCCGGAGGTCCCCGCGACCAGGGCGTGCGGGCCCGCGACGAGGTCGATCACGAGCGGACCGCCGAAGCCGACGCCGACGGTCGCAGCGAGGCTCGAGCGATCCGCCGTCGGATCCGGAGCCGGCAGGAGGTCGCCCAGCCCGACGGAGTCCGGGAGTACCGGCGAACCCGATGCGATGCCCGCACGCGTCGCGACCCGGGCGAGCCGGTCCGCCGCGCTCCGAGCCTCCGCCACGGAGAGGAGTTCCGGCACGACCGCGCGGGGGGCCGCGCCGGTGACCTGGACGAGCGCATGTCGCGGTGTCGTCACGTGGACCACGGTTCGCAGCCCGGGCGGGAGGGACGCGGCGTCGGACGCGATCGCGACCAGGTCGCCTTCGCCGTCGCGGTCGTTCGCTCGGACGGGCGTCGTCGGCGCATGGGCGCCGTCGGCTCGGGCATCCGCCTCGATGACGCGGAGGACTGCGGCGCCCGCCCCCGAAGCCCGATGCGGGAGGGCGGCGAGCCACTCCCAGCCCGCCGTGGGCCCGGCGACGCGGCAGCTCGACGGATCGGTCGCCTCTGCGACCTGCAGGATCGCGGCGCGCGCCGCGGCCCGCGCCAGCGCCGGTTCCCCGATGAAGCCGATTCCGCCCCCGAGCGTCACGAGCACGGGTGCGTCGGCGAGCAGCGCGGCACCGGCGACCAGGCGGAGGGCGTCCGGATCCTCCCCCGGCGCGCCTTCGATCGTCACGCGACTCGCGACCGTGCCCGATCCGATCACGACCGCCTCGGGCGGCCTCGCCCCCCAGGCCGGAGCACCGCGATCCGGCAGCGAGCGAGCGGCGGGCATCTCCCGCCATGCCGCCGCGCGCTCGAGGTCGTGGCGCCGTGCCACCTCCGCCCGGAGCCGCCCGAGCGCCTCCTCGCGGTCGACGAGATGCGTCCGGCGTGCGCGCCGCGCGCTCCGACGCGCGTCGAGCGTGGCGGCGATCGCGACGAGCGGGCCGAGCGCGGCGAAGGCGAGCGAGAGGACCGACCCCGTGAACGCCCAGATCGCCAGTGCCCCTGCGACCGGCGCGGCGGTCGCGATCCACGGGAACGGCGGACGCGGCGGCTCCGGCGGCGCGGGCGGCAGGTGCAGCGCCGGCAGCGCGTCGAGGCTCGTCGCTGCCGCATCCGTCATGCCTCGAGCAGATCAGAGCCCGGCCGGCATCCGCGCCTCGCGCGAGGACGCGCGGGATCACCGGTACGCCGCAGCGCCCGTGGAGGACGGGTCCGCCGCGGTCAGGCCACGACGAAGGCCTGCTCGCCGATCTCCACGCGGCTGCCCCTCGGCACGAGCACTCGGCGGCCCGGCTCGCATCGGACGCCGCCCTCGCCCGGGCGCCGGACGACGGTGCCGTTCGCGGAGAAGCGATCCGCGACCCACAGGTCGCCCTCGTGCTCCCCGAACTCGAGGTGGGTCTTCGAGACCGACAGCCCCCGATCGACGATCTGCACGAGGTGGTCGAACGACTCCCCCGGCTCGGCGAGCGGTCGGCGCCCGACCAGTCCGCTGCCCCGGATGGTGACCACCTCGCCGGTCGTGAAGGTCAGGACGAAACGAGCGGATGGCGCCGCCTCGGACTCGGACGGCGGCTCCGATGCCGCCATCTCCGGATCCGACGACTCCGCGTCCCGCTCGGAACCGAGGACGTCGACGGAGTCCTGTCGGCCGGCATCGGGCGTCTCGCCGAGCGGGACGCTCAGCACGCCGGAATCGGACCGGTGGATGACGTAGGTGTCTCCGGGCCGGGGGTCGTGCGGCCGCCGCGATTCAGGCGTCGCGGAGGTCGAGCTTCCGCACTCGCCGCAGAACATCGCCCCGTCGGGCAACGTCGCACCGCAGATCCGGCAGTTCACGTCCCGGCTCCCTTCCGCGAGCCAGCGTACCCGCCGAGCGACCCGAGCGAGACGCGCGCCCTCGCGCGTTCGAGCCAGGAGAGCGGCTCGTCCATGCGGCGCTGCAGTTCAGCGACTGCCGCCCAGACCCGCTCGTCGTCGCCGTCTCCGGGGCCGTCGGGCCCGAACACGGCCCGATCCACCACCGAGGCGAGCACCGCGGGGCCCAGGCCGCCGACGACGGCGGCCTGCTCGGCGCGCGTGGCGGTCTGCGCCATGGGGTATCCGTAGTCGGTCGCCTGGTCGGCGAACTCCTCCCACCCGCCTTCGATGCGCCCCTCCAGCGTCCTCGCCTGCCGGCGCAGCCGCCGCCGACGGGCCTTCGCCGCGATGACCGCGAGGAACGGGCTGGCGAGCAGGGCGAGCGCGGCGAGCACGATGCCCGCGACGCGGAGGACGGCCAGGACCGCGTCGAGCCACCCCGCGCCGCGATCGGGATCGTCGGAGCCGGAGTCGGGCTCGGCGGCGCGGTCCTCGACGGGGGTCGGGTCCTCCGGGGGCGGGAGCGCGGACTGCGGTCGCGAGACCACCGTCGGTTCGTCGGGCTGTCGCTCCGGGATCGGCCGGACCTCCGGGTTCGGATCGACCGAGACCCACGCGCCGTCGTCGGCCTGGACCTCGATCCAGGCCTGGAGGTCCGGGCTGCGGAAGACCACGTCGCCGTCCACGGCCGGGTCGTCGCCCGACGGGAGGTACCCGACCACGACACGTGTCGGGAAGCCGATGGATCGCGCGAGCATCGCCGCCGCGACGGCGTACTGCTCGCCGTCGCCGACCATGGGCTTCGCGGTGGCGAGCTCCGCGATCCGGTCGAGGGCGTGCCCGGAACGGCTGGGCACCTCGTCCTCGCCGATGCCGTGGCTCACGTACCCCTCGCGGTGGAAGCCCTCGATGATTCCGGCGAGCCGCACGCCCGGCTCGTCGGAGGATCTCGTCCAGCGGTCCAGCAGACGCAGCAGCGCGTCCGGAGGGTCCGGGGAATCGGGCAGGATCGCGCCACCGGGACGGAGTTCGGCGAGGTCGACCGGTTCGATCCAGGCGATCGAGTCGGCGGTGTACCGATCGTCGCGCTCGAGGCCGGACCGCACTGCGGCCGTGCCGGTCACGTCGTTGTACGCGAGCTCGTCCTCGAGCGTGCTCGCTCGCTCGCCGGCGAACGCGATGCGCTCGAGACGGCCGACACCGGGCACCCAGACGTCGTCGTAGGCGAGCACGGCGACGTCGAGCCGAACCGCCTCGCCGGGCGTCGCCGACTGGTCGAGCCGGTAGGGCAGCCGCGAGAACTGCCCGGATGCGCCGGAGCGGTCGCTGTCGCCGACCGAGTAGACGATGCCGTCGTAGGTGTCGAGCGTGGCGATCCGCAGCCCCGTGCCCGCCGGGAGGCCCGCGACCCGGAGCATCTCGACATCGGCGACCTCGGGCGCGAACGCCGCCCTGAACGCGGCGAGCGGGCTGTCGTAGTCGCTCGGCTCGAACGGCGGGCGGAGCTCCGCGCGGACCACGTCCCGTGGCCCCGGAGGGAGCACGAGCGTGGCCGCGGTCGCGCCCACGAGGGCGACGGCCGCGACGAGGGTCGCACCGATGATCCGACGGACGTCCGCGAGGGCGGACTCGCCGGAGCGTTCGACGACGGCCCTCCGACGCTCCGCGATGCCCACGCGCACGAGCCAGGCGATCGAGGCCACGAGGAATGCGACCCCCGCCTCGAAGGCCACCTCGTCGTGGACGACGCCGAGCACGACGCCGACGACGAGGAGGAGGGCGGGAGGGAGCAGCGCCGCTGACGCTCGCGCCGTGCGCAACGCGATGGTCACGGCCGTCGCGGTCACGATCAGCCCGAGGAGGAACGGGGGGACGAGCAGCGACTGGTAGGAGCCGACCGGGACGGAGATCGTCACGAGCTGCTTCCAGGACAGCGCCACCGCGGCGACGAGTTCCACGAGTCCCTCGGCGGTCGGCAGGACCTCCGCGTATGCGCTCGTCGGCACGGCCACGGGCACGCCGAGCACGAGGTAGGCCGCCGCGATCGCGGATGCGACCGCCCACGAGGGCCATGCCCACGCTGCGCCGGCGAACCCGATCGCGGCTCCGGCGAGGATCGCCACCCCGGCCGCGTGCACGAACGCCGGACTCTCGTAGATCGGCCACCACGGCAGCATGGCCGTCGCCACGACCGCGACGATCATGACCGTGCTCACGATCGCGGACCCGAGGCTGCCGCCCGCGATCCGGGCGCGCGTCCGATCCTGCGCGGAGCTCGCGCGGCGTGCGCCGGTCGCCGTGCTCATGCGACGGACGCCGTCCTCGCGAGCATCGCGGTCAGGTCCTCGAGGTAGCCGATCCCGTAGACCGACAGTCCGCCGACCGATCGTGCCGTCGCCTCGCCCTCCGCGGAGCTGCGCACCGCCACGGCCTCGATGCCGAGCGGGAGGCGCGACGCCGCCTGCCTGAGGTCGGCGACCGAACGTGCGCCCCCGGTGACGACGAAGGCGAGGGACACTCCCGAGACCGACTCGGCCGCTGCGCGTGCGGTGTCGGCGAGGCTCGACGCGCGGTCGTCGGCCTCGACGAGGCACAGCGCGTCGAGCAGCCGGTCGCGCGACGCCGTCGGCAGTTCCGCGATGGCCGGCTGCCGGCGTCGGGACGCACCGCCGCCGGCGACGGCCGCCGCCGAGGCCCCGCGACTCGCGCCGGGCTCGCCGCGCATCGCGGGCTCGCGCCGCAGGCGCTCCCGGCCGGAGACCACGAACGCGAGGCTCCTGGCGTCGCGGATGGCGCGAGCCCCGATGGACGCCGCAACGCTCACTGCGAGCTCGAAGTCCTCCGCGTCCTCGTACGCGTCCGCCGCGAGGTCGAGCAGCACCATCAGGCGGCTGCGTCGCGTCTCCTCGAACTGGCGGACCATGAACGTGCCGGTCTTCGCCGAACTCCGCCAGTGGATGTACCGACGGTCGTCGCCGGGCTGGTACTCGCGCAGCGCGTGGAACGCGATGTCGCTCGCCGTGAGGTCGCGCGTCGGCGAACCCTCCAGGTCCCGCAGGAAGCCCGTGCTGAGTGCGGACACGGCGACCGTACGAGGGTGCACGTGCAGCATCCGCACGTCGGACCAGACGATCTCGCGTCGCATCAGCCCGACCGGGTCGGCGCGCACCGTGCGCACGGGGCCGACCTCGACCACGCCGCGCCGTTCCGTCGGGATCGCCACGCGCTCGTCGAACGTTCCGCCGCGGGGCAGCGCGGGCACGAACCGCGAGACGACCCTTCGCCCCACGGGGATCTCGAGCCGCGCGCCCGAGAAGCGTCGGCGCCCGGGGTTGTGCGCGACGAGGCGCGCCTCCGCGGACTCCCCGACCGCCACCCGCGGCACGGGAAGCGTGAGCTCGATGGCGCCGGCGCCGCGGCCGACGAGCCACGCCGACGCGGCCGCGAGCACGACGACCGCGCCCCACCCGAGGATCGCCAGTTCGAGCCATCCGAGCCCGTACGCGAGGACCAGGGCGACGACGGATCCCGCCAGCACACCCCACCCGAGGGGCGTCACCACGCTGCGCCCCGCGCGCGTCCACCGTTCGACGACGGATGCCGCTCGCCGAGCCGCCACGACCACGCGCGCGATCGTCACCGCGAGGAGGCCCTGCTTCGCGGCCTCCTCCGGGATCGACGTGCGGGTCTGGAAGGTCACCCGGCCTGCCTCGCTGACGGCGGCGGCGTCTCGATCAGCACCTGGGCGATCATGTTCGATGCCGTCACGCCGTCGAACTCCGCCTCGGGGTCGAGGATCAGGCGGTGCGCGAGCACCGGTTCGGCGAGGGCCTTGACGTCATCGGGTACGACGTAGTGCCGTCCGCGTCCGGCGGCGTGGGTCTTCGCGGCACGCACGAGGGAGAGCGCGCCGCGGACGCTGACCCCCAGTCGGACCTCGGTCGCGCTGCGGGTCGCGTCGACGAGTCGGGACACGTAGTCGTTGATGGTGGGGTCCACGTACACGGTGCGCGCCAGCGCCGCCATCTCGACGATCTGGTCGGCGTCCAGGCGCGGCTCGATCCTGTGGTCGTGTGCGCGCTGGTCGGTCCCCTCGAGGATGCGGATGGTCGATGCATGATCGGGATACCCGATCGAGGTCCGCATGAGGAACCGGTCGAGCTGCGCCTCGGGAAGCCGGTAGGTTCCCGCCTGCTCGACGGGGTTCTGCGTGGCGATGACCATGAACGGCTGGCCGGCGCGATGGGTCTGGCCGTCGACCGTGACCTGGCCCTCCTCCATGACCTCGAGCAGCGCCGACTGCGTCTTCGGGCTTGCGCGGTTGATCTCGTCGGCGAGCACGATGTTCGCGAACACGGGGCCGGGGTGGAACTCGAACGCGCCCGACCGCTGGTCGTAGACGGAGACACCGGTGATGTCGCCGGGGAGCAGGTCGGGCGTGAACTGCACCCGGTTGCTCGAACCCGCCACCGACTGCGCCATGGCGCGCGCCAGCGACGTCTTGCCCGTGCCGGGGACGTCCTCGAGGAGGAGGTGGCCCTCGCTGAGGAGCGCGGTGAACGCGAGGCGGATGACGCGGTTCTTGCCGAGCAGGATCTCCTCGACCGCTCCCACGAGCTCATCGAGGTTCGACGCGAAACGGGTGGCGTCCTCGGGGGTCATGGTCATGCGGTGCTCCTCGTGGGACTCATCGGGACTCGAACCTCGCGGTGACGCCCGCGACCTCAACATCCAACCAGACGAGGTCGCCGGGCTTGGCGCCGTTGACCTGGCAGGAGGTCGCGCTCTGGGCGGTGCGGCCGACCCGGTCGCCGTCGGCGCCGCAGCGGAACGCGGCCGGGAGGCCGTTGTTCGCGGGCGCGGCCGTCCAGGACCAGGTCGCGGTCGCCCCGTCGTACGTCCGGCCCGGGAGCGCGAACGTCAGCGTCGGCGACTCCTCGCCCGGGAACGTGCCGGACCACGGGCCGCAGGTGCCCCACACGGTGCAACTGCGGACCTGGAAGCGCGCCGTCTGTCCGAACGGACGATTGAGCAGCTGCCGCAGCCATCCGGAACCCGAGAAGTCCTTGGGCGAGCCGACCTGGGCGCCGGCCGCGTCGACCGCGACGATCTGGAGTCGCTTCGTGCCGCCGTCGACGTCGTCGATGTACCGGTCCCACGTCTCGGGGTTGGACCAGTCCATGCCGCTCCGGACACCGGAGATCGCGCCGGGCGCCGGACGGACCACGGTCGCCGCCACGTCGGTGGGCACGCAACCGGCTCGGTTCCAGCCCCAGACGACGAAGCCGTATCGCGCCGCCTCGACGTTGGTCCCGGTGAACTGGACGCTCGAAGCGCCGGGACCGACGCTGACCATCTCGGCCACCGAGCCGCCGACGGTCGGTGCGACGACCGAACCGGGCGCAGGGCTCGTCACCGAACAGGCCTGGGCTCCCCCGGGGACCGAGGTCTCGCCCTCGACGAGGCGCTGCACGAAGTATCCGCCCATGCCGTCGCCGTTGCCGTCGAAGGGCGACCACGACACCACGACGGTCCCGGCAGCGGGATCGGCGTCGACCGAGATGCCCCCGGCGATCGGTGCGCCGAAGGGCGTGCCGGTCGTGCTCGCCTCCGTCCACGCGGCGAGCGCGGGCAGCGCCCCGTTGCGCGCGCTGACGGTGATGCCCACCGAACTCCCGTTCGCCAGGCCCTGCGACTCGACGGAGCAGACCGACGCCGTGCAGGCGCGATCGGCGTCCACCTCGACCGGCGAACCGGCGATCCAGACCACGTACGTCGTGACCGGGCTCCCCGACCCGGTCGACACGGGCACCCACTCGACGCGGAGCCGGCCGTCGAGCGGCACAGCTCGCAGTCCCGTCGCGGCCGGCGGGATGACGTCCGACCAGACCGGCGTCGGGAGTTGCACCGGGTCGCCGAGCCCGATCGCGTTGCGCGCCTGGATGCGCACCACCACCGCCGCTGCGGGGCCGTTGCCGAGCGTGGGCACGGTGCAGGTGGTCGCCGCGCACTCCGACGCGGCGAGCTCCGCGCCGCCGTCGGGGTCGAGCAGGCTGATCCGGTAGGCCTCGATCGGCGAGTTGTTCGATGCTCCCGCGCCGAATGCGAGGTCCAGCTCGCCGTCGCGGAACGCGGTCAGGCGTGCCTCCGTGACGGGATCCGGCCGGTCCTGGACGGAGATCGTCACCGTCCCCCACGCGTAGCGACTCGAGTCGTTCGTGGCGTCGGCGACCTGGTACTCCAGCGTGGTGTTCACCGGTTCGGCACCGGGTGAGACCGTGACCGAGAGGCGCGACCGGTCCGCGTCGGGAACGACCGCCAGCCCGGCCGGCAGGTTCTCGGCTCCCAGCCCGCGAACGCGGAGGACGCGGAGCGGCGTGCCCGGGAACGGGTTGCCCGCGGCATCGTTGTCGAGCACGTCGACCGAGGTCGTGAGCCCGCGCGGTGCCACCGCGACGTCCGGCGCGGGTCGCGCGATCGGCCGGGTGGACGGCACGACGCGCAGTTCGATGCGGCCGGGGGTCCCCTCCACGCCGTCGGCCGAGACGCCGACGGTGATCGACGTGCGCGTGCCCTGCGGCGTCGACTCCGACGCGCGGACGCGCAGTTCGGTCTCCTCGAGGGCGGCGCCGAATCCGTCGGGGAGGTCGCCGATGATGCGGTACTCGAGTTCGGCGTCCTCGGAGCCGGGGAGGCTCGTCAGGCGTTCGAGGTCGATCGCCTTCTCCTGGCCGGGCTCGAAGTCGATCACGCCCCCGTCGAACGCGGGCGGCTGACCCTCCTTCGGCGTGACGTCGATCGGGATGACGATCGTGCCGGTGCGCCCCTCGGGATCGTCGGCGGAATCGCCGTCCGTCACCGTGAAGGAGATGGACGCCGGCCCGAAGTAGCCGGCCTCGCTGCGGAAGCGCACCGTGTCCGCGTCGACCGCGAGATCGCTCCCGTCGGAGTGCGATGCGCGCACGGTCGCCGCGTCGGTGAGTCGGACCGGGCGGCCGGATGCGGCGACGACGTAGTCCTCCAGGTCGAGGACGACCTCCTCGCCGGTCGTCACCTCGACCGGAGGAGCGTCCCTGCGGAGCTGCGGCAGCGCGTCGTCTCGCCCGGGCACCCAGATGAATGCGTACGCGCGCAGGTCGGGGTCGTCGGGGTGGGCGACGGAGAAGGGCACGATGCGGCGCCGATCCTGGACCTCGACGTGCACGGTGCCGCCGGAGGCGCGGGCTCCGTCGGCGTACCCCGGAACCAGCGCGACCTCCGCGTCGGCGGCATCCGCATCGGCGATGAAGACCTCGTCGAGGACGTCGACCTCGACCTCCTCCTCGTCGAGCACGTCGGTGAGGCTCAGGACGACGTCGGCCGCCTCGGGCCGGCTGAGCGGCGCGTCGGGGTCGGCCGTGATGCGCACGTAGCTGGACGCCGTCGCCTGGCGCTCGTTCTCGATGGTGTAGATCGCACCGTGGACTCCCGGACCGCTCGGGACGTCGACGACGACCATGTCGTCGTCCTGCTCGACGACCGTCCCCGGGGTGTTCGCCTCGACGCCGACGAGCCGCAGCGCCGACCCGTCCGGGTCGGTGTCGTTCTCCAGGACGCGGACGGCGATGGTCCGTCCCGGCCGCACCGTGACCTCGTCCTCGATGGCCACCGGATGCCGCGCCCCCTCCAGTCCGGGCGCGACCCCCACCCGAACGGTGCCCGTCGCCCGTGCGCCGAGGGCGTCGACGACCGAGTACGCGAACGTGTCGGTGCCCGCCGAGTACTCGCCGGCGTGGTACTCGAGCCAATCCGAACCCCGATCGACCACGGTGCCGCGCTCGGGGTTGGACTCCTGGCCGATGAGCTGCACCGAGTCGCCGTCGGGATCGATCCCCCCGAGCGCGATCGGGATGCGCACGGTCCCGCCGGCGAGGACGCGCGCCGTGGCGGTGCGCGGAACGGGGGGCGAGTTGCTCTCCGCATCCGCGTCCCGGACGGTGATGCGCACCGACGCCGTCCCGAACTGGCCGTCGGGTCCCTCCACGCGGTACACCGCCTCGAACTCGCCCGGCCGGTCGGGCGCGTGGTACCGCAGGCGCGATCCGGAGGTGAAGAGCAGACCGGCCTCGGGCTCCGCGACGAGCGTCGGCGAGAGGGTCAGCCGGTCGCCGTCGGGATGCTCGTCGTTGTCGAGCACGGGGATGTCGATGACGTCTCCGGTTCGCGCCGACGCGGTGTCCGCCACGGCGACGGGCGGTTGGAACCGATCGGGCCTCGGCACCTCCACGACCGTGACCGACCCCACGGCGTCGGCGAGGCCGTTGCTCACCCGGTAGTCGAAGGTCGTGGAGCCGGTCGCGAGCGGCTGCAGGAGCGTGACCCGGAGGACGCGGTGCTCGACGACCTCGACCCGGAGCGCGGGGTCGACCGGGTCAGCGAGTCCGGTGATGATGAGCAGGCCGCCCGTGGGGTCGATGTCGGACGCGAGGACGTCGACCTCCATCGGCTGCTCGAGACGGAGGAAGGCCGTGTGCGGCACCGTCACCGGCGTCGTGTCGCGCTCAGGCGGCGCCGAGACCTCGACTCGGACGAGACCGGTCGCCGTTCGTCCCTCGTCGGTGACGGTGTACTCGAGGTAGTGCGTGCGGACGTCGTCGGTCCGGAACCGGAACGTCCCGGCGTCGAAGTCGGGCGTGATCACCGCCCCGGGCTTCGACGGCACGGCCGTCAGGTGCGGCATGCCGGTGCCGCCGCGGACGTGGCGGAGCGGTTCGAGCTCGATCTCCTCCCCGGCGGTGGCGAGGGCCACGAACGACTCGGCGATGAGCGGCGCCTCGCCGGGCGCTCGCACGGCCACCACCATGGCGCCCACGCCCTCGTCGCGGCCGTCCGAGACGGCGAGGGAGACGGTTCGCGACGCGCCGTCGCCCGCCTCGTCGAACACGACGACGCCGTCGGCCGTCGACGAGACCCGGTCAGGGGCGTCCACGCTCGCGCGTCGGAGGAAGATCGGGTCGCCGTCGGGGTCGACCCACTCGCCGAGCACGGCCGTCGTGACGCGCCCGCCCTGCTCGACCATCGCGCGGCTCTCGCGGACCTGGCGGGGCGCCTCGTTCTCCTCCGTCGGCCGGACGGTGATGCCGACGAGCGCTCGCGCGCTCCCGCCGCGTCCGTCGTCGATCGTGTAGCCGAACTCGAACGCGCCCTGTGCCGATTCGCCGAGGGTCACCTGCACCTGCTGCCGGTCGGCGACCAGGTCGAGCCGGGCGCCGTCGGGCAGTTCGCCGTCCACCGCCGACACGACGAGGACGTCGCCGTTGGCGTCGTAGTCGTTCAGCAGCACCGGCAGCAGCGTGGCGCGTCCGGGTCGGGCGCCGAACTCGTCGTCGAGCGCGACCGGCGCCACCTGGGCCTTCTCGATCGTCGGCGTCGCATCCGGATCGTTCTGCTCGACCGTCTCATCGTCGCGCTCGATCGCGAGGAGGTCGTCCCAGTTGTCGATCAGGCCGTAGTCGCCGGATGCCGCCCAGGTCGAGCCCGACCGCCGGTCGTTCAGCACGACCGTCTCGCCGTTGACCAGGAAGTCCGGCGACAGCACGCCGTCGGCGTCGAGGCCGACCTCGGAGTCGGATCCGCCGACGCAGTCCCGCCAGGCGGTGCCGTCGCCCCACGCGGCATGGCGGCAGTCCTCATGGATGACGGGTGCGGCGGGCTCCCCGCCGTGGTCGCCGGACAGTTCTGCGGGGTCCGAACCGTCGAAGGGGAGCTCGAGCAGTCGCTCGCGCGTGGCCAGCAGCACGGCGGCGCCCGTCGTGGCCGGCCGCTGCAGGACCGGATCGTCGCCGGCGTCGGCGAGTCCCTCGAGGGAGGTGCTCGCCCCGCCCTCGAACGTCATGACGGCCGCATCCTCGTCGAGGATCGCCCACCTGCCCGCGACCGAGGTGATCTGCGTCGCGGCGTCCTCGTCGAGCGGATCGAGTTCCCACGTCGCCTGCGTCCGATCGGGGTCCGCGGCCGAGACGCGCGAGACGACGCCGGTGGTCGGCGTGAACGCCAGGATGCGCCCCGACGCGTCGACCGAGACGACCGACCCGGCCCCGAACGACAGCGAGGGGTCGGCCTCCGCGTCGAAGGCGGCGAACTCCTCCACCGGCCAGACCCAGAGGTCGCCGTCGGCGGTGACGACGACGAGGTCCCCGGCCAGCGCGAGTTCGGCGTCGCCCGGGACGGCCACGGTGGCGGTGACCGTCGACGTCGTCGGGTCCACGATGCCGACGCTGGCGCGATCGCGATCCATGACGAGCACCGTGGCGCCGCTCTGGACGACCTCGGATCGCGCTCCCCCGGTGTCGACCACGGCGTTCAGCTCGTGCACCGCGGTGTTGGCGCGACCGACCGTCTGCAGTCCGTCGTTGGACACCCACACGGACGCATCGCCGAGGTCGATCCGCTGCGCCGTGTAGCCACCGGAGGCCACGGCGATCCCGGCCACGAGCGCCGCGACCGCTGCGACGGACGCACCGGTCACGATCGCGGAACGCCGCCGCGCCCAGAGGCTCCGGAGTTTCATCGCGGCACCTCGTCGACCTCGGCGCAGCGCTCGGCGCTGGGCTCACCGGTCCTGCCGTCGCGCCAGACCGTGACCGTGGCGCACACGGTCCCCGGATCGTCCAGGGTGACGGCGTACTCGGCCGCCCGCTGGGGCGCGGACGACTCGCCCTGCACGGTGACGATGTAGGCGTCGCCCTGCCGCAGGCCCGGGTCGTCCCAGGCGAAGTCGACGGTGGCGCCGTCCGTGCTGGCTCGGACGTCCGCGACGACGGGGATGTCGCGGGCGCTGCCGGCGACCGTCAGGAGCCCGGCGACGACCAGCCCGACGAACACCGCGGCGGCGATGGCGACGCCGAGGATGAGCCGCCCGGTCGACGGCGGCGTGCTGCGACCCCGGCCGGACAGCGAGCCCTGCGAATGCGGGTCGAGGCTGCGAGGCACGGGGCGTGCGGATGCCCCGGCACGGCGGCGACGCGATCGTCCCGACGCGGTGGTCACGCTCGTGCCGGCGCCGATGCGCGTGCGCTCGTCGAGGTCGACCGCGGTCGCGAGCGCCCAGTCGTCCATCGCGACCTCGAGCGGGGTCTGCGGGAGCGCGAGCTCCTCCTCGACCGCCTGCAGGTCGCGGATGAACTCGAGGGCGCTCCCCTGCCGGTCGGTCGGTCGCTTCGACATCGAACGGGCGAGCACGGCTTCGAGGGTCCGCGGGACGTCGGGTCGACCGGTCGGTGGGACCCGGGCCCGTTCGATGCGGCCGACGAGGGCGACCGTGCCGTTGTCGCCGCCGGGGACCTCGAACGGGCTGCGCCCGGCGAGGAGCGAGTACACCGTCGCGCCGAGCGACCAGACCTCGCTGGCGACGGTCCCGGCGACCTCGTCGAGGAGCACCTCCGGGGCCGACCACGGCACGGAGAGCCCGACGGCATCGCTCGCCTCCGCCTGCCCGAGTGTGGCGGCGATGCCGAAGTCGGAGAGCACGGGGTGGCCGTACGCGGTCGTCAGGATGTTGGAGGGCTTGATGTCGCGGTGGAGCACGCCCTGACGGTGCGCGGTCTCGACGGCGCTCGCGATCCGGACGCCGATGGAGAGCACCTCGGCGAGCGGGAGCTGCACGGCACGGTAGCGCTGCCCGAGCGTCGCCGAGCAGTACTCCATGACGAGGTACGGCCGGCCGTCGGCGGCGACGCTCGCCTGGTAGACGGTGAGGATCGACGGATGGCTCGACAGCTGCGCCATCAGGTTCGCCTCGGCCTGGAACATCTGCCGCACCTCGTCGTTGACGACCTCGGCGAGGAGGACCTTCACGGCGACCAGCCGCCGCGGCATGTTCTGCTCGTAGAGGAACACGTCGGCGAAGCCGCCCGATCCGAGGACCCGGATGAACGAGAACCCGGGCAGGTTGGGCGGAGTCGACGGCAGTCTCCTCGACACGATCCTCCCGCCAGCCTCTGTGCGATACGTCACCTCGGCGCCTGGACGCCTCGGGTGTCGCCCCAATTCTAGGTCGGGTGGATCGTGCGGGATCAGTCCTCGTCGGCGGTTGTGGACGGCCGGACCACACGGAGCACGTCGACCACGACGACCGTGACGTTGTCGCGTCCGCCGTTGCCCACCGCCGCCTCGACCAGCTGACGCACGGCCTGCTCGGGCGAACGGCCCGAGATGAGGAAGTGTCGGATGCCGTAGGGGGTGAGCTCCTTGGTCAGGCCGTCCGAGCACGCCAGGATGCGCATGCCCTCCTCGACGGGGATCGCCCGGTAGTCGGGGATCGGCGCCTCGTGGAACCCGACCGCTCGCGTGATCACGTTCGAGTGCGGGTGTGTCTCCGCCTCCTCGCGCGTGATCTGGCCGGCGTCGACCAGCTCCTGCACGATCGAGTGGTCGACCGTGAGCTGCTCGAGCACGCCGCCGACGAGGCGGTACACGCGCGAGTCGCCGATGTTGAAGACGATCCACGCCGGCTCGTCCCCGATGACGCCGAGTGCGACGCCGGTCACGGTCGTCCCACTCCCCTCGTCCGTGACTCCGGCCCCGCGCCCCATGTCGCGCACCGCGAGCTTCAGCGCACCGTCGATCTCGGTGGTCCCGATCGAGGACTTGCCGCCGTGCTCGGCGAGCCGCGTGACGACCGCGGCGCTGGCGAAGTCGCCCGCCGCGTGCCCGCCCATCCCGTCGGCGACGGCGAACAGCGGCACCTGCGCGACGAAGCTGTCCTCGTTGACGGCGCGCCGCAGGCCGGTGTCGGTCGCGGCCGCCCAGGCCAGCGTCACCTCGGTGCCGTCGGGCAGCACGACCGAGTGACGGCTGTTGCCGTTGCCGATCTGCGTCACCCGGTCCCCCAGTGTCCGATCGAGTTCATGCGTCGACGCTCCCGAGCGCCGGGAGGATCTCGACGATCGTATCCCCTCCGAGCTGCAGGCTCGTGCCCGGCGTGACCACGAGCGATTCGCCGGAGCGCAGCCTGCGCTGCCCTGCGGCCGTCCGGACCACGGTCCCGTTCGTCGAGCGGAGGTCCGCCGCGACGAGTCGGTCGCCCTCCATGCGGAGCTCGAGGTGCGTCGCCGAGACCACTCCGGCCGGGGAGTGGACGCGGACGAGTGCGACCTCCCCGGTCGCCATCCGCGGGGCGCTCGGGCTCCGGCCGATGAGGACCGGAACCGACACCTCGCCGACCTCGCCTCCCACGACCCGGTAGCGCGGAGTCGACTGCCCGGGCCCGGCGGGGACCGGTGCGAGGGATGCCGCGGCATCCGTCGGCCCGTCTGCTGCGCGCCGCTCGGCGAGCTGCGCCCGAGCCGAGCTCGTGAGGACCGTGTCGGCGTCGGCGGCGTTCCCGCGGACGAACCGGACGGTGTCGTCGTCGACGACCTGCATGGGCGCCGTGGGGACCCCGGACGTCGGCCCGCGCCGTTCCCGGGTCGCACGAGACGGCCGAGCGAGCCTCGTGTCGACCTCGGGGTCGCCGGCGCGTGAACCGGGTCGGACCGGGGCGTCGCGCCAGGACCATTCCACGGCCGACGCACGGAAGGACGCGCGCTCGGCGGGCATCGGCGTGCCGCGGAGGCCGGCCTGCCGCACCTCGTCGAGCGGCGATGCGGCACCCGCGACGCGCAGGCGGGTGACGGCGGTGAACTCGGCGAGGTGCCACGGCGTGATCCCGCGCGAATCGAGTCGGCGGGCACCGCCCGGCGACGCGAGGTCGATGACGGCGTCGCCGCGGACGATCGCGGTGATCGGGTCGCCCGACTCCGGCCACCAGACCAGCGCGAAGTGCTCGACGCCGCCCGCGCCCATCGGGATGCCGGCCACGAGCTCCTCGAGCTCGAGCGGGTCGCGGCCCGCGCACTCGGCGAGCCGCGTCAGGACCCGGTCCGGCGCAGGCGCCGCGATCGCCGCGATGAAGCGGGAGCCCACGACGACGTCCCACTCCGGGGAACCGGGCTCGTCCCGGCGGCGCACCGCACCATCGACCATGGGGTCCAGTCTGGCATCGAGCGGCCGGTTCAGCCGATGAAGCTCATCACGTGCTTCAGGCGCGTGTAGTCCTCGAATCCGTACTGCGAGAGGTCCTTGCCGTACCCGGAGTGCTTGAATCCACCGTGCGGCATGTCGGAGACGAACGGGATGTGGGTGTTGATCCACACGCAGCCGAAGTCGAGGTGCTTGGCGAACCGCATGGCCCGGCCGTGGTCGCGCGTCCACACGGACGCCGCGAGCGCGTAGTCGACGCCGTTCGCCATGGCGAGCGCATCGCGCTCCTCCCGGAACGCCTGCACGGTGAGCACCGGCCCGAAGATCTCGCGCTGCACCGCCTCGTCGTCCTGGCGCAGGCCGGTGACGACGGTGGCCTCCCAGAAGTAGCCGCGATCCCCCTGGCGCCGGCCGCCGACGGCGAGGTCGGCGTGGTCCGGCAGGCGGTCGATGAACCCGGAGACGTTGGCGAGCTGGGTGGGGTTGTTGAGGGGCCCGTAGAACACGCCGTCCTCTCGGGGCCCGCCGGTGCGTGCGCTCGTGCGGATGCGCTCGACGAGGGCCGCGACGAGCTCGTCGTGCACGGAGTCGTGCACCAGCACTCGGGTCGCCGCCGTGCAGTCCTGTCCGGCGTTGAAGTACGCGGCCGACACGATGCCCTCTGCGGCCGACTGGAGGTCGACGTCGTCGAACACGATCGCGGGCGCCTTGCCGCCGAGTTCGAGGTGGACGCGCTTGAGGTCGGATGCCGCGGCACGTGCGACCTCCATGCCGGCGCGGACCGAGCCGGTGATGGCGACCATCTCGGGGGTGGCGTGCTGGAGCAGGGCCGCGCCGGTGGCGCGGTCGCCGGTCACGACGTTGAGCACTCCGGCCGGAAGGAACTCGGCGGCGACCTCGGCGAGCTTCAGCGTCGCGAGCGGCGTGGTGTCCGAGGGCTTCAGGACGACGGTGTTCCCGGCCGCGATCGCGGGTGCGATCTTCCACACGGCCATGTTCAGCGGGTAGTTCCACGGCGCCACCTGGCCGATCACGCCGATCGGCTCACGACGGACGAACGAGGTGTGGTCGGCGAGGTACTCGGCGGCCGCTCGGCCCTCGAGGTTCCGGGCCGCGCCGCCGAAGAACCGGAGCTGGTCGACCGACTGCAGGATCTCGTCGGCGACCAGCGTCGCTCGAGGCTTGCCGGTGTCCTGGGACTCGAGGTCGGCGAACTCCTCCGCGCGTTCCTCCATCGCATCGGCGATGCGGAACAGCGCCAGCTGGCGCTCGGCCGGCGTCGTCTCGCCCCACTGCTCGAACGCCGACGATGCGGCGGCATAGGCGACGTCGATGTCGGCAGCGGTCGAGATCGGCGCGCTCGCGTAGACCTCCTCTGTCGCGGGGTCGACGAGGTCGAGGGTCTCATCGGTGCGCGCGTCGACGTAGGCGCCGCCGATGAAGTTGCGCAGGAGCTCGGTCACGGGATTTCCTCCGTCGGGATGTCGGGTGCGACCGCTCCGCCGGTTCGAGGGCGCGCCGGCGATGTCGGGAGCGGGTGCCGACCATGCTCGCACAGGACCGGTCCGAAGGGAAGCGTTCAGACGATGGAATCCGTCGCGATCACCGGCAGAATCGACGGAATCGCTTGTGATTCGATACGAGCACTGTCATGATCGAACGCATGACGAACGGGAACCGCCCGACGAACCACCGGCCGGTGCAGCTCGACGACGTCTCCAAGGCGATCATCGAACAGCTCCAGGCCGACGGTCGGCGTTCCTACGCGGACATCGGCAAGGCGGTGGGTCTCAGCGAGGCGGCCGTCCGCCAGCGTGTCCAGCGCCTCACCGAGGCCGGCGTGATGCAGATCGTGGCCGTGACCGACCCCATGCAGCTCGGCTTCACGCGCCAGGCGATGATCGGCATCCGCGCGACCGGCGACACCCGCGTGCTCGCAGAGGAGCTCGCGGCCATCCCCGAGATCGACTACGTGGTGCTCACCGCGGGCAGCTTCGACCTGCTGGCCGAGGTGGTCTGCGAGGACGACGACCAGCTCATCACGCTGCTCAACTCGCGCATCCGCAACCTCGACGGGGTCCAGACCACGGAGACGTTCGTCTACCTGAAGCTGCAGAAGCAGTTCTACAACTGGGGCACCCGCTGACTGCGGCGTCGCCCGGAAGGAGATCCCGATGACCACCCTCGACGCGCCTGCGCGACTCGGCACCGCCGGCTTCGACGACGCCGCGCTGCAGCAGAAGGCGAAGGACCATCTCTGGATGCACTTCGCGCGCCAGTCCACGATGGAGGAGCACGGCGTGCCCATCATCACGCGCGGCGAGGGCCACCACGTGTTCGACGCCCAGGGCAGGAAGTACTTCGACGGACTGTCAGGCCTCTTCGTCGTGAACGCCGGACACGGGCGTCGCCGCCTGGCCGAGGTCGCGGCCAAGCAGGCGGAGGAGCTCGCGTTCTTCCCGATCTGGTCCTACGCCCACCCCGCGGCGATCGAACTCGCGGACCGCCTCGCCGACTACGCGCCGGGCGACCTCAACCGGGTGTTCTTCTCCACTGGCGGCGGCGAGGCCGTCGAGACGGCGTTCAAGCTCGCGAAGTACTACTGGAAGCTCCGCGGCATCCCGACCAAGCACAAGGTCATCTCGCGTTCGGTCGCCTACCACGGCACGCCGCAGGGCGCCCTCGCGATCACGGGCATCCCCGCCATGAAGCAGATGTTCGAGCCGATCACGCCCGGCGGGTTCCGCGTGCCGAACACCAACTTCTACCGCGCGGCGGAGATGGGCGGACCGGCGGACGACCTCGAGGCGTTCGGCCTCTGGGCCGCGGACCGCATCGAGGAGATGATCCTCTTCGAGGGTCCCGAGACGGTCGCAGCGGTCTTCCTCGAGCCGATCCAGAACTCGGGCGGATGCTTCCCGCCGCCTCCCGGCTACTTCCAGCGGGTGCGCGAGATCTGCGACAAGTACGACGTGCTCATGGTCTCCGACGAGGTCATCGCGGCGTTCGGACGCATCGGCCACATGTTCGCGTGCGATGCGTACGGCTACGTCCCCGACATGATCACGTGCGCGAAGGCGATGACCTCGGGCTACTCCCCCATCGGCGCGACGATCGTCTCGGAGAAGATCTACGAGCCCTTCAAGACGGGGACGACGAGCTTCTACCACGGTTACACCTTCGGCGGTCACCCGGTCTCGGCGGCCGTCGCCCTCGAGAACCTGGACATCTTCGAGGAGGAGCGGCTCAACGAGCGCGTGCGCGAGAACTCGCCGTTGTTCCGCGCGGAGCTCGAGAAGCTCCTCGACATCCCGATCGTCGGCGATGTCCGCGGCGACGGGTACTTCTTCGGCATCGAGCTCGTCAAGGACAAGGCCACGCGCGAGACCTTCGACGACGACGAGTCGGAGCGGCTGCTCCGCGGGTTCCTCTCCAAGGCGCTCTTCGACGCGGGCCTGTACTGCCGTGCCGACGACCGCGGCGACCCCGTCATCCAGCTCGCACCTCCGCTGACGATCGGCCCGGCCGAGTTCCGCGAGATCGAGCAGATCCTGCGCGGCGTGCTCACCGAGGCGGCGAACCGCCTCTGACGCTCCGCGCCGCGGCGACGGATGTCGTGAGCGAGCCGCTCCGATGAAGCGCCCGGACCCCTGGGGTCCGGGCGCTTCATCGTCCTGTCGGTAGAGCCCCGCGTTCCCGCGCTACACGGCGTCGTCCGAGGCCGGTCCCGGCCCGGGCGCGGGGGTCGAGAACGCCCACTCCGGAAGCTCGCCGAGGGCGAGGAAGCGATGCAGGAGCCCGGCCATCGTATGGTCGGGAGTCTCCGAGAGTGCGATGTCGATGAACGCGCCCGCCGCGGATCCACGACCGAGCGCCCATGAGAGCCAGGCCGCGATGCAGAGCGCACCGGTGCGGCGGCCGGTCGGGGCGTTGGCGATGGCGGTGGCCAGGACCTCGAGTATCGCGCGCACCCGATCCGCATCGGGTCGGATCGTCGAACGACCGAGCATGAGCCTCGACAGGACGCCGTCTCCGCACTCCTTTCCGTCCGGGCCCGGCGCGTCCGGCGCGGCGCCGCCGACCGATTCGTGGACGGGCGCCACCCGTGGGTGCCGGCACGCCTCGTCCGCAGAGTCCAGCGCGAGTTCCCCGACGACCGGCCCGAATGCCGCCTGGAGCATGATCGCGTCGCGGATGGCCGGCTGCGCGGCGAGCTCGAGGAGCCAGGCGAGCTCCTCGGCAGTGCCGCGCCCAGGCGCAGCGGCGATCCGTTCGACGAGGACGATCGGATCCACGGCGTCGCCCAGCGCGCGCTCGATACGTCGGAGCGTGCCCTCCCGCGCGTCCCCGACGAGGTCGTCCATCCCGTCGAGGAGCTCGCGGATGCGCGCGGCGAGTGCGGGTGTCGGCTCCGGGATCCGGACGAGGTCGACGGCGGAGTCGACGATGCCCGCGGCGAGCTCCGTCACCTCCCTCCACGCCGCCGAGACCGCTCCGCTCTCCTCGATGAGGCGGAGCGCCCGCCCCCTGGTGGGAAGGTGGGCGTCGAACAGCGAGCCCCAGCCGTTCGGGGCGACCGTCAGCGCGTCGCGGACGACGAATCCGGCGCGCTCGGCACGTTCGACGACGCGTTCCAGGATGTCGCGCTGCGGAAGGCCCTCCCCGTCGAACGGCCGCTCGCCGTACGCGATGGGGACGATCCCGTCGACGCTCGGGATCCGGCAGAGCGTCCCGAGCAGCGACGCCACGACGTCGTCGGCCCGGGCGGGATCCGGCAGGTCGTACCGGAGCACCGCCGACGTGCGGCTGCCGTCGAAGGCGACGCACACGAGCGACCGTGCCGGCCGATAGCCGGCGAGGACGGGGACGAGGGCGAGGAAGTCGTGCGCAGCGCAAGCGCGGATGATGGTCGTCATGCGGGCATGGTCGTGCGAGTGCCGGCGATGCCGCCGGCCGATCTCCGGACCCGGTGACCCACACGATGTGCGCGGGGATGTGGAGGACGGCTCCGGTCCGCCCGTGCGGACCTGCCCTCCACATCGACGCATTCCGTGCCGGATCCTGCGGTGTCCGATTCCCGCCAGTCGATGACGGATGCCCCGCCTATCCTCGAACCATGAACTCCCCGTATCTCATCCGTCTCGCCAGCCCGATCGGGCGGATCGAGCTCCAGGCCGACGACCGAGCGCTCACCTCGCTCGCGATCGAGCGCGACGGTGCGCTTCCGCATGACGACCTCCCGGAGCGCACGTCGCCCCTGCTCGAGTCCGCACGTGTCGAGCTCGAGGAGTACTTCGACGGCCGGCGCACGAGCTTCGGCCTCCCCGTCCGGCTCGATGGCACGCCGTTCCAGCGCGCCGTCTGGGCCGAGCTCCAACGCCTGGGCTGGGGCGAGGCGACCTCCTACGGTGCCCTCGCGGCGGCCGTCGGTCGTCCGGGCTCCGCTCGCGCGATCGGCGGGGCCGTCGGCGCCAACCCGATGCCGATCATCGTCGGCTGCCACCGCGTGCTCGCGTCCGACGGTCGGATCACCGGCTACTCGGGCGGCGAGGGGATCCCGACGAAGCTCTGGCTGCTCGGGCACGAGCAGATCGGCTTCGCGGCGTGACCGGGCCCGCCCGGCCCGACGTCGTCGTCGGCGACGACGGACTCGCGCGATGCGCGTGGGGCGCCTCGGATCCCGAGTACCGGAGGTACCACGACGAGGAGTGGGGCACTCCCCAGCACGACTCCGACGTCCTGTTCGAGAAGCTCTGCCTCGAGGGCTTCCAGGCGGGGCTCTCGTGGATCACGATCCTGCGGCGCCGTCCGGCCTTCCGCGAGGTCTTCCACGGCTTCGACCCGGAACGCGTCGCCGCGATGGACGCGGGCGACGTCGAGCGACTCCTGGGCGACGCCCGCATCATCCGCCATCGGGGCAAGATCGAGGCCACGGTCTCGAACGCGCGAGCGACACTCGCCCTCGACGGCACGCTCGACGAGCTGCTGTGGGGGTTCGCGCCGCCGCCGCGCCCCGCGCCGCTCGTGAGCTTCACCGAGGTTCCGGCGACGACCACGGAGTCGACGGCGCTCAGCCGGCGCCTGCGCTCGCTCGGCTTCCGCTTCGTCGGACCGACCACGATGTACGCGCTCATGCAGGCGATGGGGATGGTCGACGACCACCTCGCCGGATGCCATCGCTCCGCGCAGGCACGACCCGGTGCGCCGAACGCCACGCCGTCAGCGTTCGCCGCCGACGGCGTCTGATCGGGCGAACGTGATCAGGCGACGAGTTCGAGCTCGACGGGTGCCGCAGTCCGCTCGACGCCGAGCTCGAGTCGGAACCCGGCGTCGGCACTCCACGCCATCAGGTCATCGCGCGTCTCCAGTGCGGGGCGCGCTTCCAGCAGTGCACGGGTGAAGAGGCCCTTCGCCCGCTTGTTGAAGTGGTTCAGTGCCCGTCGGCGCCCGCCCGAGTCGACGGACACGACGCGGAGGAACACCGAATCGGGACGGACGGGAGCGGGACCGAGCTCGACGTAGCCCTCCGAACGGAGGTCGACGATGAGTCCGGGCTGCCCGGCGAGCACGCCGCGGATCGGTTCACGCCACTGCGACTTCAGACGCAGATCAGGCAGGCGCGAGTCGTGCGAGAGTCGGTAGGCCGGGATGGGATCGGCCGCGCCGACGATGCCGAACAGCGCCGAGTGCACGGCGACGTGCTCGGCCGCGTACGCGCGCGCCGCGCGATCGAGGCTCGCGACGTCGAGGGCGTCGTACAGGACGCCCGTGTACCGGTCGAGCGCGGGCATGGTGGGCGAGGTCCACAGCTGACGGTTGCGATCGACCTCGGCAGCCTGCCGCGGGCCGAGCTTCAGGGCGCGCATCATCGCGTCGGCATCCGCAGCCAACTCGGACGTCGTCGTGAGCACCCGCTGCCGTGCATCGCGAAGCGACGGAAACGAGAGCGCGTCCAGCGACAACGCGAGCGGATCGCCTCCGTCGCGCTTCGTCTCGGAGGGCGGCAATAGGAGGAGCACTACTCGGCGATGAAGGCCAGCGCGGCCTCGACGTTCACGCCCAGCGCCTCCACGCTGTCGATGGTCACCCGAGGGAGCGCAGAGGACGGGCCCGTCCACGGCGCGTACCCGTCGAGGCTCTGCTCGACGGCACGCCAGGTGGTCTCATCGAGGTGCGGAAGGTTGCGCTCGCGCTTCTCGAGTCGCTGCTTGTGCACGGATGCGTCGGAGCACACGACCTCGATGACGCGGAGGGGCACCTCGGCGCGCTCAGCCAGGTCGCGCCACTGCAGGCGTGCCGACTCCGCCGCGTTCACGGCATCGACGATCACGGTGCGGCCGGAATCGAGTTCCTTCTCCGCGATCTGCTCTGCGACCAGGTATGCGGCCAGTCCCGTCGGCTGGTCGGCATCGATGCCGGCACGCAGGATCGCGGACTCGATCGGATCGACGGACACGACCGTGGCGCCGAGGCGGGCGCCGACGATCTCACCGATCGTCGACTTGCCCGCTCCCGGCAGCCCGGCCATGACGATCAGCTGCGTGACGCTCAGGTCACCGAACTGACGGTCGAACGACTGCTCCCCCTGCATCCGCGCTCCCTCAGGCGAGGGCGGCGCGCGACGCGACGACCTGCACCGCGTCGGACTGTACCGAGAGGAACCCGTCCTCCGCGGTCGCGGTGATCTTCTCGCCGCCGGGCAGGGTGACGCGCACCTCGCCGCCGGCGAGGATCGCGAGCATCGGCTCGTGACCCGGCAGGATGCCGATCTCGCCTTCGACGGTGCGCGCCACCACCATGCTCGCCTCGCCCGCCCAGACTTCCTGGTCGGCCGCGACGACGCTCACGTTGAGGGCGGCCATGGTCAGCCGTTCTCCTTCTGGATCTGCGCCCACTTCTCCTCGACGTCGGAGATCGGGCCGACGTTGAAGAACGCCTGCTCGGCGACGTGGTCGAAGTCACCACGGGCGATCGCGTCGAACGACTCGATGGTGTCCTTGAGCGGGACCGTCGAACCCTCGACACCCGTGAACTTCTTCGCCATGTAGGTGTTCTGCGAGAGGAACTGCTGGATGCGGCGCGCGCGCGACACCGTGATCTTGTCCTCCTCGGAGAGCTCGTCGACACCGAGGATCGCGATGATCTCCTGCAGCTCCTTGTTCTTCTGGAGGATCTGCTTGACGGTCGTCGCCACGCGGTAGTGGTCCTCGCCCAGGTACCGGGGGTCGAGGATGCGCGAGGTCGAGGTCAGCGGGTCGACCGCGGGGTAGAGACCCTTCGACGCGATCTCGCGCGAGAGCTCGGTCGTCGCATCGAGGTGCGCGAACGTCGTCGCCGGCGCGGGGTCGGTGTAGTCGTCGGCAGGGACGTAGATCGCCTGGAGCGAGGTGATCGAGTGACCGCGCGTCGAGGTGATGCGCTCCTGCAGGACGCCCATCTCGTCGGCCAGGTTCGGCTGGTAGCCCACCGCCGACGGCATGCGACCGAGCAGGGTCGACACCTCGGAACCCGCCTGCGTGAAGCGGAAGATGTTGTCGATGAAGAGGAGCACGTCCTGCTTCTGCACGTCGCGGAAGTACTCCGCCATGGTCAGCGCCGAGAGGGCGACGCGCAGACGCGTCCCCGGGGGCTCGTCCATCTGCCCGAAGACGAGGGCGGTCTTGTCGAAGACGCCCGCCTCCTCCATTTCGTGGATGAGGTCGTTGCCTTCACGCGTCCGCTCGCCGACGCCGGCGAACACCGAAACACCGCCGTGGTCCTGCGCGACTCGCTGGATCATCTCCTGGATGAGGACCGTCTTGCCGACGCCCGCACCACCGAACAGGCCGATCTTGCCACCCTGCACGTACGGGGTGAGCAGGTCGATGACCTTGATGCCGGTCTCGAAGAGCTGGGTCTTGGACTCGAGCTGGTCGAAGCTCGGCGGCTTGCGGTGGATCGGCCAGCGCTCGGTGATCTCGATCGTCTCGCCGGGCTCGCCGTTCAGCACCTCGCCGATCACGTTGAAGACCTTGCCCTTGGTCACGTCGCCGACGGGCACGGAGATCGGCGCACCGGTGTCGTGCACCTCCTGGCCGCGGACGAGGCCATCGGTCGGCTTCAGGGCGATGGCACGGACGACGTCGTCGCCGAGGTGCTGGGCGACCTCGAGCGTCAGCTTCGTCGTGTCCTCGCCGATCGTGATGGTCGTCGTGAGGGCGTTGTAGATCTCGGGGATCGAGTCGTGCGGGAACTCGATGTCGACGACGGGGCCGGTCACGCGGGCGATGCGGCCCACGGCGCCCGTCTTGTCCTGGACTGGCGCGGTTGCGGTGTCAGTCATGTTCTCTTCCTTCTGGCTGAATCTTGGCTACTTCGAGGAGGAGAGCGCGTCCGCTCCACCCACGATTTCTGCGATCTGCTGCGTGATCTCGGACTGGCGGGCCTCGTTGGCCAGTCGCGTGTAGTCCGTGATCAGCTTGTCGGCGTTGTCGGTGGCCGACTTCATCGCCTTCTGCGTGGCCGCGTGCTTCGCGGCGGCCGACTGCAGCATGGCATTGAAGATGCGGCTCTCGATGTACACCGGGAGCAGTCCGTCGAGGACGGTCTCGGCGTCGGGCTCGAACTCGTAGAGCGGGAAGACCTCCGCCTTGCCCGACGGCGCGGCCTCCTCCTCCGCCTCGACGACCTCGAGCGGCAGCAGTCGCGTGACGACCGGAACCTGCGTGATGCGGCTGACGAACCGGTTGTAGACGATGTGGATCTCGTCGACGCCCCCGTCGGCGCTGTCGCGGAGGAAGGCCTCGAGGACGGCGTCCGCGACCTCCTTGGCCGTGTCGAACTCGGGGTTGTCGGTGCCGCCGATCCAGCTGCGCTCGTAATCGCGGCGGCGGAACGAGAAGTACCCGACCGACTTGCGGCCGATCAGGAAGTACACGACCTCCTTGCCCTGGCTGCGGAGGAGCTCGGCGAGCTCCTCCGACTCACGCAGGACCTGCGAGTTGAACGCACCCGCGAGACCGCGATCCGAAGTGAAGATCACGATCGCGGCGCGGTCGACCCGCTCGGGCTCGGTCGTGAGCACGTGCGAGACGTTCGAGTAGCTCGCCACCGCGGACACCGCGCGCGTGATCGCGTCGGAATACGGCGTCGACGCGGCGACGCGCGCCTGCGCCTTCTGGATCCGCGAAGCGGAGATGAGCTCCATCGCTCGCGTGATCTTCTTGGTCGTCTGCGCCGACTTGATCTTCTGGCGGTAGACCCGAAGCTGCGCTCCCATGTTTCTCCTGTGTCCTGGCTTCCTGTTCCTGAGGCTCTCGGTGCGGCCGATGGCCCGTCCCCGAGAGCCTCAGGGACGGCGGAAACGACTAGCGACGACCCTTGACGATCTTCTCCTGGCCGACCTCTTCCTCGTCGATCGCCTCGAACTTCTCGCTGCCGACCGAGGCGAGCGGCTTGCCCTCGCCGGTCTGGAACTCGAGCTTGAAGTTGTCGACCTCGGACTCGAGGGTGGCGACCGTCTCGTCGGAGAGGACGTTGGACTCGCGGAGGTCCGAGAGCACCGACGTGTTGCGGCCGAGGTAGTCGAGGAACTCGCGCTCGAAGCGCAGGATGTCCTCGACGGGGACCTCGTCGAGCTTGCCGTTGGTGCCGGCCCAGATCGAGACGACCTGCTCCTCCACCGGGTACGGCGAGTACTGCGGCTGCTTGAGCAGCTCGGTCAGGCGCGCGCCGCGCTCGAGCTGGCGGCGGCTGGCCGCATCGAGGTCGGATGCGAACATCGCGAACGCCTCGAGTGAGCGGTACTGCGCCAGCTCGAGCTTCAGCGTGCCCGAGACCTTCTTGATCGACTTGACCTGCGCGTCGCCGCCGACTCGGGACACCGAGATGCCGACGTCGACCGCCGGACGCTGGTTCGAGTTGAACAGGTCGGACTGGAGGAAGATCTGGCCGTCGGTGATCGAGATCACGTTGGTCGGGATGTAGGCCGAGACGTCGTTGGCCTTGGTCTCGATGATCGGGAGACCGGTCATCGAGCCGGCGCCCAGCTCGTCCGAGAGCTTGGCGCAGCGCTCGAGCAGACGGGAGTGCAGGTAGAAGACGTCACCCGGATACGCCTCGCGGCCCGGCGGGCGGCGGAGGAGCAGCGACACGGCGCGGTAGGCCTCGGCCTGCTTCGACAGGTCGTCGAAGATGATCAGGACGTGCTTGCCGGCGTACATCCAGTGCTGGCCGATCGCCGAGCCGGTGTACGGGGCGAGGTACTTGAAGCCGGCCGGGTCCGACGCGGGGGCCGCGACGATGGTCGTGTACTCCATCGCGCCGGCGTCCTCGAGCGCGCCCTTGACCGACGCGATGGTCGAGCCCTTCTGGCCGATCGCGACGTAGATGCACCGGACCTGCTTGGTCGGGTCGCCCGACTCCCAGTTGGCCTTCTGGTTGATGATCGTGTCGATCGCGATCGCGGTCTTGCCGGTCTGGCGGTCGCCGATGATGAGCTGGCGCTGGCCGCGGCCGACCGGGATCATCGCATCGATCGCCTTGATGCCGGTCTGCAGCGGCTCGTGCACCGACTTGCGCTGCATGACGCCCGGCGCCTGGAGCTCGAGCGCGCGGCGGCCGTCGGTCGCGATCTCGCCGAGACCATCGATGGGTGCGCCGAGGGGGTCGACGACACGGCCGAGGTAGCCCTCGCCCACGGGCACCGAGAGCACCTCGCCCGTGCGGGTCACCTCCATGCCCTCCTCGATGCCGGTGAACTCGCCGAGCACGACGACACCGATCTCGTCCTCGTCGAGGTTCAGCGCGAGGCCGAGCGTGCCGTCCGCGAAGCGGATGAGCTCGTTCGCCATGACCGAGGGCAGGCCCTCGACGTGGGCGATGCCGTCGGCCGCGTCGGTCACGTACCCGACCTCGGTCTTCTGCGCCGCGCCCGGCTCGTAGTCGCGGGCGAACTCCGAGAGAGCCGAACGGATCTCGTCGGGGCTGATGGAGAGTTCTGCCATTGCCATTTCCTTTTCTGAAGGGCCAGGCCCTGTTCTGTACCGCTTGTACAGCTACTGATGTGTCGCGGCGCAGCACGCCGGTCGTTGTCGGCCGGCGTCAGCCGGCGAGCTTCTGCCTCACGTCGCTGAGGCGGCTGGCGACGCTGCCGTCGATGACGTCATCGCCGATCTGCACCCGGACGCCGCCGAGGACGGCGGGGTCCACGATGGCGTCGAAGCGGATGCGGCGGCCGGCCTGGGCCCCGAGCGTGCGCTCGAGGCGGGCGATCTGGTCGTCGTTCAAGGGTGCGGCCGAGGTCACCGTGGCGACGTCGAATCCGCGCTGGTCGGCGAGGACGGATGCCGCGTGGCGCAGCATCTCTCCGATTCGACGGCCACGGGGGGACTGCACGAGGTGGCGGACGATCAGCGTCGTCGCAGGTGCCGCCTTCGAGCCGAGCAGCCGCTCGACGAGCGCGACCTTCGCCTCGGGGGAACCGAGCTTGGACCCGAGGGCCAGTTCGAGCTCGGCGTCGGACGCGACCGTGCGCTGGAACGCGTACAGCTCGCCGTCGACCTCCACCTCACCCGCGGCGTCCGCAGCCACCCGGAAGCCGAGTTCCTCGAGTCCGTCGAGGAAGTCGGCTGCGGAGGACCACCGCTGCGACGCCGCGCTCACGAGCAACGACGCCGTGGCCGGAGCCACCCTGCCACCGAAGACCCGCTGCACGAGCTCGGTCTTCTGGGCCAGGTCGGCCTCGTTGTCGGTGAGGGCGGTCCGCAGCTGCGGCGTGGCCGCGATCACCCGGGTCGCGGCGAGGAGGTCGCCAGCCACCGGGAGCTCGGCCCGGCCGAGCGCCGCGAGCTCGGCTCGCGTGCCGGCCAGGGCCTCTCTCGTTGCGCTGCCCATGGACTACTTCTTCCCCCCTGCGGCGGCCTGCTCGGACGCCTCGAGGTCGGCGAGGAAGCGGTCGACGACGGCCTTGGCCTTGGCATCGTCGGAGAGCGACTCGCCGACGACGCCCGATGCGAGGTCGATGGCGATGGTGCCCACCTCGGAGCGCAGCGACACCAGGGCCGACTGGCGCTCGGCCTCGATCTGCGCCTGCGCGCTCGCGTTGATGCGGGCGACCTCGGTCGACGCCTGTTCCTTGGCCTCGGCGACGATCTTCTTGCCGTCCTCGCGGGCGGACTCTCGGATCTTGCCCGCTTCGGCGCGCGCGTCGGCGAGCTGGGCGGTGTACTCCTCGAGGGCGGCCTCGGCCTTGCGCTGGGCCTCGTCGGCCTTCGCGATGTTGCCCTCGATCGCCTCGGCGCGCTCGTCGAGCAGCTTCTGCATGCGCGGAAGCGCGTACAGCCAGAAGAAGACGAGGATGATGGCGAAGCAGACCGCCGACCAGACGATGTCGTAGGTCGCCGGAAGCACCGGGTTTTGAGTCTCGCCCTCGGTTGCAGCTCTCAGCACTGCATGAAGCACGTTGGCCTCCTCAGTTGGGACGGGACGATCAGACGAAGATGAAGTAGGTCGCGATACCGATGAAGGCGAGCGCCTCGGTGAAGGCGATACCGATCCACATCAGCACCTGCAGGCGGCCGGCGAGCTCGGGCTGACGAGCCACGCCCTCGATGGTCTTGCCGACGACGATGCCGACGCCGATGGCGGGGCCGATGGCGGCGAGGCCGTAGCCGACCGTCGCGATGTTGCCGTTGATCTCAGCGAGAACGGTGGTTGCGTCCACGTTGGGGTTTCCTTTCTTGGGGTGTGATCGGGCGGGCGCCCTGGCTCAGTGCTCCTCCGCCACCGCGAGCTGGATGTAGACCGCGGTGAGGAGCGTGAAGACGTAGGCCTGCAGGACGGCGACGAGGATCTCGAACAGCGTGAACACGAAGCCGAAGGCCAGCGTTCCGACGCCGAGCAGGGTGTACCAGCCGCCGAGGTTGAAGATGAAGAACTGCGTCGCCGCGAAGAAGAGCACGAGCAGGAGGTGGCCGACGATCATGTTCATCATGAGTCGCAGCGTCAGCGTGACGGGGCGGATGACGAACGTCGAGATGAGCTCGATCGGCGTGACGATGATGTACACCGGCCACGGCACGCCCGAGGGGAAGAGCGAGTTCTTGAAGAAGTTCTTGGGGCTCTGCTTGATGCCGGCGTAGATGAACGTGACGTACGACACGATCGCGAGCACGAGCGGGACGCCGATGACGGACGTGCCCGCGATGTTCAGGCCCGGGATGATGCCGGTGATGTTCATGAACAGCACCATGAAGAACATGGACGTCAGGATCGGCAGGAACCGCTTGCCGTCCTTCTTGCCGAGCAGGTCGTCGGCCACGCCGACGCGGATGAAGTCCAGGCCCATCTCGACGATGCTCTGGAATCGGCCCGGGACGATGCGCATGCTCCGCGTGCCGAGCCAGAAGATCAGCAGCAGCGCCGCGACCGCGATGAAGCGGACGAGCATGATGCGGTTGATCTCGAAGGGCGTGCCCTCGAAGAGGAGGGCGCCGGGGAAGAACTCCTCGATCGACGGCCCGTGGAATTCACCATCATCGGTTGAAATCGGAACCAGCAGGTTCACAGCGTTCGCTAGCAGCGCTATCTCCTGTTTCGGGGCGTGGAGCTGGGCTCTCGCGTCGACGAACATGGAAACGGTTCGTGCCCATGCCGGAGCAGGGCGGAACCGTGGGGGATCGCCCCTACTGTAGCAAGACTTCGGCGCTCCGCCGAATCGCCACACGTCGTAGAAGTCACCGCCGACCGGGGAGCATGCCGATCGGCGCATGCCACGACGGATGCCACGACGCGTGCCACGACGAGCGCAACCCCGCGGCGCTCCCCCGCCGCCCCGCTCCGGACCTCGGCCCGCCCCCGGGAACGCGGCGCGGAGCGGACCTCCAGAACGCGGAACGCCGCCCCGTGGGGCGGCGTTCCGGTCAGTCGTCGGAGGGCGGTGGCGGCAGTTGCGCGTCGCTCGCGTACGGGAGCCGGGAGCGCGCCACGACGAGGACGTCGACCACGAGCGAGCCGATCACGCCCGCCACGATCGACAGGAAGAGCACGACCGGGTCGAGCCAGTCGACACCGCGCAGCAGCACCACGAGCACGATGAACACGATGAACTTCAGGAGCCATCCGCCGAGCACGATGCCGAAGAAGGCGCCGACGAACAGGTCGGAGCCGGCGAAGCGGTTGGCGAGGAGGATGCTCGCCCCCGTGATCCCCATGAACGCCACCGCGAGGAGCGTGCCGAGCAGCGCACTCACGAGCCCCTCGGTGCCTGCGAAGGCGAAACCGAGGATGCCCCCGACGACGGCGATGGCGGCGGCGATCGCCCCGCCCCAGACGAGGGCGCGGCGCAGGACCGGGTTGGAGGTCGGCGTGCGGTCTGCGGGGTCGCGTGGTGCGGTGGTCATCGGGCTCCTGTGGGGTGGTCGCCCTGGGCTGGGCGATCGGGGACGGGTCGGGGGTCGGCATCGCTGCGGGGGTCCGTCGCGGCGAGCTCGTCGAGGTCGGACGTCGAGCTGGTGCCCGCGGCATCCGCCTCAGCCGCCACGGTCTGGCGCTTGCGCCGACCGAGGGGCGCCAGGGTGAGCGCGGCGAGGACCACGAAACCGACGCCGATGAACAGGAACGCCCAGCCCGAGTCCACGCCGAAGTAGACGGGCAGCACGAAGGCGAGGAGGCACCCGAACGAGGCGACCGCGGTCCAGCCGTAGAAGATGAGCACCGCGTGCAGGTGGGAGTGTCCCATGTCGAGCAGGCGGTGGTGCAGGTGCTTCCGGTCGGCGGCGAACGGCGACTTGCCCGCGCGCAGGCGCCGGACGACCGCGAGCCCGAAGTCGAGCAGCGGGATCAGCAGCACCGCGAACGGGATGATGATGGGGATGAACGCCGGGAGCAGCTCATCGGTGCCGAGTTGCGACGGGTCGACCTGCCCGGTGACCGCGATCGCCGAGGTCGCCATGAGCAAGCCCACGAGGAGCGCGCCGGCGTCACCCATGAAGAGCTTCGCGCGATGCCAGTTCAGCGGCAGGAAGCCGGCGCACGCGCCCACGACCACCACCGCGAGCAGCGATGCGAGGTTGAAGTAGTTGGTCGGCGAGGTCTGCTGCACGAGCAGGTAGGAGTACAGGAAGAACACGCCGCTCGAGAGGAGCGCGACCCCCGCCACGAGCCCGTCGAGCCCGTCGATGAAGTTGATCGCGTTCATGACGAGCACGATCGTGAAGACCGTCACCGTCGCGCTCATCCACGACGAGCCCACGGTGATGCCGCCGTCGGGTGCGCCGATCGGCAGCGAGACGATCGACACGCCCTGCCAGGCGATCACGCCGGCGGCGATGAACTGGCCGGCGAGCTTGGTCAGCCAGTCGAGGTCCCAGATGTCGTCGGCGACGCCGATCGCCACGATGAGGCCCGCCGCGAGCAGGATCGCGAGCACCTGGAACGGATCCTGGAACACGATCTGCAGGTTCGCGAAGCGGGCGATGCCGAGTGACGAGATCCAGGCCGCCGCGGCGAACCCGACGAGGATGCCGAGGAACATCGCGATGCCGCCGAGCCGCGGCGTCGGCCGGGTGTGCACGTCGCGCTCGCGGATCTTCGGGTAGAGCCGGTACTTCAGGCTCAGCTTCCAGACCACCAGCGAGCCGGCGAACGTGACGACCGCCGTGACGAGCGCGAGCAGGACGAAGAGGGTCATGACGCGGCGGGATCCGCCCGGCCGGTCGGGGCCGCCGGCGCGTCGACGGATGCCTCGGGCGCGTCGCCCGCGGCCGTCGCATCGGGCGCGTCGCCCGCGGCCGTCGCATCCGCCTCGTCGTCCGCGGACGCGTCGTCGGAGGCCGCCGGAGTCGGGGCGCCCTCGGGAGCGAGCGCATCCTCGCCCACGACCGCCGCGATCCGCTCGCGCGAGATCACGCCGGCCCGCACGATGCGGAGCATGCCCGTGCCGTCGGCGCCGAGGCCGGTCGCGTCCACGATCGTCGAGGAGGTGTCGCCGGGGCGCTCGCCGATCGGGTCGTAGGCGACGCCGGCGGCGCCGCCGTCGAGGTAGACGGACACGCGATCGCCGAGCATGTCGGCGGCCTCGCCCGCGGTCGTGGCGGACGGCATGCCCGACAGGTTCGCCGACGACACCGCGAGCGGGCCGGTCTCGGAGAGCAGCTCGAGCGCGATGCGGTGGTCGGGCATCCGCAGGGCCACGGTCCCGCGGGTCTCGCCGAGGTCCCAGTGCAGCGAGGGCTGCGCGCGGAGGATGACGGTGAGCCCGCCGGGCCAGAACTCGGCCACCAGGGCGCGGACGGCGTCGGGCACGTCGGCCGCGAGGGCGTCGAGCGTGGGGATGCCCGGCACGAGCACCGGCGGCGGCGAGGTGCGCTCGCGCCCCTTCGCATCGAGCAGGCGCTGGACGGCCGCCGCGCTGAACGCATCGGCGGCGACGCCGTAGACGGTGTCGGTGGGGATGACGACGAGCTCGCCGCTGCCGATGGCGCGACGGGCCAGGCGCATGCCGGCGAGGAGCTCGGACTCGACCGAGCAGTCGTGGATGAGTGTCATGACCGCTCGATTCTAGACGGGACCGAGGGTCGGAGGCTGGGCGGGCGGATGCCTCGGCGTCAGCGGCGCGCGGTGGTCACCCGGTCGCGGCCGGTCAGGTCCCGGTGATGCGCGACGGCGTGCCATCCGTCGGCCTTCAGGATCTCGGCGATCTCGGCGGACTGCGTCTCGCCGTGCTCGATCATGAGCGCGCCGCCCGGGTGCAGCAGCACGAGCGCTCGCCGCGAGAGCACGCGCACGACGTCGAGGCCGTCCGGGCCACCGTAGAGCGCGTGCTCCGGATCGTGCAGGCGCACCTCGGGATCGCGCGGGATCGCGTCGTCGGGGATGTAGGGCGGGTTCGACGCGACGACCGCGACGCGACCCTCGAGCCCGGGAAGCGCCTCGGCGAGGTCGCCGAACACCAGCTCGAGGTTGGGCGCGGCGACCTCGTCGACGTTCCGCCGCGTCCACGGGAACGCCTCCGGGGAGTTCTCGACCGCGTGGACGCGGGCGTGCGGCACCTCGGTGGCCATCGACAGCGCGATCGCGCCGCTTCCGGAGCCGAGGTCGACGCCGATCGGCTCGGGTTCGGCGGCGGCGCGCAGCGCGTCGATCGCGAGCTGCGCGAGCAGCTCGGTCTCCGGTCGCGGGACGAAGACGCCGGGTCCGACGGCGAGCTCCAGGGAGCGGAACGCCGCGCGGCCGGTCAGGTGCTGCAGCGGCTCTCGGCGCGCGCGGCGCGCGGCGAGCGCGTCGAGGGCCGCGGCATCCGTCGTCGAGAGGACGTCGCCGACCACCAGGCGCGCGTGCACCCCTCCGCGCGAGAGGCCGAGCACGTGCCCGATGAGCAGGTCGGCGTCGACCTCGGCATCCGCGATGCCCGCCGCCTGGAGCGTGCGGACCGTCACGTCGCGCACCTCGCGGAGCGGTCTGGTCGCTGGCTCGTCGGGCGTCGCATTCACGCAATGGAATGTAACCCACTCCCGGCGCGTTCCCGCCGTCCGTATGCTGGTGCGCGGCAGGACGCCGCCGTCACGAGAGGGAACGAGATCATGGCCCAGGTCTACGAGAACATCACCGACGTCTTCGGGCGCACCCCGCTCGTCAAGCTGAACCGCGTGACGGATGGCGCCGGCGCGACCGTGCTCGCCAAGCTCGAGTTCTACAACCCGTCGGCGAGCGTGAAGGACCGCCTCGGCATCGGAATCGTCGACGCCGCGGAGGCCTCCGGCGAGCTCCGGCCCGGTGGCACGATCGTCGAGGGCACGAGCGGCAACACCGGCATCGCGCTCGCGATGATCGGCGCGGCGCGCGGCTACCGCGTCGTGATCGCCATGCCCGAGACCATGTCGAAGGAGCGGCGCGTGCTGCTCCGCGCGTACGGCGCCGAGCTCGTGCTCACGCCGGGGTCCGAGGGCATGAAGGGCGCGGTCGCCCGTGCCGAGCAGATCGCGGCGGAGACCCCCGGTGCGGTGCTGGCCCGCCAGTTCGAGAACCAGGCGAACGTGGACATCCACCGCCGCACCACCGCCGAGGAGGTCTGGGACGACACCGACGGCGGCGTGGACATCTTCGTTTCGGGCATCGGCACCGGAGGCACGCTCTCCGGCGTGGGGCAGATCCTCAAGCAGCGCAAGCCCGAGGTGCAGATCGTCGGCGTCGAGCCGCTCGAGTCGCCGATCCTGAACGGTGGCCAGCCCGGCCCGCACAAGATCCAGGGCATCGGGGCGAACTTCGTGCCCGCGATCCTCGACCGCGACGTCTACGACGAGATCATCGACGTGAACATCGACCAGGCCGTCGCGACCGCGCGCCGCCTCGGCATCGAGGAGGGCATCCTCGGCGGCATCTCCTCCGGTGCGACCGTGTACGCGGCGGCCCAGCTCGCCCAGCGGCCCGAGAACGCCGGCAAGACGATCGTCGTGATCGTGGCGAGCTACGGCGAGCGCTACCTCTCGACCGTCCTCTACGAGGACCTGCTGGACTAGGCGCTGCGGGCGATCTGGTTGACTGGACGGGTGGGAATCCTCGGCCGCCTCAGGGAAGACGTCACAACGGCCCGGTCCCACGACCCCGCCGCACGCAACCGCATCGAGATCGTGCTCGCCTACTCGGGCCTGCACGCGATCTGGGCGCACCGCCTCGCTCATCGCATGTGGCAGGTCCCGGTGCTCCGTCTGCCGGCGCGCGTCGTCTCGCAGTTCGTGCGCTTCCTCACGGGCGTCGAGATCCACCCGGGTGCCACGATCGGCCGGCGGTTCTTCATCGACCACGGCATGGGCGTCGTCATCGGCGAGACGGCGATCATCGGCGACGACGTGATGCTGTACCACGGCGTGACCCTCGGCGGGAAGGCGCCGCGGGGCGCCCCCCGCGGCGCGAAGCGCCACCCGACGCTCGGTGACGGCGTCACGGTGGGTGCGGGCGCGAAGGTGCTCGGCGACATCGAGATCGGCTCCGGCAGCGCGATCGGCGCCAATGCCGTCGTCACGAGGGGTGCTCCCCCGCATTCGCTGCTCGTCGGGATCCCCGCGGTCGCGAAGCCGCTCTCCCCGGCGACGGCGGATGCCGCGCGCGGCATGCACGACTGGCACGTCGACTTCCACATCTAGGCGCGCGAGACGACGCCGTCCGTGCGCATGACGCGTTCCGTCAGTCGCGCTCGGCGAACGGACGGATCGCGGGATCGCTCACTGGTCGCCGAGATCGGCGAGCCGCGCCTCCTCGTCGGCCTGGATCGCCGACTCGATGATGGGCTCGAGCGCGCCGTTCATGACCTGGTCGAGGTTGTACGCCTTGTACCCGGTGCGGTGGTCGGCGATGCGGTTCTCGGGGAAGTTGTACGTGCGGATCCGCTCGGAGCGGTCCATGGACCGGATCTGCGACTTCCGCGCGTCGGACGCCGCGGCCGCGATCTCCTCCTGCTGGCGCGCGAGCAGGCGGGCGCGGAGCACGCGCATCGCGGCCTCGCGGTTCTGCAGCTGCGACTTCTCGTTCTGCATGGCGACGACGATGCCGGTCGGGACGTGCGTGATGCGCACGGCGGAATCGGTCGTGTTCACCGACTGCCCGCCCGGGCCCGATGAGCGGTAGACGTCGATCTTGAGGTCGTTCTGGTTGATCTCGACCTCTTCCGGCTCGTCGACCTCGGGGAACACGAGCACGCCGGTCGTCGACGTGTGGATGCGCCCCTGCGTCTCGGTGACCGGAACGCGCTGCACGCGATGCACGCCGCCCTCGTACTTCAGGTGCGCCCAGACGCCCTGCGACGGGTCGGAGGCGTTCGATTTGATCGCGACCTGGACGTTCTTGTAGCCGCCGAGGTCGGACTCGTCGCGCTCGAGGAGCTCGGTCTTCCAGCCCTTCGACTGCGCGTACTGGATGTACATGCGCAGCAGGTCGGCCGCGAAGAGGGCGCTCTCGGCGCCGCCCTCGCCGCCCTTGATCTCCATGATCACGTCGCGCCCGTCGTCGGGGTCGCGCGGGATCAGGAGCCGGCGCAGCTTCTCCTGCGACTCCGCGAGGTGCTCCTCGAGGCCGGGGACCTCCTCCGCGAACGCCTGGTCCTCCTTGGCGAGCTCACGCGCCGCCTCGAGGTCCTCCTGCGCCTGCCGCCATGCGTCGTGCGCGGCGACGATGCGGCTGAGCTCGGCGTAGCGCCGGTTCACCCGCTTCGCACGCGCGGCGTCGGCGTGCAGCGCCGGATCGGCCAGCTCGTCCTGCAGCGAGGCGTGCTCGGTGATCAGTGCCTGGACGGACTCGAACATCGATCAGCGGTGGTCGGACTCGTGGCCGTGCCCGTTCCCGTTGCCGCCGACCGGTGCCGACTTCTGCATGAGCAGGAGGAACTCGGTGTTCGACTGCGTCTCGCGAAGGCGACCGAGCACGGCCTCGAGGGCCTGCTGCGGCTCGAGTCCTGCGAGCGCGCGACGGAGCTTCCAGGTGATCTTCACCTCGTCGGGCGAGAGCAGCATCTCCTCGCGACGCGTCGACGACGCGTTCACGTCGACCGCGGGGAAGATGCGCTTGTCCGCGAGGTGACGCGACAGGCGCAGCTCGGAGTTGCCGGTGCCCTTGAACTCCTCGAAGATCACCTCGTCCATCTTGGAGCCGGTCTCGACGAGCGCGGTCGCGAGGATGGTCAGCGAGCCGCCGTTCTCGATGTTCCGCGCCGCGCCGAAGAACCGCTTCGGCGGGTACAGCGCCGACGCGTCCACGCCGCCCGAGAGCACGCGTCCCGATGCGGGCGCGGCCAGGTTGTAGGCGCGGCCGAGGCGGGTGATCGAGTCGAGCAGCACGACGACGTCGTGACCGAGCTCGACGAGGCGCTTCGCACGCTCGATCGCGAGCTCCGCGACCGTGGTGTGGTCCTCGGCGGGGCGGTCGAACGTCGAGGCGATGACCTCGCCCTTGACCGTGCGCTGCATGTCGGTGACCTCTTCGGGGCGCTCGTCGACGAGCACGACCATGAGGTGGACCTCGGGGTTGTTGGTGGCGATGGCGTTCGCGATCTGCTGGAGCACGATCGTCTTGCCCGCCTTCGGCGGCGCGACGATGAGGCCGCGCTGGCCCTTGCCGATCGGTGCCACGAGGTCGATGATGCGCTGCGTGAGCTTCGTCGGCTCGGTCTCGAGGCGGAGGCGGTCCTGCGGGTAGAGCGGCGTGAGCTTCTGGAAGTCCACGCGCGCCGCGGCCTCGTCGGCCGTCTGGCCGTTGACCGAGTCGATCTTGACCAGGGCGTTGTACTTCTGGCGGCTGCTGCCCTCGCCCTCGCGCGGCTGCTTGATCGATCCGACGACCGCGTCGCCCTTGCGCAGGTTGTACTTCTTCACCTGGCCGAGCGAGACGTACACGTCGCTCGGTCCGGGCAGGTACCCGGTCGTGCGCACGAACGCGTAGTTGTCGAGCACGTCGAGGATGCCGGCGATCGGGATGAGCACGTCGTCGTCGAGGATCTCGGGCTCGACCTCGTCGCCCTGGCCCTGCCCGCGGCGCTTGCGGTCGCGGTAGCGGTTGCGGCGGCCGCCGCCCTCGCCGTCGGCCTGCTGGTCGCCGCCGCGGCCCTGCTGGTCGCCGCGGCCCTGAGCTCCACGACCGCCCTGCTGGTCCTGCTTGCCCTTGTCGGAATCGCCGCCCTGGCGGCCCTTCTCGGACTCGGACTGGCGGGCCTTGTCGCCGTCGGCCTGCTCGTCGGCACGGCGTCCGCCCTGCTGCTGGTCGGCCTTCTGCCCGTCGGCACGGTCGGCGCCGCCGCGACGACCGCGGTTGCGGCTGCGGCCCTGACGCTGCTCCGTGGGCTGCTCGGCCTTGCCGTCGCCCTCGCCTTCGCCGTCGCCGGCGTCGCCGGCGTCGGCGGCGTCGCCCTTCCGGCCTGCGGCGGTCGCGGCGGCGAGCTGCTCGCGCACGGCGGCACGTGCAGCCTCGCGGGCCTCGTCATCGGACGAGCCGCCGGCGGCGGGCGCCTCATCGGCACGAGCGTCGGCGGGCACGAGCTCGACGCCCGTCGTCCCCGCGTTCGCGTGGGACGCTGCGGCCGTGGCGCTCGTGGCGCGACGCGGCTGGCGGCCACGACGGGCGGGCTCGGCGGCCGGGGTCTCCGCCGCCGGTGCCTCCGCGGCCGGGGCCTCGGCGACAGGGGCGTCGGCAGCCACCTCGTCGACGGACGTCGCGGATGCCTCGGCGGGAGCCTCGGCCTCGGCGGGCGCTGCGGGGGCCGGCTCGACGACGACGTCGGCCTCGACGGCCGCGGTGCCGTCGGTGTGGGCGGAGATCAACTCCACGAGTTCTCCTTTTCGGCGCTTCGAGGCGCCCGCGATGCCGAGCGAGGACGCGAGCTCCTGGAGCTCGGCGACCTTCATGGTCGACAGGCGGGTGCGGTCCACGCGCTCCGCGTGGTCGGTTCCGTTGGTCACTGGGATTGTCCTTTCCCCTGGCCAGGTATTGGGGGTTGGCCGAGGAGAGCTGATCGCGGCACGTCGCAGACGTGCGCGCGAGGCGCAGATCTGCGCGATGGCGAAAGCATGAGATGCCGGGAATCGCACCGAACGGCGACGGCGCGAGTGGTGCAGCGCCGACCGGGTGCGGACCTCAGTCTAGCACCCGGCGGTCCGCGCTCGGACCACGCGCCGCGCGGTGCGGCGCGGATCCCGAGGTGGAATCCGCGCGCGTCCCTCAGTCGCGGTCGACCGGCGTCACCGTCGCGCCGAGGAAGTCGACCGCCAGCGGGAGGGCCTGCCAGGCGGTGTCGGCCGTCTCCTCGACGAGTCTCGTGGCATCCGCCCGCTCGCTCGGATCGCTCGCGAGCACGAGGATCGACGGGCCGGCCCCCGACACCACGGCCGGATGGCCCGCCTCGCGCAGCCGCCGGATGAGCCGATCGGTCTCGGGCATCGCCTCGGCCCGGTAGCTCTGGTGGAGCTTGTCCTCGGTGGCCGCGAGCAGCAGTTCGGGGCTCTGGATCAGCGCCGCGACGAGCAGTGCCGAACGCGAGACGTTGAAGACGGCGTCCTCGTGGGGAACCGACTGCGGTTGGAGGCTCCGTGCGAGCGCGGTGGACATCTCGTGCTCGGGCACGAGCACGAGCGGGGACACCCCGCGGTGCACCATGAGCTTCTTGTGGCGCGGGCCCTCCGGCGTGACCCAGGCGATCGTGAGCCCGCCGAAGAGCGCCGGCGCGACGTTGTCGGGGTGCCCCTCGAGCTCCGTCGCGACCTCGAGCAGTCCGTCCGGGGAGATCTCGACCTCTGGCGCGAGCAGGCCCTTCGCCGCCATGACGCCCGCCACGATCGCCGCGCCGGACGAACCGAGGCCCCGACCGTGCGGGATCGAGTTGTGGGCGACGAGGCGGATCGGGGGGAGTTCGCGGCCGAACCGGGCGAACGTGTGCGCCATCGCACGCACCACGAGGTGCGATGCGTCGAGCGGGACCTCGCCCTCGCCGACCCCGTGCACCTCGATCTCGAGCCCGGAGCCGACGACCTCGACCTCGACCTCGTCGTACTGCGCGAGCGCGAGCCCGAGCGTGTCGAAGCCGGGACCCAGGTTCGCCGAGGTCGCCGGGACCTTGACGTGCACCTTCCGCCCGAGCAGGACGTCGTCCGTCGAGGGCGTCGCCTCCGCCGCGGCGGAGGCGCTCATGCGCCGAGCCCCAGCACCTCGGCGACGTGCGCCACGTCGGCGGGGACGACGGTCGGCGCGACCTCGGAGCCGTCGGGACGACGGAGCGCCCACTGCGGGTCCTTCAGGCCGTGCCCGGTGACCGTGAGGACCACCCTCGCGCCCGCCGGCACCTGCCCGGCCTCGGCCCGCTCGAGCAGGCCCGCGACGCTGATCGCGGAGGCCGGCTCGACGAAGATGCCGACCTCGGCCGAGAGGATCCGCTGGGCCTCGAGGATCTTGTCGTCCTCGATCGCGCCGAAGTACCCGTCCGTCAGGTCACGCGCCTCGAGCGCGAGGTGCCACGACGCCGGGTTTCCGATGCGGATCGCGCTCGCGATGGTCTCGGGGTTGCGGACCGGCTCGCCGCGCACGAGCGGCGCGGAGCCGGCGGCCTGGAATCCGAACATGCGCGGCAGCCGCGTCGCGTTGCCCGCCGCGATGTCCTCGCGGTACCCGCGCGTGTACGCGGTGTAGTTGCCCGCGTTGCCGACCGGGATGAAGTGGAGGTCGGGCGCGTCGCCGAGCACCTCGACGACCTCGAAGGCGGCGGTCTTCTGGCCCTCGATCCGGTCGTTGTTCACCGAGTTGACCAGGTGCACCGGGTAGTTCTCGGCGAGGTCGCGCGCGATGTCGAGGCAGTCGTCGAAGTTGCCCTGGATCTGGATGAGCTGCGCGTCGTGCGCGATCGCCTGGCTGAGCTTGCCCATCGCGATCTTGCCCTCTGGGACGAGCACGGCGGCCTTGATGCCGGCGTGCGTGGCGTACGCGGCGGCCGAGGCCGACGTGTTGCCGGTCGAGGCGCAGATGACGACCTCGGCGCCGCCCTCGACGGCCTTCGTGACGGCCATGGTCATGCCGCGGTCCTTGAACGAGCCGGTCGGGTTCATGCCCTCGAACTTGACCCACACGTCCGCGCCGGTCCGGCGCGAGAGCGCCGGCGCGGGCAGGAGCGGCGTGCCGCCTTCGCCGAGGGTGACGATCGGGGTGGCGTCGGTCACGTCGAGGCGATCGGCGTACTCCCGGATGACGCCGCGCCACTGGCGCGACGGCGCCTTCGTTGCCTGGTGGTTCACTCTGCTCCTTCGACTCGGATGACGGATGCGACGGAGGTCACGACCGGGCTGTCGGCGAGCGCGGCGACCGTCTCGGCGAGCGCGGACTCACGCGCCTCGTGGGTGCCGATCACCAGCGTAGCCCGGCCGTTCTCGTCGTTGATGGTCTGCTCGAGCTCGCCGACCGAGACGCCGTGGTCGGCGAACACGTGGGCGATCGTCGCGAGCACGCCCGGCTGGTCGGCGGCCTCGATCGTGATGGCGTAGCGGGTCGTGATGCGGCCGATCTCGAGCACGGGGAGCTCGGCGTGCGTCGACTCGGCCGTGCCCGGCCCGCCGAGCACGTGGCGGCGTGCGATCGCGACGAGGTCGCCCAGGACGGCGGACGCCGTCTGCACGCCACCCGCGCCGGCGCCGTAGAACATGAGCGGGCCGGCAGCCGCGGCCTCGACGAATACCGCGTTGTTGGCGCCGTGCACGGCGGCGAGCGGATGGCTCCGGTGCACCATGGCCGGGTAGACGCGCGCGGACACGCCCTCCTCCCCCGTCTCGGGGTCGGCGAGGCGCTCGCAGATCGCGAGGAGCTTCACGACGTAGCCCGCACGCTTGGCCGACTCGACCTGGGCGGCCGTGACGCCCGTGATGCCCTCGCGGTGCACCTTGTCGACGGGAACGCTCGTGTGGAACGCCAGGCTGGCGAGGATCGCGGCCTTCTGCGCGGCGTCGTAGCCGCCGATGTCGGCGGTCGGGTCGGCCTCGGCGTAGCCGAGCTCGGTGGCGGTCGCGAGCGCGTCCTCGAGGGAGGCGCCGGTCGTGTCCATCCGGTCGAGGATGAAGTTCGTCGTGCCGTTGACGATGCCGAGGATGCGGTCGATCCGGTCGCCCGCGAGGCTGTCGCGCAGCGGCCGGATGATCGGGATGGCGCCGCCGACGGCGGCCTCGTACGAGAGCTGGGCGCCGACCTGCTCCGCTGCGGCGAAGAGCTCGGGACCGTGGGTGGCCAGCAGCGCCTTGTTGCCCGAGACGACGTCGGCACCCGACGAGACGGCCTTCAGGATGAGCGTGCGCGCCGGCTCGAGCCCTCCCATGAGCTCGATCACGATGTCGGCTCCGAGGATCAACGACTCCGCGTCGGTCGTGAGCAGCTCGCGCGGCAGCGCGACGTCGCGCGGGGCGTCGACGTCGCGGACGGCGATGCCGACGAGCTCGATCCTCGCGCCGATGCGATTGGCGAGCTCGTCGCCCTGCTCGAGCAGCAGCCGGGCGACCTGGGAGCCGACCGAGCCGGCGCCGAGCAGCGCCACGCGGATGGAACGGTATTCGATCATGCGGTGACTCCGTGTGCGTCATCGTCGTGGTCGGACAGCCCGGCGTCGCGAGCGAGGAGGTCCTCCTCGCTCTCGCCGCGCACGATCACGCGCGCGGCGCCGCCGGAGACGGCCACGACCGGCGGTCGTGGCACGTGGTTGTAGTTGGACGCCAGCGACCAGCAGTACGCGCCGGTCGCGGCGACCGCCACGAGGTCGCCGGGAGCGACGTCGCGGGGAAGCCAGTCGTGGTCGACGACGATGTCGCCGGACTCGCAGTGCTTGCCGACGACGCGCACGAGCGCCGCCGGTTCGTCGGAGGCACGCGACGCGAGGCGCACCGTGTACGACGCGCCGTACATCGCGGTGCGGATGTTGTCGCTCATGCCGCCGTCGACGGACACGTAGTGGCGCCAGCCCTCGTCGGTCGGCACGGGCTTCACGGTGCCGACCGTGTAGAGCGTGATGCCGGCCGGACCGATGATCGAGCGACCCGGCTCGAACGCGAGGCGCGGCACCGGAACGCCGAGCCGCTCGCTCGCGGCGGCGACGGCGCGCGCGATGCCGTCGGCGATCTCCTCGATCGGGGCGGGCTGGTCGGCCTCGGTGTAGGCGATGCCGAATCCGCCGCCGAGGTTCAGCTCGGGCACCGGTGCGACCGCCGACAGTTCGGCGTGCACGGCGAGCAGCCGCTCGGCCGACTCCGCGAAGCCGGCGGCGTCGAAGATCTGGGATCCGATGTGGCAGTGCAGCCCGACGAAGTCGAGCGAGTCGTGCGATCGGATGCCGGCGACCACGCGCGCCGCGTCGGGGAGCGCGATGCCGAACTTCTGGTCCTCGTGCGCGGTGGCCAGGAACTCGTGCGTCGACGCGTGCACGCCCGAGTTGACGCGCAGTCGGACACGCTGCACGCGGCCGGCGCGCGCCGCGGCATCCGCGACCCGGAGCACCTCGACCTCGCTGTCGATGATGATCGTGCCCACGCCGGCGGCCACGGCGCGTTCGATCTCGCGCACCGACTTGTTGTTGCCGTGGAACCCGATGCGCGCGGGGTCGGCGCCCGCGGCGAGCGCGACGGCGAGCTCGCCGCCGGTCGCCACGTCGATCGCGAGCCCCTCGTCGGTCATCCAGCGGACGACCGCGCCCGAGAGGAACGCCTTGCCGGCGTAGTAGACGGTGACCGAGGTGCCGACGGATGCCGCCGCCCGCTCGAAGGCGGCGCGGGTCCGGCGGGCGCGCGAGCGCGCGACCTGCTCGTCGACGACGTAGAGCGGAGTCCCGAAGCGGTCGGCGAGGGTCTCGACGTCGACGCCGCCGACCACGATCCGGCCGGCGTCGTCGCGGTGGGCGCCCTCGGGCCAGACGGCAGGATCGAGCGCGCCGGCGTCCGCGGGCGCGCCGCGCATCGCGGGGACGGATGCGCTGGATGACACGGGGAACCTCACGGGACGATGGAACGACGGATCGCTCGGACGGCGAGCGAACCCGGATCGGTTCCTGAAGCCTCGGTGCGGGCCGCCCTTGTGGGGCGGCATACGGGCGAGTCTACCGACGCCGGTCGCGGCGGCCGAATCGACGACGACACCGGATGTCGCGGACGTGGTGCAGCCGGACCGGCGGCGTCGCTCAGCCGCAGGTGCCCGTCGTGGCGAGGGTCTCCTCGACGAGCGGGAGCCCGCTCGCCTCGAGCCGGACGGTCACGCGATCGGGCTCGACCTCGATGCCGGAGAGCTCGACCCCCTCGGGGAGCCGGTCGGCGACGCAGATCGGGACCGGGTCGCCGCCGAGCACACCGTCGACCAGGCCGGAGGCGTCGAAGCTGCCGCCCCCGGCGCTGATGTCGGCCGCCACGGGCCGGAGCAGCACGCGGTCGCCGGCCGCCTCCGGCTCGGCGGTGATCGAGAAGCCGATGGGGATGCCGAGGAACGTGGTCTCGTCCTCGTACGCGACGGTCCCCTCGCCGAGGGTGAGCCCGCCGGTGATCCCCTGCGACGCGGCGATCTCGTCGACGGCGTCGCCGTCGATCGACGCCTCCGCCTCGCCGCGCTCGAGCGTCGCGCCCTCGGCGAGCGGGACGCCGTACGCCGTGACCGTCACGTCGACCGGGACGCCGTTCACCAGGAGCTCGGGCGCGGTGGCGACCATCTCGTCCATGCTCCCGGTCATCGCCTGCCAGAGCGCGGAGAACCCGATGATCTCGACGCGGACCTCGCCTTCGACGCCCTCGGGCAGCGACCGCTCGATCGAGTCGGCGACGTTCCGTTCGGCGATGCCCCGCCCGACCGTCTCGACGAGGACCAGGAGAGCGGCGAAGACCGCGAGCACGACGAGGACGACGACCACGACACGGCCGCCCCGGCGACGGCGGGGCGGCGGGGCGTCCGTCCCGCCGACCGGGTCGACGGGAACCGTGTCGGCGTCGCGTGAACTCATGCGGGCGAGGCTACATCCGCTCCGGCGCCGACACGCCGAGCAGGTCGAGGCCGTTGCGGATGACCTGCCCGGTCGCGTCGTTCAGCCAGAGCCGCGTGCGATGCAGGTCGCCGACCGGCTCGTCGCCGAGCGGGAGCACGCGGCAGTTATCGTACCAGCGGTGGTAGAGGCCCGCGAGCTCCTCGATGTAGCGGGCGATGCGGTGCGGCTCGCGGAGCTCCGCGGCCTGGGCGACGATGCGCGGGAACTCCTGAAGCGCCCCGAGCAGCGCCGACTCGGCCTCGTGCTGGAGCAGCTCGGGAGCGAACGACGAGCGGTCGACGCCGGATGAGGCGGCGTTGCGGGCGACGGCCGCCGTGCGCGCGTGCGCGTACTGCACGTAGAAGACGGGATTGTCGTTCGTGCGGCGGCGCAGCTGCTCGGGGTCGATCGCGAGGGGCGAGTCGGCCGGGTACCGGGCGAGCGTGTAGCGCAGCGCGTCGGTGCCGAGCCAGGCCTGCAGGTCGTCGAGTTCGATGATGTTGCCCGCGCGCTTGGACAGCTTCGCGCCGTTGATGCTCACGAGCTGGCCGATGAGCACCTCGATGTCGCGCTCCGGGTCGTCGCCCGCCGCACCCGCGAGCGCCTTCAGGCGATGCACGTAGCCGTGGTGGTCGGCGCCGAGCAGGTAGATCTTGTGCTCGAACCCGCGGTCGCCCTTGTCGAGGTAGTACGCGGCATCCGCGGCGAAGTAGGTGTAGACCCCGTTCGCGCGACGGATGACCCGGTCCTTGTCGTCGCCGAAGTCGGTCGTGCGCACCCACACCGCGCCGTCCTCGTCGAACACGTGGCCCTGTGCGCGAAGGCGCTCGACCGCGGCGTCGATCGCCGAGATGCCGTCGTCGTCCTTCGCGTGCAGCGCGCGCTCGCTCGTCCACACGTCGAAGCGCACGTTGAAGCGCTCGAGCGACGCGCGGATCTCGGCGAGCTGGAGCTCGTACGCGATCTCGCGGGCCGTGTGCAGCGCGACCTCGTCGTCGAGGTCGAGGAGGTGGGGCTCGCGCTCGAGCACCCGCGCGGCGAGGTCGGCGATGTACCGGCCCGGGTAGCCGTTCTCAGGGGTCGGCTCGCCCTTCGCGGCCGCGATGACCGAGGCGCCGAAGTTGTCCATCTGGTTGCCGGCGTCGTTGATGTAGTACTCGTTCGCGACCTCGGCTCCGGCGGCGCGCAGCACGCGGCCGATCGAGTCGCCGAGCGCCGCCCAGCGGGTGTGCCCGATGTGCAGCGGACCGGTGGGGTTCGCCGAGACGAACTCGAGGTCGATCACGCGACCCGACAGCGAGTCGCCGTGGCCGTACGCGGTGCCGGCGTCGACGATCGCCTTCGCCAGCGCGCCGGCGGCCGCGGCATCCAGCCGGATGTTGATGAAGCCGGGTCCGGCGACCTCGGCGCTCGCGACGCCGTCGACGCCGGCGAGGCCGGCCGCCAGTTCGGTCGCGAGCTCGCGCGGGTTCGCGCCGAGCGGCTTCGCGATGCGCAGGGCGATGCTCGACGCCCAGTCTCCGTGCTCGCGGAGCTTGGGACGCTCGAGCGTCACGGCGTCGGGGGCGAGGTCCAGCTCGACGTCGGCACCCGCCTCGCGTCGCCGGGCGACCAGGGCGTCGACGAGGTCGTACAGGGCACGCGAGAGGTCGGCGGGAGTCACTCGAAGATCCTACCGGGCGGCGTTGCTATCGTTTCCCGCATGCCGCGCCCGAACGCCCTTCTCCCCCGACTCCGCCCGGCCGTGTTCGCCGCGGCCGGCGCGACCGCGCTCGCCCTCGTCCTGTCCGCCTGCACGGACCCCTCGGCCTCCCCGGCGGGGACCTCGGCTCCGCCCGCGGCGACGGGCTCCGCGGCGGCGACGGCGCCGGCGGAACCCCAGCCGACCGAGGAGCCGATCCCGTTCGAGGTCGCGTGCGACGAGATCCTCACGCCCGACCAGGTGTACGCGTTCAACCCGAGCTACGGCACCGCGCCCGACTACGCCCCCTCGGCCGCGACGATCGCCGACGTCGTCGCGGCGTCGGGCACGGCCTGCGGGTGGAGCAACCAGACGAGCGGCGACGTGATCGAGGTCGGCGTGGCCACGCTCCCCGAGCACGCGTACGAACTGCAGGTCGGCGACGCGGCGATGCGCTCCAACCCCGTGCCCACGTACGGGACCCCGCCCGAGGTCGAGGGCTTCTTCCGGCAGTCCGGCGGAGTCGGACAGGCCCAGGTGTTCGCCGACGGGTACTGGATCGTGGTCGAATCCCCCGCCCTCTTCGAGCCCGGCGACGCGCAGGGCCTCGTCGCCGACGTCATCGCGAACGTCCTCGGCTGAGCCGTTCGCCGGGCGTTCGGAGTGCGTCGAGCGACCCGTGCAGGTGGTAGTGTTTCCTGCTGTGCGCCTCCGTAGCTCAGGGGATAGAGCGCCGGTTTCCGGTACCGTAGGTCGGGGGTTCGAATCCCTCCGGGGGCACGTCGTGAAGAGCCCGGTCCACTCAGCCAGCTGAGGGTCCGGGCTCGTTCCGTATCCGGGCGCCGACTCCGCCCCTCGCCGCCGGACCGGCCCCGCTCAGTGGGCTGCTGAGCGTCCGCCCGGAGTCGTGGACGCTCCTCGGAGCGCACCAATAGACTCCAGACGTCGGCTCCGAGGGGAAGGGCACTGTCGCATGCGGTCGGTTCGCAGGGGTTCGATCGCGTGCGCCGTCCTCGTGCTGACCCTGCTCCAGGCCCCCGCGGTCGCGAACGCCGAGCAGCCGGTCGAGTTCGGGGCGAGCCCGATCGTCGACACCGTCGATGCCGTGAGCGCCGACGAGGCGCGCGAGGTCGAGGCCGCGATCGCCGAGGCGGCCGACCGGAGCGGCCGCCAGCTGTTCGTGGCGTACGTGAGCGAGTTCGAGGACCCGGCCGACGCGGGATCCTGGGCGACCGAGACCGCCAACGACAACAACATGGGCAGCGAGGACTACCTGCTCGCCGTCGCGATCGACGGACGCGCCTACCACCTGTCCGCCGCCGAGGACGCCTCGCTGTCCGCGGGCGACGTCGACCGCATCGCCCTCGAAGTCATCGAGCCCCACCTGCGCGACGGCGACTGGGCCGCCGCGGCGATCGCCGGCGCCGAGGCGATCGGCGGGGGCGGGGGCTCGGGCGGCGGCCTCGGATGGCTGTGGATCGTGCTCCTGGTCGCCGCCGCGGCCGTCGTGGTCGTCGTGGCGATCGTGCTCGCCCGGCGGCGCGCTCGGCGCGCGGCGGCCCCGGCCGGACCAGCCGCGGTCCCGATCGAGGAGCTGCGCCGGCAGGCCGGCGGAGCGCTCATCGACGCGGACGACGCGCTGAAGACCAGCGAGGAGGAGCTCGGCTTCGCCGTCGCGTCCTTCGGCGACGAGGCGACGGCCGACTTCCGTGCCGCGCTCGCTGCGGCGACCGCGAAGGTGCGCGAGGCCTTCGGCCTGCAGCAGCGACTCGACGACCACGAACCCGACACCGAGGGCCAGCAGCGCGAGTGGTACGCCGGCATCCTCCGCCTCACCGCGGAGGCGGAGGAGGTGCTCGACGCGCAGGCAGAGCGCTTCGACGCCCTGCGTGCGCTGGAGCAGAACGCGCCGCAGGCGCTCGCGCGGGTGGAGGAGGCGATCCGAGGCGCCGAGTCGGCGATCGGCCCCGCCGCGGCTCGGCTTCAGGCCCTGACGCCGCAATACGCGCCGTCGGCGCTCGCCTCCGTCGCCGACAACCCCGAGCAGGCGCGGGCGCGTATCGCGTTCGCCCGCGACTCCGCCGCCGAGGCCGCCACCGCGATCGGTCGCGGCGAGACGGGCGCGGCTGCGGTCGACATCCGCGCGGCCGAGGAGAGCGCCGACCAGGCCCGCCTCCTCGCCGCGGCGGTCGAGCGACTCGCGGCCGACCTCGGCGACGCAGATCGGGCCGTCGCCGCCGGGATCGACGACCTCGAATCCGACGTGCGCACCGCACGGGGTATGTCCGACGCCGCACTCGCCGAGCTCGCCGACCGGGTCGAGGGCGAGGCGAACGCGCTGCGCGCCGACCTCGGCCGCGCCGGCCGGTCGCCGCTCGACCTCGCGGCGCGACTCGATGCGACCAATCGGGAGATCGACGCCGCCATCCAGGGCGCCCGCGACGCGGCGGTCCAGGCCCGGCGAACGCGAGCCGAGCTCGATCGCACTCTCCTCGCGGCTCGGTCGCGCGTGCAGGCGGCCGAGGACTACCTGGTCGCGCGGCGTGGTGCGATCGGCGCCGAGGCGCGCACCCGGCTCGCCGAGGCCGGCCGGCTCGTCGTCGAGGCCCAGTCGCTCACCGCGACCGATGCCGCTCGCGCGCTCGCCGCGGCGCAGCGCGCGGACCAGCTCGCCGGCCAGGCGATGACCCTCGCCCAGCAGGACGTCGGCGGGTTCGGCGGCGCCCACGGCGGAACCGCGGCCTCCGGCGGCTTCGGCGTGCCGCAGGGCCGGGGCGGGAGCGGCGGCGACGTGTTCGGCGCCGTGCTCGGCGGCATCCTGATCGACTCGATGCTCGGGGGCGGGCGGCGCGGCGGAGGATTCGGCGGGGGCTTCCCCGGGGGATCCGGCGGTCGCCGCTCGTCAGGCGGATTCGGCGGCGGCCGACGCGCTCCGGGCAGCTTCGGCGGATCCGCGACACGCTCGAGGCGCGGGAGCGGAGGCCGCTTCTGACGCCGTCCACCGACCAGCACGACCCCGTTCGATCACCACACGGAAGGACACCATGATGGCCAAGCAGTCCATCTTCGGACGCATCTCGCAGCTGCTGCGAGCCAACATCAACGCGCTCATCGACCAAGCCGAGGACCCCGAGGTCATGCTCGACCAGATGGTGCGCGACTTCACGAACTCGATCGCCGATGCCGAGGCCGCGATCGCCGAGACGATCGGCAACCTGCGGCTGCTCGAGGACGACCACCGCGAGGACGTCGAGGCGGCCCGCGAGTGGGGCGACAAGGCGCTGGCCGCGAGCCGCAAGGCCGACGAACTGCGGACCGCGGGCGACACGGTCGACGCGGACAAGTTCGACAACCTCGCCAAGGTCGCGCTCAGCCGCCAGATCTCCTCCGAGAACGAGGCTCGGGCCGCGGAGCCGCAGATCGCGGCCCAGACCGAGGTCGTCGAGAAGCTGAAGGCCGGCCTGAACGGCATGAAGCAGAAGCTCGTCGAACTCCAGAACAAGCGCGCGCAGCTGATCGCGCGCGCGAAGACCGCGGCCGCGCAGCAGCAGGTGCACGCAGCCGTGAAGTCGATCGACATCCTCGACCCGACCAGCGAGATCGGGCGCTTCGAGGACAAGGTGCGTCGCGAGGAGGCGAAGGCGCGCGGCCAGGCCGAGCTGGCGGCGTCGAGCCTCGACGCCCAGTTCAACGAGCTCGACGACCTCGGCGAGCTCACCGAGGTCGAGGCCCGGCTCGCCATGCTGAAGTCCGGTGGCGCGCAGGGGCAGATCTCCGGCTCCTGACCCGGGCGGATGTCGCGGGGGTGCAGCACGGGCGGCCTCCGCGGCATCCGCATCCCTGCCGGCCGCGACGCCTGCCCATCCGGTTCGAGTCCTCCGGCCACGAGGAGGTGCGGAGCATGACTCCCGACGACGCGGCGCGCGTGCTCGGCGTCGACCGCGACGCCGACCAGCCGGCGCTCGATCGGGCGTACCGACGCCTCGCGCGCGAGCTGCACCCCGATCGCTTCGTCGGGGCGCCGGAGTCCGAGGTCCGCGCGGCGAGCGTCCGCTTCATCGAGGTCGGTCGGGCGTACCGCCTGCTCTCCGAGGCGAGGGCAGCTGGTGGCGTCGACCGTACCACCGGGCCGATCGTGGCCGAGGCCCGATCGCCGGGCGCCCCCCGCGCCGTGCCCCTGCGGCCGTTCAGCGCGCGACTGTTCGCGACGTGGGTCGCCCTCCTCCTGCTCGGCGCGCTCCTGTCGACGTCGACGGATCCGATCTTCACGCCCCTCGACCTCTGGGGGCGGCTCGCGCTGCTCGTCATCGCGGCGATCGCGACCGGGCTCACCCGGCGGAGGTGGGCGTGGTGGGCGACGCTGGTGCTGCTCGGGCTCAGCGGGATCGCGGTGATCGCGTCGACGACCGTCGCGTCGCTCCTCGGGCTCGGCTTCATGGCGGTCGCCGCCGTGGGCATCGCCGTCCAGGCGGGGCTCGTGCGCTTCCCGGACCAGGGGTGACGACGGGCACCGTCGACGGCGCGTCGTGCCGGCGTTCGCGAGGCGGTCCGATCGGCGCCGCCGGCGACGCTCGCGCCGGGTTGCCGCGAGGAACATACTGGGAACCATGTCGGCCGCCTTCGTCGTCGTCCCCGAATGGCAGGGTTCCGTCTCCGCGCGCGCGATGAGCCACGCGGACGGGGCGCACGCCATCAGCGGGGACCTCCCCTCCGCCGCCACCGTCCTCGTGGACGTCCCCGTCGAAGCGGGCGACTCGCTCGGCACCGGCGTGCACCGCTACAGCGCACTGCGGAGGGTCGGCGACCGCATGCGCCAGGCGATGCAGGGACTCGCAGGGACGCGGATCGCGATCGGCGGCGACTGCGGGATCGCGCTGGCCTCCGTGGCGACCGCCACGGCGGGCGACGGCGACTCGCTCGCCGTGCTCTGGCTCGACGCCCACCCCGACCTCAACTCCCCCGACACGAGCCCGTCCGGCGCGTTCAACGGCATGGTGCTGAGGGCCATCGCGGGCGACGGCGCCGACGGGCTGGCGCTGCGCGACGGCGAGCGCGTCGCCCCCTCGAGGCTGGTCCTCGGCGGCGTGCGCGTGCTCGACGAGGGCGAGCAGGCGTTCATCGACGAGCACGGGATCGCGATGGTCGACGTCGACCGCTTCCGGGAGCCGATGGCGATCGTCGAGACGATCCTCGCGACGGGAGCCTCGCGGGTGTACATCCACGTCGACCTCGACGTGCTCGATCCGTCCGCGATCGCGGGCCTGTCCTACCCGCTGCCGTTCGGCGCCGACCCTGACGACCTGGTGTCGCTCGTGCGCGCCGTCGTCGCCGACGTCCCGCTCGCCGGCGCCTCGATCGCCGGCTTCGCTCCGGCCTCGCCCGAGGCGGCGCTCGACGACCTGCCCACGATCCTCCGTCTCATCGGCGCCCTCGCCTCCGGAGCGCGTTGAGCTGAGGGCAACGGGCCCCGCGGCGCGGGGCCGGTCGGAACGCGCCGTTCCCCTCGCGGCATCCGCTCCCTAGGCTGTCGTGGGGGCCGGACGCGATCCGGCGGGAAGGGGGCCCGAATGGCCAGGGAGTTCGACCTCATCGTGCTCGGCGCGGGGGCGGTCGGCGAGAACGTGGCCGACCGGGCTCGTGCCGCGGGACTCGAGGTCGCCGTCGTCGAGCACCAACTGGTCGGGGGCGAGTGCACCTTCTGGGCGTGCGTGCCATCGAAGACGCTGTTGCGCAGCGGGCTCGCGCTGCGTGCCGCGCAGCGCGTGCCGGGTGCGGCCGAGGCCGTGACGGGGACACTGGACGCCGACGCCACGTTCCGGCGTCGCGACTACTGGACGTCCGATTGGCGCGATGCCGGCGGCGTGCACTGGCTGACCGGCATCGGCGCAGTGCTCGTGCGCGGTCACGCGCGCCTCGTCGGCGAGCGACGGGTCCTCGTGACGCCCACGGACGGCGGCCCCGAGGAGGAGCTCCTCGCGCGGCACGCGGTGGCGATCTGCACGGGCTCGGATCCGGTGGTCCCGGACATCCCCGGACTCGCCGAAGCCGGACCCTGGGTGAGCCGCGACGCGACGAGCGCGCATCGGGTGCCCGGGCGTCTCGCGATCATCGGCGGCGGCGTCGTCGCCGTCGAGATGGCGACCGCCTACGCGGGCCTCGGCTCGAAGGTGACGATGCTGGTCCGGCACGGGCTGCTGGGCTCGCTCGAGCCGTTCGCCGCGGAGGCGGTCGGCGAGGGCCTCGCGGACCTCGGCGTCGAGGTCCGCTTCGGGGCCAGCGCGCGCCGCGTCGAGCGGAACGCGTCGAACGAGGTCGTGCTCGAGCTCGACGACGGCTCGACGCTGACCGCCGACGAGGTGCTCGTCGCGACCGGGCGGCGCCCCCGCACCGCAGGGATCGGGCTCGAGGCCGCCGGCCTCCGGCCGGGTTCGCCGATCGAGGTGGACGACACGCTGGCGGCCACCGCGGTCCCCGCGGTCGACGGGTCGCCGTGGCTGTACGCGGCGGGCGACGTGGTGGGTCGAGCCGAGTTCACCCACCAGGGCAAGTACCAGGCGCGCGCCGCGGGTGACGTCATCGGGGCTCGCGCGCTCGGCCGCCCCGTGGACGCGGGCCGCTACGGCGTGCACGCGGCGACGGCCGACCACACGGCCGTGCCGAGCGTCGTGTTCTCGGACCCCGAGGTCGGCAGCGTGGGACTCACGAGCGCCCAGGCTGCGGATCGGGGCCTGTCGGTGCGCACGCCCGAGGTGCCGTTCTCGAGCGTGAGCGGCGCGGGTATCCTCGCCGACGACTATCGCGGACGGGCGCGCCTCGTGATCGACGCCGAGCGGGACGTCGTGGTCGGCGCCACGTTCGTCGGGCAGGGCGTCTCCGAGCTCGTCCAGCAGGCGACGATCGCCATCGTCGGCGAAGTCCCGGTGTCGCGCCTGTGGCACGCGGTCCCGGCCTTCCCGACGCTGAGCGAGGTGTGGTTGCGGCTGCTCGAGGCCGACGGTCGGCCCGAGGTCGTCGAGTGAGCCGGATGGTGCGGGTGCGGCTCACGGACTCCCCGATCAGCAGCGCGGGCTACTGGTGGGCCACGGCGGTGGGGTTCACGTGGGGCTTCCTGTGGAGCCGTGGGCGCGTCGAAGTGCGCCGGGGACTCGTCGTGTTCCGCGGGATGCCGCGCTGGACGTTCGGTCGCGGCGGTTCCTGCGTGGGAGGCTGCTACCTGACCGACCGGAACGACTCCGACGCCGTGCTCGGTCACGAGGCGGTCCACCGGGAGCAGTGGCGCACGTACGGCCTGCTCTTCCCGATCCTGTACTGGATGTCGGGGCGGAACCCGCTGACGAACCGGTTCGAGATCGAGGCGGGGCTCGAGGCGGGCGGCTACCTCCCTCGGCGACGCACGCGGTCCGGCGACCGCCGTCGCGAGGGCGCGGACGCGCGGCGACCGGCCTGAGCCGGAGACCCGACGGGCCGGGCTCCCCGTGGGAGGCCCGGCCCGTCGCTCGCGCTCAGCGCGCGATCACTGCTCGACGACGTCCGAGATCGCGTCGATGAGCGCGGGGAGTCCGCCCTCCCAGTCGAAGCTCAGCGCGGTCGGCGGTGAGACCGACGAGACCGCCACGGGGTCGTGGACCTGGGCCACGGCGCCCGCCGCGACCGCGGGGATGGCCTGCAGCTCGGGCTTGGCGAGGAAGGCGTCGGCCTCCTCCCTGCTGCCGTGGTAGCTGACGATGACGTCGGCGTCGAGCTGGTCGAGCTGCTCGTAGCTCAGTTCGTAGTAGAAGCCGCCGTCGCGGGTGTCGAGCTCGGAGACGCTCGGGGCGACCTCGAGTCCCAGTTCGGTCAGGACCTCGATGCGGGAGTCCGCGGCGGTGTAGACGTAGACGAAGCCATCGCCGTCCCAGACGCCGGCGAAGGTCGTTCCGGCGAAGTCGGGGTGTGCGGCCGCCTGCTCGGCGAGGCCGTCGGAGATGTCCGCGAGCACCGCGGCACCCTCGTCGGCCCGGCCGAGGGCCTCGGCCGTGATCTCGATCGTCCGGTCCCACGGCGTGGTCCACGGCGCCTCGGGGTAGGCGATGACGGGCGCGATCTCGGAGAGCGTCTCGTACTGCTCCTCGGTGAGGCCGGAGTACGGCGCGAGGATCAGGTCGGGATCGGCGGCGATGAACTCCTCGTAGGGGACGGTCGCGCCGCCCTCGGGGTCGGGGATGAGGGCCGGCAGCTCTTCGCCGGCCTCCTCGTAGGCGGCCTCGACCCAGGGCAGGTAGTTGCCCTCGCCGACGGTCCAGGCCTGCTCGGCGATGGCCACGGGGTGGACGCCGACGGCGATCGCCGCCTCGGTCGAACCCCACCCCCATGTCGCGACGCGCTCGGGTTCGTCCTCCACTACCGTCTCGCCGAAGGCGTGCTCGATCGTGACGGGGAAGCCCCCGGCGGCGCCGGAGCCCGCTGCCTCCGGCGCCGGGTCGGCCGAGGCGGCCGAGCAGGCGGAGAGGGCGAGCGCGGTGACGGCTGCGCCGGCCACGGCGATGAGGGAACGTCGAAGACGCACGGATGCTCCTAGGATCGGGGAGAGTTGATAAGGCAAGGCTAACCTAACTCCTCTCCGCTCGCACGCCGCACCTCACGCGGACAGGGCGGCGGAGTGGAAGCGCCCGATCGGCACGACGAGCGGACTCCCCGCCACCGGGTCGGGGATCACGCGCGCCTCGAGGCCGAACGCGTCGCGCACGGTCGAGGCGGTCAGCACCGAGCCCGGGTCCCCCTCCGCGACGACCCTGCCGCCCGACATCACCACGAGGTGATCGGCATAGCGCGCGGCCAGGTTCAACTCGTGCAGCACCATCACGACCGTGGCGCCCCGGTCGCGGTTGAGCGCCGTCAGCAGGTCGAGCAGCTCGAGCTGGTGCGCGACGTCGAGGAACGTCGTCGGCTCGTCGAGCAGCACGAGGTCGGTCTGCTGGGCGAGCACCATGGCGATCCACACGCGCTGGCGCTGCCCCCCGGAGAGCTCCTCGATCGGGCGCTCGGCGAGCTCGGCGATGCCGGTGTCGGCCAGCGCTGCGGCGACGACCGCATCGTCGTCGCTCGAATGACGCCCGAACCAGCCCTGGTGCGGGTACCGACCACGTGCGACGAGATCGGCCACGCGCACGCCGTCGGGCGCGATCGACGACTGCGGCAGGACCCCGATCCGACGCGCGACGTCGCGGCGCGGGATCGACGAGACGTCCCGGCCGTCCAGCAGCACGCGACCGGCCTCGATCGGATGCAGCCGCGCGAGTCCGCGCAGCAGGGTCGACTTGCCGCACGCGTTGGGGCCGACGATCGCCGTGATTCGGCCCGACGGGATCGCGAGGTCGAGCCCCTCGATGACGCGCCGGCCGTCGTAGCCGAGGCTGATCCCCTCGGCGACCAGGCCCTCGGCGGCCACGGGCGGAGGAACGGGAAGGGAGCTCATGCGCGGGTCCTCTCGGTGCGGGCGAGCAGCCACAGCAGGTACGGGGCGCCGATCACGCCGGTCACGATGCCGAGCGGTGCGGTGAAGCCCGGGATCGCGAACTGCCCGGCGACGTCGGCGCCGAGCGTGAGCACGCCGCCCACGACCGCCGCGGCCCCGAGGGCCGCTCCCCCGTGCCCCACGAGCCGCCGCGCGACAGCCGGGGCGATCAGCGCGACGAACGCGATGGGGCCGGCCACCGAGGTCGCGAGCGCCACGAGCGCGACCGCGACGACGAGGAGCGCCACGCGCGCGGCATCCGCTCGGACGCCGAGCGCGCGGGCATGGTCGTCGCCGAGCGCGAGCGGCCGGAGCGCCCGCGTCAGGAACGCGAGGACGACCGCGCATGCGGCGGTCCCGACCGCGAGCAGCCAGAGCTGGTCACCGCGGACGTCGGCCACGCTGCCGACCGTCCAGTGCAGCGCGGTCTGGGCCTCGCGCACCTCGGCGCGCGCAAGCAGCCACGCGACCGTCGACCCGCAGAGGTAGGCCATGCCGACGCCGACGAGCACGAACCGCACGCCGTGCAGTCCTTGCCGCCACGCGGCCAGCCAGATCACGACCGCCACCACGAGACCACCGCCGAACGCGAAGCCCGCCACGATCGCGCCGCCCGCGCCGAGCCCGAGCAACGCCCAGACCGCGCCGAGGCTCGCGCCCGCGGAGATGCCGAGGATGTCGGGGCTCGCCAGCGGGTTGCGCAGCGTCGACTGGAAGACCGCCCCGGCCAGCGCGAACGCCACGCCCACGACGAGCGCGGCGAGGATGCGCGGGAGCCTCAGCTCGAACACGACGAAGCGGTCGATACGCTCCCCGCCCCCGAGGAGGACCGACAGGACCCGATCCGGCGTCACCCCGGCCGCTCCGAACGAGAGCGCCGCGAGCGCGATCGCCGCGGCGAGGCCCGCGCCGACGAGCACGACGGCGACGCGACGGCGTCGGTCGGCGCGACGGACGGCGCCGATCGCGGCGGCGTCGATCCCGGCGGCGTCGATCCCGGCGGCGTCGACCCGCTCGCCGGTCGCCGCGGAACGTGCGACCCGGTCGCCCGGCGCCGGGGGGCCGGGCGCGACGCGTGCGGCGGCCATCAGAGCCCCGCCACCCGTCGGCTCCTCGCGATCGCGATGAGGACCGGGGCGCCGAGGAACGCGGCGACGACCCCGGCCTCGAGCTCGGAGTTCGGCACGACGAGGCGCCCGATGACGTCGGCCGACAGCAGCATGATCGGCCCGAGGAGGACGGCGAGCGCCGTGATCCAGCGGTAGTCGCTCCCGATGAGTCGTCGCGCCGCATGCGGCACGACGAGCCCGACGAGCGCGATCGGCCCGGCGAGCGCGACCGCGGTGCCGCAGAGGAGCACGAGCGCGAGCCCCGCGACGGCGCGGGTGACGCCGACCTGCTGGCCCAGGGCCGATGCCACGTCGTCGCCGAGCGCGAGCAGGTTGAGCCGGTGTGCGAGCGCCGCGGCGAGCACGACGCCGACCACGAGGAACGGCCACAGCGCGGCGACGGTCGACAGGTCGCGTCCGGTGAGCGAGCCGACCGCCCAGAAGCGGTACTGGTTGAACGCCTCCGTGTCCCGCAGCAGGACGAGTGCGATCAGCGGCGTGAGCAGTGCCGTGAGCGCCGCACCGACGAGCGCGAGCCGGACCGGCCGCGCCCCGCCGATCGCGAACACGACGGCGGCGGCCGCCGTGGCGCCCGCGAACGCGAACCAGATGAACCCGAGCGGCGCGGTCACCCCGAGCAGCGAGATGCAGAGCACGACGGCGAGCGACGCACCGGCGTTGATGCCGAGGAGGCCGGGATCGGCGATCGGGTTGCGGGTGACGCCCTGGATGAGCGTGCCCGCGAGTCCGAGCGCGACGCCTGCGGCCAGCCCGATCACGGTCCGGGGGATCCGAAGCTGCACCACGACGGCCTGGTCGGGGTCGGTGAGGTCGGGCCGGACGACGGCCTGCCAGACCTCGGCGACCTCGATCGTGCGGACCCCGAGCGCGAGGCTCGCCGCGACGACGGCGAGGAGTGCGATCGCGCCGCCGACCAGCACGAGGACGGCGCGGCGCGGGTGCGGGTGCCCGCCCGACGGGGGCGGTCCGCCCCCGCGGGTGCGCGCGGCGGGCGCCGCCATCGGCGACGCCTCAGCCGAGACGGATGCGGCGTTCACGCCAGTTCGGCGCGGCCCCGCCGCCAGTACCCCATGAACGCCACCTGGCGGCGGTCGAGACCGGCCTCCCGCACGAGGAAGCGGCGGAGCGCGGTGATGACGGATGCCTCGCCCGCGAGCCATGCGTAGCAGTCGCCGTCGAGGCTCGTGCCCTCGGGCACGTCCCAGAGGACGCCGTCGGCGTCGGCCGCTGCCTCGAGAGCGGCCGGCGTCCGGCGCGCCGACTCGGCGGCCGCGGACGCGGGATCGGAGCAGTCGCGGAGCCAGCACGTGCGGGCGACCCAGTCCCGAACCGCCGGCACGAGCCGTTCGCCGTGCGTCTGCGCCTCCGCGCGGGCCAGCCAGCGCACCTCGACGCCGACGGGTGCCGCGACCTCCAGCTCGTCGTCGGCGCTCGGCACCTCGATGATCGCCGCCCCCTCGGCGTCGGCGGGCAGGGACTCGAGGATCGCGCAGATCGCGGGCGCCGCGGTCTCGTCGCCGGCGAGCAGCACGGTGTCGACCGCGCCGGGCCGCCAGTCGATGCCGACGGTCCTCCCCGTGCTCAGCTCGTCGGGGCCGACGAGCACGATCTCGTCACCGGGCCGCGCGTGCGTCGCCCAGGCCGAGCCGGGACCGGTGTCGCCGTGCGCGACGAAGTCGACGTCGACCTCTCGGTCCTCGGGGCGCACGGCGCGGATCGTGTAGGTGCGGAACGGATTGCGCTGCCCGGCGGGCAGCTCGCGCCACGCCGAGTACCAGTCCTCGCCGTCGGGGAAGTGCGCGAAGCCCGAGTCGCCGAGGGGCAGCACGACCTTCACCCGCTGGTCGAGCCCCGCGGTGCCGAACTCGGCGAGCTCCTCCCCCGCGAAGGTCACGCGCGTGAAGTGCGGCGTGAGTCGTCGCACGCGGGCGACGTTCGCACGGAATCCGCGATAGGCGGGACGCGGGCTCGCGGGCGCGGCGACTCCGGCAAGTGAGGTAAGCATTACCTAAGTCTTGCACACGCCCGCGTGCGGATCACACCGGGAGACGGCCGCTCCTCCGCCGTCACCGACGCGGCCGCGGCAGCCGTCACCACACCGGCGGACGGCGTCGACCGCGTCGCGCGGCCCGCTCGAGCTGCGCCGCGAGCGCGAAGAGGGTCGCCTCGCCGCCGGGGCGCCCGATGAGCTGGACGCCCATCGGCAGGCCGGCCTCCGTGTCGTGCACCGGGACCGTCAACGCGGGCAGCCCCGCGACGTTGACGAACGACGTGTACGGCGTGAAGCGCACCTGCTGCGCGAAGTTCTCCTCCGCGTCGTCGGCGTCGTACCAGCCGACCGGCCGCGGCGTCTGCGCGAGCGCCGGCGTCAGGACCACGTCGACCGCGGAGAACCGCGCGATCGTCCGCCGCTCGAACCCCGCGAGCCACCCGAGGGCTTCCGCGAGCTCGCCTGCGGTGCGCTCCCGGCCCCGCGCGACGAGCCAGCGCGTGAGCGGTTCGAGCGACGCCTCCTCGCCGTCCGGCACCGGGATCCCCGCGGCGCCGGCCTGCCAGATCGTGCGGAACGCGCCGGGGTACCCGGGCTCGGGGGCCGGCGCGAGCTCGTCGACGCCGTGCCCGAGCCGGTCGAGGTGCGCGATCGCGTGCTCGAGCGCGGCGCGCGGCTCGTCCTCGACCCTGATGTCGGTGAAGTCGTCCCACGGCGTGTCGAGCATCACCCCGACCTGGTACCGCCCCTCTCCGCGGATCGCCGCGCCCAGGTAGGGCCCGTCCTCCGCCGGCGCGCGCAGGGCGAACGGATGCCGCGGCGGGTAGCCCCGCGGCGCGATGAGCCCGTCGAGCAGGAGCGCCGCATCCGCGACCGTCCGGGCGAGCGGGCCGACCACGCCGAGTCCCGCGAGCCGGTCGATGCCGGACCCCGACGGGACCCGGCCCCGCGACGGCTTCACGCCGACGAGCCCGCACGATGCCGCGGGGATGCGGACCGATCCGCCGCCGTCGCTGCCCGGCGCGAACGGCAGCAGGCCCGCGGCCACGGCCGCCGCCGCACCGCCGCTCGAACCGCCCGCGCCGAGCGCGAGGTCCCACGGGTTGCGGGCGGCACGGCCGGCGAGCGGCTCGGTGTAGGACGGCAGGCCGAACTCGGGCGTCGCGGTCTTGCCGAGGCTCACGGCCCCCGCCGCGTCGACGTCCCGCACGAGGTCGTCCGACTCATCGGGCACGTCGCCGGCGAACGCGCGCGAACCGAACGCCGTCGGCACGCCCGCCCGTGGGTGCAGGTCCTTGTCTGCGAGCGGCATGCCCCACAACGGCGCCGCGTGCGCCAGGTCGCGTTCGACGAGCCGCGCACGCTCGCGAGCCCGCTCCGGCGTCACGAGCGCGAACGCCCCGACCTCCGGGTCGAGTCGCTCGATCCGCTCGAGGTAGTGCTCGGTGGCCTCGAGCGGCGTGACGTCGCCGCGTTGCAGGAGCTGGTGCAGCTCCAGCGCCGTGTACTCGTGCAGGTCCTGGTGCTGGTCGGCCACGACCCGAGCCTACGCACCGCGGTCGCGGTGCCGCACCCGGGTAGAGTGACGCGCGTGACGGGGGCGACGGGCACGGGCGGCGTCGGGGCCGTGGCGCGGCATCCGCTCGCCTGGGGTGCCGCCTGGAGCGGCGCCCTCGGCATCGCGGCGGCCGCCGGGATCGCGGCCGGCTGGCCGGCATGGCTGCTCGGCGCGCTGCTCGCGCTGCTCGTCGCCCCGTCCCTCGCCGCGACCGTGACCGTGCTGCACGCCACGCCGCGTCGGCGCTTCGACGAGATGTCGTCGGTGTTCGGGCACTTCGTGGTCAGGTACCTCGCGCTCGTCGTCGGCGTCGTCGCCTGGAGCCTGTCGGTGGTCGTGGGCGCCGCGATCTCCGCGGTCATCCAACTCGCCGCCGAGGGACGCGAGTCCCAGATCGTCGGCGTCGGCCTCGACATCATGCTCGTGATCGTGCCGACCGTGGTCGGGCTGCTCTGGGCGGCGTTCGTGCTCCGCTGCGCGTGGTTCCTGGCGCGCGTCCGCGGATGGCGCGCGGCACCCGCCGCGGGCGGCGTGCCCGACGGCATGCTCGCCGGGCGGCCGGCGATGCGCAGGCTCGTGGTCGGGCTCTCGCACCCGGCGCTGTTCGGTGCGGCGGGACTGTTCGTCGCGTTCGCGCTGCCGTCGCTGTACGGCGGCGTCGAGCTCCTCCTCGACTGATCGCCGCCGCGGCCCGCCCTACTTCAGGGTCTTCTGCAAGAGCACCGTGCCGAGCCATCGGTCGAACTTGAAGCCGACCCTCCCCATGCGCCCGATCTCGTGGAAGCCGAACCGCTCGTGGAGCCGGATCGACGCGTCGGCGCCCTGATCGGCGATGACGGCGATCATCTCCTTCAGGCCAGCCTCCTTCGACGCCTCGATGAGGGCGCCCAGCAGCGCCTTCCCGAGCCCCTTGCCGGATGCCGCGGGGCCGAGGTAGATCGAGTTCTCGACCGTGTACCGGTAGGCGCGCTTCTGCTTCCAGGGCGAGACCAGCGCGTAGCCCAGCAGCTGCCCGGAGGGCGACTCGGCCACGAGGAAGGGCATGCGGAGCCGGTTCAGGTAGGAGTACTTCTGCTTCCACTCCCGGAGCGACATCGTGTCCTCGTCGAAGGTGACGGTCGAGTTCGCGACGTAGTAGTTGTAGATCTCGCGCACCGCCGGCAGGTCGCCGGGCCGGGCCGGGCGGATCTCGAACGAGAACGGCGCCTCGGGCTCCTCGGTCTTCCGCAGGTGCCTCGGCAGGGACCGTCGCGCCTGGTATTCCTCCTCGAGCATCCCGTCATGCTACGCGCGCGAGGTTGCGAACGGATGACACGTGGCTGGCCTCAGGCGGGGATCGCCCAGTCCACCGGCTCTCCACCCTGCGCGACGAGCAGTTCGTTCGCCCGGCTGAACGGACGCGAGCCGAAGAACCCGCGGCTCGCCGAGAGCGGGCTGGGGTGGGCCGACTCGATGCGCGGCACGTCGCCGAGCAGCGGCGCGAGCGACTGCGCGTCGCGACCCCAGAGGATCGCCACCAGGGGGCCGCCGCGAGCGACGAGCGTGCGGATCGCGTGGTCCGTCACGCGTTCCCACCCCATGCCGCGGTGCGACGCCGGCTCGCCCGGCCGGACCGTGAGGACCCGGTTCAGCAGCATCACGCCGTGCGTGCTCCACGCCCCGAGGTCGCCGTGGGTGGCCGGTGGGACGCCGAGGTCGTCGGCGAGCTCACGGTAGATGTTCGCGAGGCTCCGCGGGAGCGGTCGGACGTGCCGCTCGACGGCGAAGGAGAGGCCGATCGGATGCCCCGGCGTCGGGTACGGATCCTGGCCGACGATGAGCACGCGGACCTCCGGCACGGGCTGGCGGAACGCGCGGAGCACCGCGTCGCCCGCGGGGAGGTACCCGCGACCCTCGGCGACCTCGGCGCGGAGGAGGTCCCCCATCCGCGCGATGTCGCCGGCCACCGGTGCGAGCGCGTCGGCCCACGTCGCGTCGATGAGTCCCGCGTCGGCGAGCTCGGGAAGCGTCCGACCCATCAGCCGGAGATGCTCCGCACCGAGACCCCGTCGCCGTCGCCCGTGACGCTCCAGACGCTGCCGGCGCCCGCGACCCGGAGTCCCGAGGCGCCGATCGAGAACAGCGTGTCCTCGTCGATGGCGATGCCGCCGTCGACGAGGCGCGCCTCGGTGGCGGCGATCAGCCGCGTGAGCGTGCCCCACTGCGCCGCGTGGCAGTCGATCGTGAGGTCGACGAGGCCGATGCCCGCCTCGACCGTGACGTCGTCGAGGTCTTCGCCCGCCTCCTCGGGGGCGACCGGGACCCCGCCGATGCGCCAGCCGCCGAGCAGGGCCGTGTCGGACGCGATCGCGGCGCCCGCCGAGAATCCCAGGTAGGGCTCGTCGGCCGCGGCGCGGCGACGCAGTTCGGCGGCGATCGGCTCGACCGCCCGTCGGTACGCGGGCGTCAGGCCGCCGCCGACGAGCACGCCGTGCGCACCTGCCAGCGCGGCCGGCGCGAACTCGTCGTCCTCGGGGACCACCGTGACCGCCGCCTCGACGTCGGCGACGGACTCGAGCAGGCCTCGCCAACGGGCCGCGAGGAGGTCGGCCTCGTCGTCGGGCGCCACGAGCAGCACCGCGACGCGTGGGCGGTCGGCTCCGGCCCGGCCGGCGGCCTCCGCCGCCTCCGCCAGGAACGGGGCGTAGACGGATGCCGCGTGCGCCGGGTCCCATCCGCCGCCGACGAGGTGCACGCTCATCGGGCAACCTCCGCGGCCTCGACGGGCGGCAGCGCGGACCAGGGGAAGACGATCCAGTCGTCGGTGCGCCGGTAGTCGTAGTCGGGCGCGAGCACGGTGTGCGACTTCGTGTAGAGCGTCGCGGTGCGTACGTCGGCGCCGGCGTCGGCGAGCAGGTCGACGACCTTGCGGAGCGTCCGGCCGGAGTCGGAGACGTCGTCGACGAGCAGCACGCGTCGACCGGAGAGCGCCGGCGCGTCGAGCATGGGCGGGTGCAGCACCGGCTCGGGCAGGCGCTCGTCGACGCCCGTGTAGAACTCGACGTTGATCGAGCCGCACGACTTGGTGCCGAGCGCGTACGCGATGGCGCCCGCGAGCAGGAGCCCGCCGCGGGCGATCGCGATCACGACATCCGGACGGAAGCCGGACTCGAGCACGTCGCCGGCGAGCGCGCGCGCGGCATCGCCGAAGTCCTCCCAGGTGAGGATCTCGCGTCGGGTCCCGTCGTCGCCGGCGGCGTCGTTCGCGTCGAAGGTCATGCCGTCAGGCTACCGGCCGCCGACCTCGTCGACGGAGTCCTGCTCGCCGCCGCGCGCCCCCGGTTCGGGCACGTCGACGTCGTCTGCCAGCAGCGCTTCGCGCTCGGCCAGCGCTGACTCGGCCGGGTGCCCGTGCCGGAGCGCACTGAGGCGCTCGTTCAGCACGGAGATGACCGTGGCGGACGCGACGCCGACGATCGCGATGCCGCCGATCATGAGGAACACGGCCCAGGTGCGACCGAGCGCCGTGACCGGATAGGTGTCGCCGTACCCGACCGTGGTGAGCGTCACCACCGCCCACCACAGCGCATCGCCGAAGTTCGTGATCGTCGCGCCCGGCGCCTCGCGTTCCGCCTGGAGCGTCGCGAGCGCGAGGAAGAACACGTACATGGCCGCGTACACGACCGCGGTGATGACGAAGTTCGCGCGGACCGTGTCGGCCGTGCGTCGTTGGAGCGCAGGGACGTGCCGCAGCAGGGTCACGGCGCGGAGCGCCCGGAACACGGGGACGATCACCGACAGGAGCTCGATCGGGTGATGCCACGTGTAGCGCCATCGCTCGCCCTTGGGCGTGAGCACGAGTCGGAGGACGAAGTCGGCCAGGAACGCCAGCCAGGTGACGACGAAGACGACGTTGAAGAGCGCGCGCCACTCGTCGACGACCTCGGGAGCGAGCACCCAGAGCGTGTAGGCGGCCACGAACAGGAAACCGAGGATCGCGAGCCAAGGGGCGGTGAGGGCCACCCACCGATGGCGGCGTTCGACGCGGCCGATCCTCATGCGCTCGGCCCCGCCTTGACCGCGAGCGGCCCCTTGGCGAGCCGGTACGGCGCGGCCTGGGCGACGGGCTTCACGACGATGAGGTCGAGGTCGACGTGGCGGGGCTTCGAGATCGCGTCGACGATGACGCCGGCGATGTCCTCGGCGACCAACGGCTCCGGGACGTCGTCGTAGACCGCGTCGGCACGGGCTCGGTCGCCGCCGAACCGCACGAGCGCGAACTCGTCGGTCCGCACCATGCCCGGCGCGACCTCGACCACCCGGATCGGTTCGCCGTTCAACTCGAGTCGCAGCACCTCGGTCACCGCGTGCGCGGCGAACTTCGCCGCGTTGTAGCCGCCGCCGCCCACGTAGGCGACGTGCCCCGCGATCGAGGTCACGTTGACCACGTCGGCCACCCCGCGCTCGAGCGCCCCGCGCCGGAGCAGCGGGAGGAGCGCGCTCGTGACGCGCTTCAGCCCCAGCACGTTGACCTCGAACATCCACGCCCAGTCGTCGAGGTCGGAGTCCTCGACGGACGCGAGCCCCTTCGCACCGCCCGCGTTGTTCACGAGCGCGTGCGCGCCGCCCGTGGCGGCGACATGCTCGGCGAGCGCCGCGACATCCGCATCGCTCGTCACGTCGGCGACGAACGGCTCCGCCCCGGTCTCCTCGGCGAGCGCGGCGAGTCGATCGCCGCGGCGCGCGACCGCGACCACCGCCCAGCCGGCGGCGACGAGCCCGCGCACCGTGGCGGCACCGATCCCCGAACTCGCTCCCGTGACCACCGCGCGCATCTGCTCCATGCCGACATTCTGCCCGAGTGCGCGTCCCGCATGCGGGCCTCGGTCGGTGCGGGACAATGGGCGGATGGAGCCAAACACGCTGCCCCATGCCAACCGGTCGCCGAATCGCAGGCGACGGGTGCCGCTCTGGGACAACGCCCGATGGATCGCGATCACGCTCGTCGTCATCGGCCACGGGATCCTGCCGCTGATCGCCGAGGACGACGCGGCGTACAGCGTCTACCTCTTCATCTACTCGTTCCACGTTGCCGTCTTCGTCACGGTCTCCGGGTACTTCGCCAAGTCCGGACCGCCGAACGCGCGCGCCATGCGGCAGGTCCTCACCGACATCGTCTTCCCGTACTTCATCTTCGAGACGATCTGGACGCTGATCCGCTTCGCGCTCGGCGGCGACTTCGTGCTCGACTACACGACCGCGTCGTGGACGCTGTGGTTCCTCATCGCCCTCGCGATCTGGCGCATCGCCCTGCCCTACCTCGTGCTGCTGCGGTTCCCGCTGCTCATCGCCATCGCCATCTCGATCGGCGCCGGCTACGCCGTGGAGATCGACTCGACGCTCGCCCTCACGCGCACCTTCGGAATGTTCCCGTTCTTCGTGTTCGGCTGGAAGCTCCGCCAGTGGCGCATCACGGACCGATGGCTCGACCTGTCGACCGCCGCGACCTGGCGATGGCGCGCGGGCGCCATCGCCCTGTTCGGGGTGCTCCTCGTCGCCCTGCCGATGGCGATCGAGACCTGGCGCGACCTCAGGCTCCGACGGTTCATGCTCTACGACGAGTCGTACGAGGCGATCGGGTACGACGAACCGTGGTCGGGCGCCATCCGGCTCTTCCTGCTCCTGCTCGCGATGCTCCTCGCGGTGGCGTTCCTCGTCCTCATGCCGCGCCGCACCACGCCGTTCACGGCGTTCGGCAGCGCGACCATGTACATCTACCTGCTGCACTCGTTCGTGCTGTTCCCGCTGCGGGAGACGCCGCTCCTCGAGGGCGAGCAGCCGTGGTGGGTGCTGCCGGTGATGATCGTGTTCTGCGTGGGCGTCTCGGTCGTGCTCTCGCTGAAGCCCGTGCGTCGCGTCTTCCGCCCGCTCATCGAGCCGCGTGCCCGGTGGCTGTTCCGGCCGGAGCCGATGACCGCGACGGGGACGATCGTGCTGCCGCCCGACGCGCTGCCGCCGCTGCCCGAGCCGCCGAAGCCCGAGCCGCCGAAGCCCGACGCGCGCGAATGACGCCGTGTTGCGGCATCCGTTGAGCCCCTGGCGGGCCGGACGTACGGTGGGCGACGGGTGCGGCGGGGCCGCATCCCGATTCGCGAAGGAGTCCCCATGGCCGACCACGCCGCCGATTGGCGCTTCGAGACCAAGCAGGTCCACTCGGGCGCCGCGCCCGACCCGGTGACGAAGGCCCGGGCCACGCCGATCTACCAGACGACGTCGTACGTGTTCGACTCGTCGGAGCACGCGCAGAACCTCTTCGCGCTGGCCGAGTTCGGCAACATCTACACGCGCATCATGAACCCGACGCAGGCCGTCGTGGAGGAGCGCCTCGCCGCCCTCGAGGGCGGCAGCGGCGCGCTCCTCGTCGCGTCGGGCCAGGCCGCCGAGACGTTCGCGGTGCTCAACATCGCGCAGGCGGGCGACCACATCGTCTCGTCGAGCTCGATCTACGGCGGCACCTACAACCTCTTCAAGTACACGCTCGCCAAGCTCGGAATCGAGACGACGTTCGTCGAGAACCAGGACGACGCCGACGAGTGGCGGCGTGCGGTCCGACCGAACACGAAGCTGTTCTTCGCCGAGACGATCGGCAACCCGAAGATCAACGTGCTCGACATCGCGCTCGTCTCGGGCGTCGCGCACGACGCGGGCATCCCGCTGATCGTCGACAACACGATCGCGACGCCGTACCTGATCCGCCCGTTCGAGCACGGCGCCGACATCGTCATCCACTCGGCCACCAAGTTCCTCGGCGGCCACGGCACCGTCATCGGCGGCGTGATCGTCGACGGCGGCCGCTTCGAGTGGTCGAAGAACGTCGAGAAGTTCCCCGGACTCACCGAGCCCGACCCGTCGTACCACGGCGCGAGCTACACGGCCGCGGTGGGCGACGCGCTCGCGTTCGTCATCAAGGCGCGCGTGCAGCTGCTGCGCGACCTCGGTGCGTCGATCGCGCCGGCGAGCGCCTGGCAGCTCATCCAGGGCATCGAGACGCTGTCGCTCCGCGTCGAGCGGCACACGCAGAACGCGCAGGAGATCGCGGAGTGGCTCGACGGCCACCCCGACGTGGCCCACGTGAACTACTCCGGCCTGCCGTCGAGCCCGTGGTACGCGGCGGCCAACCGGTACGCCCCGAAGGGCGTCGGCGCGGTGCTCTCGTTCGAGCTCAAGGGCGGTGTCGACGCCGGCCGTGCGCTCGTCGACAACCTGTCGCTCTTCAGCCACCTCGCGAACATCGGCGACGTCCGCTCGCTGGTCATCCACCCGGCCTCGACCACGCACTCGCAGCTGACGCCCGAGCAGCAGCTGACGAGCGGCGTGACGCCCGGCCTGGTCCGGCTGTCGGTGGGCATCGAGAACATCGACGACCTCAAGGCCGACCTCGAGGCGGGCCTGGCCGCAGCGCGTCGGGCGACTGAGGCGGCTCGGGTCTAGTCCGCCGCGCGAACCACATGGATGCCGCGTCCCGCGAGGGCGCGGCATCCGTCGTCTCCGGGCCGCGCGTAACAGTGCCGCGCAGGCCGACGGCGTCGGGGAGAATCGGAGCATGGACTGGCAGACGACCTCGGAGACGGTGCCCGCGAGCGTCGTGCCCGAGGCCCGCGCCGCCCACCAGCTCGCCGGTCGCGCGCCCGCGACGGGCGCATGGCGCGAGGGCGACCCCGTCGGCGACCGCCGGTTCGCGAGGATCGGCGACCTCGAGCTCGAGTCCGGGCAGGTCCTCCCCGACGTCCGGATCGCGTACGAGACGTGGGGCGAGCTCGATGCGGTTCGCGGGAACGCGATCCTCGTGCTGCACGCCCTCACGGGCGACAGCCACGTGGTCGGTCCCGCAGGGCCGGCCCACGCGAGCGCCGGCTGGTGGCCCGGCGTCGTCGGCCCGGGTCGCGCCATCGACACCGATCGCTGGTTCGTCGTCGCGCCGAACGTCCTCGGCGGATGCCAGGGCTCGACGGGTCCCGCGTCGGTCGCGCCCGACGGCGTCGAATGGGGCGCCAGGTTCCCCTTCGTCACGATCCGCGACCAGGTCGCCGCGCAGGTGGCGTTCGCCCGAGCGCTCGGCATCGACCGCTTCGCCGCCGTCGTCGGCGGCTCGATGGGCGCCATGCACGTCCTCGAGTGGGCGGTCATGGCGCCGGAGGCGGTCGAGCGCATCGCGGTGCTCGCGGCGCCCGCCGCGACGACCGCCGACCAGATCGCGCTGAACTCCGTCCAGCTCGAGGCGGTGCGCAGCGACCCGGCGTTCCGCGGCGGCGCCTACTACGACGCCCCCGACGGGGAGGGGCCCACTCGCGGGCTCGCGCTCGCCCGCCGGATGGCCATGCTGAACTACCGCACCCCGATCGAGCTCAACCAGCGCTTCGAGCGCGGCTGGCAGTCCGACCTCGACCCGCTCGGCGGCGGCGGGCGGTTCGCGGTCGAGTCCTACCTCGACTTCCACGGCAACAAGTTCACCCGGCGCTTCGACGCGAACAGCTACCTGACCCTCACCGAGGCGATGAACTCGCACGACATCGGGCGCGGCCGCGACGGCGTCGCCGCCGCCCTCCGCCGCATCGAGGCGACCACGCTGGTGCTCGGCATCGACAGCGACCGGTACTTCTCCCTCGAGGGCCAGCGCGAGATCGCCGCGGGGGTCCGGCGGACGATCCACGGCGGCGAGCCGGTCGTGCTGCGCTCCGACTACGGGCACGACGCGTTCCTGATCGAGGACGACGCCGTCGCCGCGGAGCTCGCTCGGCTCCTCGCCGCCTGACCGGATCCGGACGCCACGCCCCGGTTCGGGCCTCGTGTCCCGCATACGGGGGTCGTTCTGAGCTATCTTCGAGAAGAGCGCCGCCTCGCGGCGCGGACGGCGCCGACGGCAGGGGGTGGCATGCGGCGGATCGACAAGGAGCGCGACCGGCTGCTGCGCCGTCTCGCGCGGGTCGGCGGGTTCACCGGCGCAGCCATCGCGCTCGCCTGCCTGGTCGTCCCCGGCGCGATCGCGCCGTCCCGGTTCGCCGTGGCCGCGGCGCTCGTCGTCGGCATGGCGGTCCTCATCGGCCTCGCGACCGCACGGGGCGCGATGGCGGCGACCCTCGGCGCGATGGCCGCGGCGACCGTCCTGCTGCTCGTCATCGGCCTCGACCCCACGCTCGACCCGGCGGGCGGGACCGCGATGGCGGCCGTCGCCGCGCTCTCCACCGGTTCCCTCGCGATCCCCCTCGTCGTGCGTCCGGCGGGACCCGCGGTGATCGTGGCGAGCGCCGCGTCGATCCTCGTGGCGCTCGGGGCGTCCGCAGCGGCCGGCGCCGACGTGCGTCTCGTCGTCATCGCCGCCGCCGCGGGCTGGACCGCCTGCGTGATCGTCGGGATCTGGCTCGCCCGCGCCATCGACCGCGCCGCGGAGCGGATCGACGAGGTCGGGCGCGCGCACGAGGCCGAGCGCCTGGCGAGCGAGTCCGAGGCCCAGCAGCGCCAGGACGCCCGGGTGCTGCACGACACCGTCCTCGCCACGCTCAGCCTCCTCGCGCATTCCGGCGTCGGAGTCGGCACCGGGCTGCTGCGCCAGCAGGCCGGCGACGACGCCCGACTGCTGAAGCAGCTGCGACTCGGCGCCCCGCTCGACAACGGCTCGAGCGCGATCTTCTCCCCGGAGTCCTCCGACGACGGACTCGGAGCCACGTTCGAATCCGTCCGCCAGCGCTTCGCACGCCGCGGGCTCGACGTCAACTGGCACGGCGCCAACCACCTCGTGCTCCCGAAGGACGCACTCGACGCACTGCTCGGCGCGCTGGGCGAATGCCTCGAGAACGTCCGCAGGCACGCCGGCGTGAGCGTCGCGGATGTCACGGTGACCGACGACGAGCACACGGTCCGTGCGATGGTGACCGACCAGGGCGCCGGATTCGAGCCGGCCTCCGTCGATCCGGCACGCCTCGGATTCGCCGAGTCGGTCGTCGGCCGCCTGCACGCCGTCGGCGGTCGGGCGCGGGTCTTCAGCTCGCCGGGGTCGGGGACGACGGTCATGCTGGAGGTGCCGAAGCCGTGAACCCGTTCCGCCGCACCCCCGCCGTCGAGGCCTCCCCCGACACGACGCACGAGATCCAGTTCGATCGCCCGAGACGATCCGCCCGGGCCGCCGAGGACATCCGCAGCGCCCACGGCGGACGCCGCCTCGCGATCGGGGTCACTGCAGCGGCGGGGGTCATCGTCCTCGCCCACCTCGCCCATGCGGTGGGCCTCGTGGGCGTCTTCCCGCCGGGAACGGGCTCGGGTCCCGCCTGGATCGCGTTCGCGGTCGTCGCGGTCGCCACGGTCGTCGCGACCCGCGGCCTCACCCGCGTGGCGGACTGGACCCACGTGCTCCTGCTCGCCGCGCTCGCGGTGCCGGTGGCGATGGACCTCACGGCGACCGCGGGCCTGCTCCACCTCGGCATCACGCCGACGGCGGCGCCGGCCGCCGCCGCGCTCCTCCTCCCGGTCGCGGCGCTCCGCGAGACGAGGACCCCGGTCGCGGCATCCGCGGTGATCGCCGGCGTCCTCGCGATCGCGGCGCTGCTCCAGGTTGCGGCCGCCGGGTCGTGGACCGTGGCCGGACTGGCGATCGCCGCGACGGCGGTGATCCCCGTGGTGCTCGTGGCAATGGGGGTCCGCGGATTCCGGCGGCTCGTCGGACGCGAGCTCGACCTCTCGCTCGTGCAGTCGACCGTCGCGACTCCGCGCTCCGCCGTCGGCATGCGCGCCTCGGAGGAGCTCGCGGAGCTCGACTACGACGCCGAGTCGCTGCTGGAGGACGTGGGATCGGGTCGCATCTCGATCCCCCTCCCGACCGAGGCCGCCGAGCGGGCGGGCATCCTCGCCGCCCGGCTGCGCATCCGGCTCATCGAGGGCCGCACCGACACGTGGCTGCGTCACGCGGTCACCGAGTCGGCGTACCTCAGCCGGCGCGTGCGCATCGACGACCCGCAGGGCCTGGCCGGACTGCTCTCGCCGACGCAGCGCGAGGGGCTCCTCCTGGCGCTCTGGCTGGTCGCCGGTCAGCGTCGACGCAAGGCGAACGAACCCCCGCTCGAGGTCCGCGTCCAGTGCCGCGAGACCGAGGTCGGGAGCCCGCTCGACGACGACCCCGAGGTCGCCCCGCGATCCGGCGAGCTGGCGGCCGTCGCGATCGGACTCGACGTCTCCGGTCTCACGGCGCGCCGCGTCGATGCGGCGGCATGGGACGCACTCGATAATGTCGGTGTACACGAGATCGTTCAGGGTCCGGAGGGATTCCGCATCGAGCTCGAGTGCCGGATCGACCCCACGGTCCGGAATCCGGCGCCGCCCAGCGCTGTCAACCCGAGGGGAGCATGACGTGCCCGAACCCGAGATGCCGCCCATCCGACTCGCCGTGGTCGACGATCACCGCATGCTGCTCGGCGCCCTCACGGAGTGGCTGCGCGGCGCGACCGACGACGTCGACCTCCTGGCAGCGGTGCCGTCGTGGTCCGAGCTCCTCGCCCACCCGGAGTTCCCGGTCGACGTCGTCCTCCTCGACCTCGATCTGCGCGACAACATCCCGATCTCGATCAAGCTCTCGACCCTGAAGTCGGCCGGCGTGCGGACCATGCTCATGAGCACGTACTCCGAGCCGGCGGTCGTCCGCGAGGCACTCGGCGCCGGTGCCCTCGGCTACCTCGTGAAGTCCGAGCCCGTCGAGACGATCGTGGAGGCCATCCGCGCGGCCCGGAACGGCGAGCAGTACCTGTCGCAGGAGCTCGAGGACGCGCTGCAGTCCGATGGCGCGGCACCTCGCCTGAGCGCGCAGGAGCGTCGCGTGATGGCGCTCTACGGCGCCGGCCAGCCGGTCAAGGCGGTCGCCTTCCAGCTCGGGATCTCCGAGGAGACCGCCAAGAGCTACCTCAAGCGGATCCGCGAGAAGTACCGCCTCGCCGGCTACGACGTCGGGACGAAGGTCGCGCTCCGCAAGCGCGCGATCGCCGACGGCATCCTGCTCCAGTCCGAGTAGGTCAGTCGCCGATCGCGCCGAACGCCCCCGTCACCGAGGGCAGCGGGATGCCCCGGCGCCGGCGCGCCCGGTCGAGTGCGAAGGTGCCGAGGGCGAGGATGCTGCCCGAGACCGTGAGCAGGAGCCCGACCCACACGGGCGCGACGTAGCCGAGGCCGGCGCCGATGACGAGTCCGCCGAGGATGGCGCCGAGGCTGTTGCCGATGTTCAGCGCCGAGTGGTTGAGGGCCGCCGCGATCGACTGGCTGTCGCGTGCGACGTCCATGAGGCGTGCCTGGATCGTGGGCGAGAGCGCCGCCGCGGAGGCGCCGACGAGGAAGACGCCGGCGCCGAGTCCGAGCGGGTGCTGCGCCGTGGCCCCGAGCAGGACGAGCGAACCGGAGAGGGTCGCGAAGAACAGGTACATCGATCGGCGCACGCTCCAGTCCGCGAGGCGCCCGCCGACGAGGTTGCCGATGGTCATGCCGAGGCCGAAGACGACGAGCACGATCGGCACCGCGCCTGCGGGCAGGCCGGTCACGTCGGTCGCGAGCGGGGCCACGTAGCTGTAGACGGAGAAGAGGCCGCCGAAGCCGACGGCGCCGATCGCGAGCGCGAACCACGCCTGGGTGCGCGTGAAGATGCGGAGCTCGCGCTTCATCGTCGCTCCGGCGTCGCCCGGCTGCCACGGCAGTGCCACGGCGACGGCGAGGAACGTGGCGACGAAGATCCCGGCGACGACGAGGTAGGCGATGCGCCATCCCGCCTGCTGGCCGAGCCAGGTGATGATCGGGACGCCGACCACGTTCGCGATGGTGAGCCCGGAGAGGACGAGGGCGACGCCGCGGGCGCGCTTGCCCGGCCCCATGAGGCTCGCCGCGACGAGCGAGGCGATGCCGAAGTAGGCGCCGTGCGGGAGCGCGGCGATGAAGCGCGCAGCCACGACGAGCTCGAACGTGGGCAGGAGCGCCGACGCGATCGTGCCGAGGCTGAAGGCCGCGAGCAGCGTGAGGAGCAGCCGCTTGCGCGGCCAGCGGGCGGCGGCGGCGGCGATGGTCGGGGCGCCGACGACGACGCCGAGCGCGTAGGCGGAGATGATCCAGCCCGCGGCGGCGTTCGCCGCATCCGTCGACTCCGCGGACAGGCCCTGCAGCAGGTCGGCTGCCATGTTCGGCAGGAGGCCCATGGCGACGAACTCGGTCGCACCGATGCCGAAGCCGCCCATCGCGAGCGCGAGGAGGGCGAAGCGGATCCGGGCTGGCGACGGCGTCGTCGGCCCGCGGGAGTCGGGGGTCACCGATCGATCATCGCACGGATCGAATCGATTCGACAAACTGCAGCCGAATGCTCGGAACCCGGCACCCCGACGCGGTCGATCGCCTCGGGCCCGGGGTTCGACGCGGGCTCAGCCGTCGTTCTCGATGGCTGCCTCGAGCCGATCGACCTTCGCGTCGAGCTCGCCCGAGTACCCGGGCCGGATGTCCGCCTTGAGCACGAGGGAGACCCGCGAGCCGTAGCCGGCGACCGCGTCGCACGCGTCCTTCACGACCCGCATGACCTCGTCCCACTCCCCCTCGATCTCGGTGAACATCGAGGTCGTGCGATTCGGCAGTCCGGACTCGCGCACGATCCGCACCGCGGCCGCAACCGCGTCGTGCACGGACCCGTCGCTCCGTCCGGTTCCACTCGGTGCGACCGAGAACGCCACCAGCATGAGGATTCCTCCCTGAGGTCGACGGCGCCGGGAGCGCCGGAGGTCACGGCGCCGTTCGGGAGCGCCGCTCGCCCCCAGCCTGCCACACCGCACGGACCGACCATCCGAGCAGGACGAACAGGAGCACGACCTTCACCGTCAGCAGCAGGACGAACCCCGGGTTCGCGATCAGCAGCCATGCGTACCAGTACGGGTAGATGACGTGCGTGAGCACTGCGATCGCAGCTGCGACGGCCGCCGGCGTGAGGAACCGGGAGCCGCCGAGCACGAGGCCGAGCACGACGGGCGCTGCGAGCCACGTGACGAACTGCGGCGAGCCCACCTTGTTCGCGAGCATCAGCACGGTGGTGAACGCCACCGCGAGCGGCGGCAGCAGCGCGCCGAGGTGGGCGCCCCGGCGCGCCGAGCGCGCCCCCGCAGCGAGCACGGCGGCGATCCCGAGCACCATCAGCGGCGTGGTGAGCGAGGCCGCGACATCCGCCCCCGGCCCCTCGATCTGGAAGGTCAGGATGTCCCGGTCGTACACGATGGTCGCGGCGTCGGTCCCGGCCACGATCCACCACATCCAGGCCACGGCGAGCGGCGCCTCGATCTGCAGCCCGCGCTCGGCCTGCTCGGCGACGAAGCCGAACGCGTTCGCGCCCGATCCGGCGATGAGGCTCACCCCGAGGATCCCGATCGACAGCGTCGCGGCGACCGTGAACACCTCGAATCGGCGCTGGTGCGCCACCAGCATCGCCGCGACGAGCGCTGCCGGCCACACCTTGATCCAGGTCGCGACGGTGAGGAGCACGGCGGCCACCCGGGGCCGCCCCGCCGCCCACAGCAGGCCGACCATCGCGAACGGCACGGTCACGGCATCGATCCGGCCGAGCGCGATCGGACCGAGGAACGCGAGGAAGGCCAGCCACCACCACGCCGCCGCCCTGCGACGCCGGGAGAAGGCGCCCCGGCCGAGCAGGACCGAGAAGGCGATCGCGTCGAGGACGGTCACCATGCCGAGCCAGGTCACCCCGTACCAGGCCGATCCGAACGCGAGCGCGGCCGTCATGGGCGCGAACGCCAGGATCGGGTACACCCACGGCGTGTCGATGCCCATGCGCAGGAATCCGAGCTGCGCGGTCTCCGCCCAGACCCGGTACACCGCCGTGACGTCGCCGAGCGGCCAGCCGGGCGCGTAGAGGTTCAGGAGCGCGAGCCCGAGGTGCACCGCTCCGAACGCGATCCAGAGGGCGACCCGCCCGCCGAGGCGCGAGGGGCCGCGACGCGGGGCCCCCGGCCGGTGCCCCGCGACGTCGGTGCCGGACTCCGCCATGGCACCCGAGCCTAGCCGCGCGTGCGGCGGGACCGGCTCACCGACGGAGCAGGCCGCCGACGACGGCGGGCACGGCGTGCGCCACGTCGAGCGCGGTCACCGGGCCGCCCTCCCACGCCTCGCTCGCCCGACGCGCCGCCTCGGAGTGGACGAGGGCCGCCGTCGCGGCGAGATGCGTGATCGCCGAGGCGTCGCGCGCGAGTCGCTCGTGGTGCGTGGCCGCGAGTGCGCCGATGATGCCGCCGAGCACGTCGCCGGTGCCCGCGCTCGCGAGCCAGTGCGTCGACGCCGTGACCGTGAACCGGACGCCGTCGGGGTCGCACACGTGCGTGACGGCGCCCTTCAGCAGGACCGCGACCTGGAGCTGGTGCGCCGTGCGCTCGGCCCACCCGGCCGGATCGGCGTCGATCTCCTCGACGGTGCACGCGGTGTCCCGGTCGTGCAGCAGCCGGGCGAGCTCGCGGCTGTGCGGCGTGATCACGGTCGGACCCGTGTGGGAGCCCACGAGGTCGAGTCCTCCGGCATCGAGGATGGACGGCAGGCCCGAGGCCAGCGCGTGCTGGAGTTCGCCGGCGAGCCGGAAGGAGCGATTCGTCGAGTCCATGCCCGAGCCGAGGAGCCAGGCCTGCACGCGTCCCGCCACGGCGACGGTCTCGGGTCGGGCGGCGAGCACCGCCCGACGCACCGCCCGCGGACCCGTGAAGCGCACCATGCCGACCCCGGCGCGGTGGGCGGCCTCGACGCCCAGCACGGCCGCACCGGGAAAGTCGGCCGAGCCCGTGATGACTCCGAGGACCCCCCGGCGGTACTTGTCGTCGCCCGCGCCCGGCTCGGCCAGCCAGTCGGATGCGTCGTCGGCGGTCCATTCTCGCCAGGTCCCGGTTGCCATGCTCCCAACGATAGGTTGATGGGCATGCCTGCGACCATTCCCTCGCCGATCGCCCTGTCGCCCCGAGTGGTCGTGTTCGACTACGGCGAGGTGATCTCGCGTTCGCCGTCCGATGCCGATCGCGCCGCGCTCCTGGCGAGGGCCGGCATCGCGGTCGACGGCGACGAGGCGTTCTGGACCGCGTACTGGGCGCATCGCGACGAGCTCGACCGAGGGACGCTCGCGATCGCCGACTACTGGGCGAGGGTGGCCGACGAACTCGGCGCGGACTGGACCGAGGTGGACCGCCACGAGCTGTGGGCGATCGACCACCGCGGCTGGCTCAGCGTGGACCCCGCGACGCTCCGAATCCTGCACGCGCTCCGCGCGGGCGGGACCCGCCTCGCGCTGCTCTCCAACGCCGGGGCCGACTTCGGCGGCTGGCTGCGCCACGGCTCGTTCGCGCCGCTGTTCGAGGCGGTGTTCGTGAGCGGCGAACTGGGCATGGTGAAGCCCGAGGCCGAGATCTTCCTGCTGGTGATGCGCGAGCTCGGCATCACCGCCGACCAGCTGCTGTTCGTCGACAACAAGGCGGTGAACGTCGACGGCGCGATCGCGGTCGGCGGTTCCGGCCACGTGTTCACGGATGCCTCCGGCCTCGAGTCCTGGCTCCGGGGGCTCGCCGCATGATCCGCGACGACCGGGCCGTGGCCGAGGAGCACGACGCACCGGCCCTCTTCCGCCCGATCCGGATCAGGGGGCTCGAGATCCGCAACCGGGTCTGGGTGCCTCCGCTCTGCCAGTACTCGGTGACCGAGCGCGACGGCGTGCCGCACGACTGGCACCTGGTCCACCTCGGCTCGATGGCGGCGGGCGGTGCCGGACTGGTGATCGTCGAGGCGACCGCGGTGAGTCCCGAGGGACGCATCTCGGACTACGACACGGGCCTGTGGAACGACGCGCAGGTCGAGGCGTGGGCGCGCATCACGCGGTTCATCCGCTCGCAGGGCGCCGCGTCGGGGATCCAGCTCGCGCACGCGGGCCGCAAGGCGTCGGTGTGGCCCGAGACGGTGCGGAGGACCGGGTCGCAGCCGCTCGACGAGGGCGGCTGGACGACGGTGGCGCCGTCGGCGATCGCCTTCGACGGGCTCCGCGCGCCGGTCGCGCTCGACGAGGCGGGCATCCGCGGGGTGATCGAGGAGTTCCGCGCGGCCGCTCGGCGCGCGGTCGAGGCGGGCTTCGACGTCGTCGAGGTCCACGCCGCGCACGGCTACCTCGTGCACCAGTTCCTGTCACCGCTCTCGAACGTCCGAGACGACGGCTGGGGCGGCGACCTCCGCGGCCGGGCGCGCCTGCTCCTCGAGATCGTGGGCGCGGTGCGCGCGGAGATCGGCGAGCGGATGCCGATGTTCGTGCGCTTCTCCGCGACCGACTGGGCACCGGGCGGTTGGGACGAGGAGCAGACCTCGACCGTGGCCGGATGGGCCGCGGAGGCGGGCGCCGACTTCTTCGACATCTCGACCGGTGGGCTCGTCCGCGACGTGCGGATCCCCGTCGGCCCGGGCTACCAGGCCGCGCACGCGGAGTTCGTGCGCGGGCGGGCCGGCGTGTCGGTCTCCGCCGTCGGCCGGATCACGACGCCCGAGCAGGCCGAGCGCCTCGTGGCGTCCGGCGCGGCCGACGCGGTCATGTTCGGCAAGGCGATGATGCGCGACCCGCACCTCGCGCTGCGCGCCGCGAACGAGCTCGGTGCGGGCGCGGCGATCTGGCCGCCGCAGTACCGCCGGGCGAGGCCGGAGGTCAACGACGGCGAGTGGTGAGTCGGACGCTCAGGCGGTCGACCCGGTCAGCATGGCCCGCGCCTCGTCGAGCGAGACGCCGATCGGCGTGCCGAGCGCGATGATGTTGCCCTCGCTGTCGTCGAACCATGCTCCGCGCTCGCCGCTCTCGTCGTCGCCCATCCGGGCGACGCCGTCGACCGTCTTGAGCTCGGGGAGGTCGTAGTCGTGGAAGACGACGCCCTTCTCGCGGAGGGCGGCCATGTCGCGGTCGAGGTCGTCGGTCATGATCGAGAAGGCGGTCGCCTTGTTGGTGCCGGCGAACTCCGACTCGTACACGAGGACGGCCGCGGAGCCGATCACGTAGACCGCCCCACCGCCCGTGTCCGTCTGGACCGGATCGAGGCCGAAGACGTCGTGCCAGAACGCCTTCGCCCGTTCCAGGTCGGATGCCGCAAGCACGGTCATGGCCATGGAGTTCTCAAACATGAGACCACCTCATCTCTCGGAGACGGGGCGAGTCTACGCCGACCGGGAGGCGGCCGCCTCACCCCCTCCGGGTGGCATCCTGCACCTCGCCGACCAGCTCCTCGATGATGTCCTCGAGGAAGATGACGCCGGTCGTCCGCCCCTGGTCGTCGAACGCACGCGCCAGGTGCGTCCCGAGGCGGCGCATGCTGGCCAGCGCGTCCTCGAGGTCGGTGCCGTCGAAGATCGAGACGACCCTGCGGACGCGCTTGGCGGGGATCGGATCGTCGAACTCGTCGTCGTCGAGGTCGATGACGTCCTTGAGGTGGACGTACCCGACCGGCTCGCCGTCCGCGCCCGCGAGCACGTAACGCGAGAAGCCGCGCCGCGCGACCGCGCGCTCGACGTCGCCCGGCGTGGCGTCCGCCGGCAGGCAGACCAACTCGTCCATCTGGACGGCGACGTCGCGCACCTTCTTGGTCGTGAACTCGAACGCCGCGGTCAACGTCCCGCTCGCATCCAGCAGCAGGCCCTCGCGCCGCGACTGGACGACGATCGTCTGGACCTCCTCGAGCGTGTACGTCGAGGTCGCCTCGCTCTTCGGCTGCACGCCGAAGAGGCGCAGCACGCCGTTCGCGGTCGCGTTCAGCGCCACGATGACGGGCCGGAAGATCCTCGCGGTGAACACGAGCGGCGGGGCGAGCAGCAGCACCGCGCGATCCGGCAGCGAGAAGGACAGGTTCTTCGGCACCATCTCGCCGAGGACCACGTGCAGGTACGAGACCAGCAGGAGCGCGATGACGAAGGCGATCGTCGAGACCACCTCGGGCGACCACCCGGTCAACTCGAGCGGGACCTCGAGGAGGTGGTGGATCGCGGGCTCCGACACCGTGAGGATCAGCAGCGAGCAGATCGTGATGCCGAGCTGGCTCATCGCGAGCATGAGCGTCGCATGCTCCATCGCCCAGAGCGCGGTGCGTGCGCTGCGGCTGCCCTGCTCGGCGAGCGGCTCGATCTGCGAGCGCCGCGCGGAGATGACCGCGAACTCGGCGCCGACGAAGAACGCGTTGCCGAGCAGCAGCACGAACAGCCAGGCCAGTCCCGCCCAGTCGCTCATCGGCCCGCCCCCCTCGCATCGTCGCCGACGACGGCGGACTCCCGGGCGGCATCCGCCTGGGTCGGCACCGTCACGGGCGAGAACTGGATCCGGTCGATGCGACGCCCGTCGAGCCGCTGCACGCGGAACGTCCCGCCCTCGACCTCGACCTCGTCGCCGACGACCGGAAGCCGCCCGAGCGTCGCCATCACGTACCCGGCGACGGTCTCGTACGCGCCGTCCTCCGGCACGCGGATGCCGGTGCGGTCGAGCAGCTCGTCGGGCCGCAGGATGCCCGGGAAGCTGACGAACTCCCCTCGCCGGACGACGCCCGCCCGCGTGCGGTCGTGCTCGTCGGAGACCTCGCCGACCAACTCCTCGACGAGGTCCTCGAGCGTCGCGACGCCGGCCGTTCCGCCGTACTCGTCGACCACGACGGCCATCTGGTAGCCGCGGCCGCGGAGCTCGCCGAGGAGCGCGTCGAGCTTGATCGTCTCCGGGACGCGGAGCGCGTCGGACTGCAGCGCGGAGGCAGGCACGACCTCGCGCTTCTCGCGCGGCACCGCGACCGCCTGCTTGACGTGCACGATGCCGACGACGTCGTCGAGGTCCTCGTCGTACACCGGGAAGCGGCTGAACCCGGTCTGCCTGGCCAGCTCGAGCACGGCCTCCGCCGGCTCCGTGCGCTGCACGGCCGCGACGCGCGGACGCGGCGTCATCACGTCGGAGGCGTCGTGCTCGGAGAAGCGCAGCGTGCGCCCGAGGAGCGTCGCGGTGTCCTGCTCGAGCAGGCCGGCGCTCGCCGAACGTCGCACCAGGCTCGAGAGCTCCTCGGCCGAGCGGGCGCCCGAGAGCTCCTCCTTCGGCTCGATGCCGACGAGGCGCAGCAGGCGGTTCGCGCTGCCGTTCAGCACGGTGATCGCCGGCCGGAAGACCCACGTGAAGGCGGTCTGGAACGGCATCACGACCTTCGCGGTCTGCCGCGGCAGCGCGAGGGCGAAGTTCTTCGGGACGAGCTCGCCGATGATCATCGACAGCAGGGTCGCGACGACCACGGCCGTGATCGCGCCGACCGGCCGGATCAGGGCCTCGGGCAGGCCGATCGCGGCGAGCGGACCCGCGAGCAGCGACGAGATCGCCGGCTCCATCGTGTAGCCGGTGAGCAGCGTGGTCAGCGTGATGCCGAGCTGCGCACTGGAGAGGTGCGTCGAGGTGATCTTGAGGCCCTCGATGGTGAGCCCGAGGCGGGTCTCACCCTTGGCGCGTCGCGCCTCGAGGTCGGCGCGGTCGAGGTTCACGAGCGCGAACTCGCTCGCAACGAAGAGGCCCGTGCCGATCGTGAGGAGGAGTCCGATGCCGAGGAGTACCCACTCAGACATCCGCACCTCCCCGCGCGGTCACGGGCGTGGGTCTATGGCAGGGCGAGGTCGCAGAGGGAGGGTCGTCCATGATCGAGCCAGTATATCGGCGGATGCGGGATGGTCCCCGAGCCGTAACGCCGCCGTCACACGCGCCTACCAGCTGACCGGGAGCGCCTTGCCCTCCTCGTATCCGGCGGCGGACTGGATGCCCACGAGCGCCCGCTCCCGGAACTCCGGCACGCTCCGCGCGCCCGCGTAGGTGAACGAGCTCCGCACGCCCGAGGTGATCATGTCGAGCAGGTCCTCGAGCGAGGGTCGCAGCGGATCGAGGTAGATCGCCGACGACGAGATGCCCTCCGCGAACAGTTCCTTGCGGGCGAGCTCGTACGGCGAGAGCCGGCCGAAGCGCTCCTTGACCGCCTTCGTCGAGGCCATCCCCCAGCTCTCCTTGAACACCCGGCCCTCGGCGTCGCGACGGAGCGTTCCCGGCGCCTCGATGGTGCCCGCGAACCAGGAGCCGATCATGACGGATGCCGCGCCCGCGGCCAGGGCGAGCGCGACGTCGCGCGGGTACCGCACGCCCCCGTCCGCCCAGACGGCCGCGCCGTGCTCGCGAGCGGCCTCGGAGGTCTCGAGCACCGCGGAGAACTGCGGCCGTCCGACGGCGGTCATCATGCGCGTCGTGCACATGGCGCCCGGGCCGACCCCGACCTTCAGCACGTCGGCGCCCGCCTCGACGAGATCGGCGACCGCGTCGGCCGTGACGATGTTCCCGGCGACGATCGGGATGCCGAGATCCGCGGCGCGGACGGTCCGGACGGCGCGGATCATGCCCTCCTGGTGGCCGTGCGCGGTGTCGACCACGAGCATGTCGACCCCCGCTGCCGCGAGCGCTCGCGCCTTGGCCTCGACGTCGCCGTTGATGCCGATCGCGGCCGCGACGCGGAGGCGGCCGGAGGCATCCGTGTTGGGCTCGGAGACCGTGCCACGCAGGGCGCTGCGGCGGCTCAGCGTGCCGATCACCCGCCCGTGCTCGAGGATCGGCGCGAAGTCGATGCCGGCGTCGACCATGAGGTCGAAGGCGCGCCGCGGGGTGTCGACGTCGTCGGCGTCGAGCGACGGGATGGCGCCGTGGACGAGGTCGCCGAGCCGGGCGTCGGGCAGCGCCGTCGCGAGGCGCGTGGCCGGGATGGTGCCGGCGTACCGGCCGTCCTCGTCGTGCAGCACGATGCCGTGGCCCTCGACCGGCGGGAGCACCTCGAGCGCGTCGTCCACGGTCCGGTCGGCCGAGAACGCGTGCGGCACGTCGAAGCGGGCGGGGCGCGACTTCACCCACCGGATCGCCTCGTCGAGCTCCTGCAGCGGGAGGTCCTGCGGCAGCACGCCGATCCCGCCGCGTCGGGCGAGCGTCGCCGCGAGGCGCGGGCCCGTCACCGAGTTCATGTTCGCCGAGACGATCGGGATGCTCGCGCCCGACCCGTCGTCCGGCGCGAGCGACACGTCGAGCCGGCTCGTCACGCCGGACCGGCTCGGCACCAGGAAGACGTCGGAGTACGTGAGGTCGTGCCGCGGCGTCGTGCGATAGAACTCCATGCCGACAGGCTATGCCTCGGAGGCGCGGGCGGCTCCCCGGCGGAATCCGCCCCGCCCGCGCTGGGAGGATGCTGCGATCCCCCTCGCGCATCCGCTGCACGGTGCCGAGCGCCGTCGGAAGGGGTTTAGGCTTGTCTGGGCGTTCCGCGTCGTGCTGCGCGCCACGCCAGAGGTGAGCATCCATCAATGGAGAGAGTGGGCGAGAGGCTGTGTCGAGCCAATTGACCGGGTCGGGATCCGACGAGACGACGTCGGCGATGTTCGGAGCCAACGAATGGCTCGTGGACGAGATGTACGAGCGGTTCCTCGCCGACCCCAGTTCGGTGGACGAGACCTGGCGCGAGGTGCTCGAGCACTACCGCCAGGTGCGCACCGGCGAGTCCGCCGCGACGCCCGCGACCGCTCCGGCGATGCCCGATGAGACCGCGCTGCACAGCGCTGCGAGCGAGCAGGCGGATGCCGCCCCGGCGACGCCTGCCGACCAGCCCGCCCCTTCCGCGACTCCGGCCGCCCCGACCTCCGAGGCCGCCGCCCCCGCCGACCAGCCCGCGGCATCCGCCCACGTGCCGGCCACCGCGCCGAACGCGGTCATCGGCCAGGCCCCCGCCGCACGCACCACCTCGGTCGCACCGCGCACGACCCCCGTCCCGGCCGACGTCCCGGTGACGAGCCCCCAGCAGAAGGCCGACGCCGGCGAGCGCGAGGACGAGGTCCTCCCGCTCAAGGGCCTGCCGAAGACCCTCGCGGCGAACATGGACGCCTCGCTCACCGTGCCCACCGCCACGAGCGTGCGCACGGTTCCCGCGAAGCTCATGATCGACAACCGCATCGTGATCAACAACCACCTCCGCCGCACCCGCGGCGGAAAGGTGTCCTTCACCCACCTCATCGGCTGGGCGCTCATCCAGGCGCTGAAGGACTTCCCGAGCCAGAACGTGTACTACTCCGAGGTCGACGGCAAGCCCTCCCTCGTGAAGCCCGCGCACATCGGCCTCGGCATCGCGATCGATCTCCCGAAGCCCGACGGCACCCGCGCGCTCCTCGTTCCCGCGATCAAGCGGGCCGAGACGATGACGTTCAACGAGTACCTCGGCGCATACGAGGACCTCGTCTCCCGGGCGCGCAAGAACAAGCTCACCGCCGACGACTTCAAGGGCGCGACGATCTCGCTCACGAACCCGGGCGGCATCGGCACGGTCCACTCCGTGCCGCGCCTGATGAAGGGCCAGGGCTGCATCATCGGCGCCGGCGCGCTCGAGTACCCGGCCGAGTTCCAGGGGGCCAGCGAGAAGACGCTCGCGAACCTCGCGATCGGCAAGACGATCACGCTCACGTCCACCTACGACCACCGGGTCATCCAGGGCGCCGGTTCGGGCGAGTTCCTGAAGAAGGTGCACGAGCTGCTCATCGGCGACCGCAACTTCTACCAGGACATCTTCGCGGCACTCCGCCTGCCGTACGAGCCGATCAAGTGGAACGCCGACATCTCGGTCGACATCGCGAGCGCGATCGACAAGACCGCCCGCGTGCAGGAACTCATCAACTCCTTCCGCGTCCGTGGCCACATGATGGCCGACATCGATCCGCTCGAGTACGTCCAGCGCTCGCACCCCGACCTCGACATCGAGAGCCACGGCCTGACCTTCTGGGACCTCGACCGGGAGTTCGTGACCGGCGGTTTCGGCGACAAGCGGACCGCGCTCCTCCGCGACATCCTCGGCGTCCTGCGGGACTCGTACTGCCGGACCATCGGCATCGAGTACATGCACATCCAGGACCCCGTGCAGCGCAGGTGGATCCAGCACCAGGTCGAGCGCAAGTACGAGAAGCCGACCCACGACGAGCAGATGCGCATCCTCGGCAAGCTCAACGAGGCCGAGGCGTTCGAGACGTTCCTGCAGACCAAGTACGTCGGCCAGAAGCGCTTCAGCCTCGAGGGCGGCGAGTCGATGATCGCGCTCCTCGACGAGGTGCTCCAGGGTGCGGCGAAGGAGGGCCTCGACGAGGTCGCCATCGGCATGGCCCACCGCGGCAGGCTGAACGTCCTCACCAACATCGCCGGGAAGACCTACGGCCAGGTCTTCCGCGAGTTCGAGGGCACGCAGGACTCCAAGTCCTTCTCCGGCTCGGGCGACGTGAAGTACCACCTCGGCACCGAGGGCACCTTCACCGCCGACGGCGGCCAGCAGGTCCCCGTCTCGCTCGCGGCGAACCCGTCGCACCTCGAGGCCGTCGACGGCGTGCTCGAGGGCATCGTCCGCGCCAAGCAGGACCGCAAGCCCGTCGGCACGTACTCGGTGCTCCCGATCCTCGTCCACGGCGACGCGGCGATGGCCGGCCAGGGCGTGGTGGTCGAGACCATGCAGATGTCGCAGCTGCGCGCGTACCGGACGGGCGGCACCATCCACCTCGTGGTCAACAACCAGGTCGGCTTCACCACCGTCCCGGGCGACGCGCGGTCGTCGATCTACTCGACCGATGTCGCGAAGGCCATCCAGGCGCCGATCTTCCACGTGAACGGCGACGACCCCGAGGCCGTGGTCCGCGTCGCGGAGCTCGCGTTCCGCTACCGCCAGGAGTTCAAGCGCGACGTGGTCATCGACCTCGTCTGCTACCGGCGTCGCGGGCACAACGAGGGCGACGACCCCTCGATGACGCAGCCGCTCATGTACAACCTCATCGAGGCCAAGCGCTCGGTCCGCAAGCTCTACACCGAGGCGCTCGTCGGTCGCGGCGACATCACCGAGGAGGAGTACGAGGAGGCGCACCGCGACTTCCAGGACCGCCTCGAGCGGGCCTTCGCGGAGACGCACGCGGCGCAGACCGGGTCGATCCCGATCGTCGGCGGCGAGGCGCACTCGGTGGAGCCGGTCTCCGGCGAGCTGGAGACGACCGGCGTGGCGACCGAGGTCGTGCACGCCATCGGAGACGCCTTCATCAACAAGCCCGAGGGCTTCACGGTCCACCCGAAGATCCAGCAGCTGCTGGCCAAGCGCCAGGACATGAGCCGCAACGGCAAGGTCGACTGGGGCTTCGGCGAGCTGCTCGCGCTGGGCTCGCTGCTGCTCGAGGGCACACCCGTCCGCCTCGTCGGCCAGGATGCGCGCCGTGGCACGTTCGTGCAGCGCCACGCGGTGCTCCACGACCGCGTGAACGGCCAGGAGTGGCTGCCGCTGCAGTACCTCGGCGACCAGCAGGCCCGCTTCTGGATCTACGACTCGCTGCTCAGCGAGTACGCGGCGATGGGCTTCGAGTACGGCTACTCCGTCGAGCGGGCCGACGCGCTCGTGATGTGGGAGGCGCAGTTCGGCGACTTCGCCAACGGTGCGCAGACCATCATCGACGAGTTCATCTCGTCGGCCGAGCAGAAGTGGGGCCAGCGCTCGAGCGTCGTCCTGCTGCTCCCCCACGGCTACGAGGGCCAGGGTCCCGACCACTCCAGCGCGCGCATCGAGCGCTACCTGCAGATGTGCGCCGAGGACAACATGACCGTCGCCCGGCCGTCGACGCCCGCGTCGTACTTCCACCTGCTCCGCCGCCAGGCCTACCAGCGCCCGCGCCGACCGCTCGTCGTGTTCACCCCGAAGGCGATGCTCCGCCTCCGCGGCGCGACCAGCGAGGTCGAGGACTTCACGCAGGGCCGCTTCGAGCCCGTGATCGACGACGCGCGGATCAGCGACAAGTCCGCCGTCAAGCGGGTCGTCTTCATGGCCGGCAAGCTGTACTACGACCTCCTCGCCGAGCTCGAGAAGAACCCGAACCCCGAGGTCGCGCTCGTGCGCCTGGAGCAGTACTACCCGCTGCCCGCCGCCGAGCTGAAGGCCGTCGCCGACGGCTACCCGGACGCCGAACTGGTGTGGGCGCAGGATGAGCCCGAGAACCAGGGCGCGTGGCCGTTCTTCATCATCGAGACGAACAAGCTCGGTCCTCGCGAGGTCCGCCTCGTGGCGCGCACCGCGGCGGCGTCGCCCGCGACCGGGTCCGCGAAGCGGCACTCGGCCGAGCAGGCCGACCTGATCAAGCGAGCGCTCTACTAGACCGCGCCGAACGCGAAGAGCGGATGCCTCCCCGGAGGCATCCGCTCTTCTCGTTCGCCCGGCCGACCCGGCCGGAGCCGGACCGGCCGCAGCCGGATCAGCCGGTCTCGACCGGGACGCGGTCGGTCCGCTCGGTCTCCTCCGTCGTACCGACCCCGTCGGCCGCCGCGGCATCCGTCGGCGCCGCGTGGGCGCCGTGCCGGCGTTCCTCGCGTGCCAGGCGGCTCGGCCACCAGATGGCCCGCCCGATGTCGTACGACGCGGCGGGTACGAGCAGCGTGCGCACCAGGAATGTGTCGAGCAGCACGCCGAAGGCGACGATGAACGAGATCTGGGCGAGGAAGAGGATCGGCAGCACGCCGAGCGCGGCGAAGGTCGCGGCGAGCACGAGGCCGGCCGAGGTGATCACGCCGCCCGTCAGCCGGAGCCCCCTCAGGATGCCCTCGCGCGTGCCGTGCTTGGCGGCCTCCTCGCGCACGCGGGTCATCAGGAAGATGTTGTAGTCGACGCCGAGGGCGACCAGGAACACGAATCCGAACAGCGGCACCGACGGATCGGCGCCGGAGAAGCCGAAGACGAACTCGAACACGAGCGCCGACACGCCGAGGGCGGCCGCGAACGAGACCACGACGCTCGCGATCAGGATGAGCGGCGCGACGACCGCCCGCAGCAGCAGCATCAGGATCGCGAGGATCGCGAGCAGCACCAGCGGGATGATGAGTCGCTGATCGGCGATCGCGGCCTCGTTCGTGTCGAGCGCGACGGCGGTCGGGCCGCCGACGAGGACGTCCTCGCCCACCTCGTCGAGGCCGTCGCGGAGGTCGATCACCGTGGCCTCCGCCTCGGCCGAGTCGGCGGGGTCGTCGAGCGTTGCCTGCAGGAGCACCGCGCCGTCGACCACGGTCGGGTCGGGTGCGGGGGTTCCCGGCGGCCCGAACGCCTGGATGCCCGCATCGGTCACGGGCGCGCTGCCGGCCGGCGAGTCGGCCGAGAGCACGGCGACGGATGCCACGCCCGCCGTGCCGAGCGCGATGTCGGCCATCTCCTGGAGGTCCTCCTCGGGTCCGATGATGACCGCCGGGGTGCCGGAGCCGCCCGGGAAGTGCTCGCTGACGAGTTCCTGTCCGTCGCGCGCCTGCGATTCGCCGAGGACGAACTCGCTCGACGGCACGCCGTCGGCGTCGAGCCGGACGAGCCCCAGTGCCATGACGCCGAGGAGGACCGTCGAGAGGATCCACACCGTGCGGGGTCGTCGCGACACGAGGTGCCCCACGGCTCCCCAGAGGCCGCGCTCCGCGGACTCCTCGGCATCGGCCGGTGCCGCGTGCCTGCCGTGCTCCGCATCGGGGGCGGTCGCCTCGGCCCGGGCGATGCGCCGCGGCCAGAAGGCGACCCGGCCGGCCCAGAGGAGCAGGGCGGGCAGGAGCGTGAGTGCGGCGAGCAAGGCGAACACGATGCCGATCGCCGCGACGGGTCCCAGGATCTTGTTGGAGTTCAGTTCGGAGGCCAGCAGGATGAGCAGGCCGACGATGACGGTGCCCGCCGAGGCCGCGATCGGCTCCCACGCGCCCTTCAGCGCCGCCCACGTGGCATCCCACTTCGTCTCGTGCTGCGCGAGCGCCTCACGGTAGCGGGCGATGTACAGCAGGGCGTAGTCGGTCGCCGCGCCGATCACGAGGATGAAGAGGATCCCCTGGGTCTGGCCGGACAGCAGCAGCAGGTCGGCCTTCGCGAGCTGCACGACGGTGAACACCGAGGCCGTCAGCGCGGTCACGCTCGTGAAGAGGACGATGATCGGCAGGAGCGGAGAGCGGTAGACGATCACGAGGATCACGAGGACCGCGAGGAGCGCGACGGCCAGGAGCAGGCCGTCGATGCCCGAGAACGCCGCCGCGAGGTCGGCCGTGAAGCCCGCCGGGCCGGTGACGGCCGCCGTCGTGCCCTCGATCGGCGACTCCGCCAGCAGTTCGCGCACGGACTCGACGGTGGCGCCGGAACCCTCCTCGCCCTCGCCGGGCGCGATCGACGCCACGAACTGCGCAGCCTCCCCGTCGTCCGACGGGATCACCGGCGACGTCTCGTCCCGGACGACGCCCTCGACGTCGAGGACGTCGTCGCGGAGCGCGTCGATGTCGGCGAGCTGGGATGACGACAGGTCGGATCCGTCGTCGGACGCGACGATCACGATCGCCGGCACGTTCTCGGAGTCGCGGAACCCGTCCTGCAGCTCGTTCACCTCCGTCGCCTCCGCCGACGCGGGCAGGAACGACGCCTGGTCGTTCTGCTGCACGTCGGAGAGGCCGCCGAACGCGGCGCCTCCGGCGCCGAACAGGGCGAACCAGACGAGGATCAGGACGGCGGGGATCAGGACCCGAAGCCAGACGGGGACGCGACCCCCCGGACGTTTCGCGACGGCATGCTCGTTCATCGTGCTCGACGCTACGGAACGGCCGCCTCCCCGCGCGTCCATCGAAAGTTCGGAACCCGGCTCGGCCGGGCGCGCGGGCTCAGTCGGCCAGGACGCCGTGTCCGGACTGGACCGCCCGGATGCGGGTCAGCACGACCGCGCGCAGTTCCTCGGGCGCACTCTCGCGGCACGCCCGCTGCACGACCTCGGTGATCGCCACGCCGACGCGCAGTTCGCTCCGGCAGTCCTCGCAGTTCGCCACGTGCTCTCGGATGTCGGCGGCATCCTCGCTGCACAGCTCGTTGTGCAGGTACTCCTCGAGCTCGGCCTTCGCCTTGTCGCAGCCGCAGTCGGTCATCTCGTGCTCCTGGTGGATCGGGCCGCCGGCTGCGTCGCGGCGAATCCGCGCTCGCTGGCGTAGTCGGCGAGGGACTCGCGGAGCATCCGCCTGCCACGGTGCAGGCGACTCATCACGGTCCCGATCGGGGTGTTCATCATGTCGGCGATCTCCTGGTAGGAGAATCCCTCGACGTCGGCGAAGTAGACGGCCAGTCGGAAGTCCTCGGGGAGCGCCTGCAGGGCGTCCTTCACGGCGGAGTCGGGCAGGTGGTCGATCGCCTCGGCCTCCGCCGAGCGGCTCGACGCCGCCGTGGTCGACTCGGCCCCGCCGAGCTGCCAGTCCTCGAGGTCGTCGATCGTGCCCTGGTAGGGCTCGCGCTGCTTCTTCCGGTAGGTGTTGATGAAGGTGTTCGTGAGGATGCGGTACAGCCACGCCTTCAGGTTCGTCCCCTGCTTGAACGAGGCGAAGGCGGCGTACGCCTTCACGAACGTCTCCTGGACGAGGTCCTGCGCGTCGGCGGGGTTCTTCGTCATGCGCAGGGCGGCCGCGTACAGCTGGTCGATGAACGGCAGCGCCTGCTCCTCGAACAGCGCGCCGAGGTCGCGCGTCTCATCGTCGGGCCGGGTCGCCTCGGCCGGGGTCGCAGTGTCGTCGGCGCTCATCAGGGGCCATCCTAGATCGTGGGTCTCCGAGGCGACTGGGCGATCGAGTACCGCGAGTGACACGCACCGACTCCTTCCTGCTCACCGGACGCTACTGTTGGTAACCGATGCAGATATCGAGGTATTCCGCGCCGGAGTTCGATCCGTACGGCGACAACCGCCAGACCGAGACGGATGACGGGTGGCGCGCGCCCGTGGCATCCGCCCCGCTCTCGGCGACGCTCTCGCTTCCCGGATCGAAGTCGCTCACGAACCGCGAACTGGTCCTGGCGGCCCTCGCCGACGGGCCGTCGACGCTCCGCGCGCCGCTCTGGTCGCGCGACAGCGAGCTCATGGTCGAGGGGCTGCGCTCCCTCGGCGTCGGGTTCGAGCGGATGGCGGGCGCCGGCGGGTTCGGCGACGACCTCCGCGTGACGCCCGCCGACGAGCTGTTCGGTTCGACCACCATCGACTGCGGCCTCGCGGGGACGGTCATGCGGTTCCTGCCGCCCGTGGCGGCGCTCGCACTCGGACCGACGACGTTCGACGGCGACGCCGCCGCCTACCGTCGTCCGATGCGGGGCGTCATCGAGGGACTGCGCGGCATCGGCGTCGACCTCGACGACGACGGCCGCTGGGCGCTGCCGTTCACGGTGCACGGCACCGGCCGGGTCGAGGGCGGCGAACTCACGATCGACGCGTCGGCATCGAGCCAGTTCGTCTCCGGCCTGCTGCTGTCGGCGGCGCGGTTCGAGCGCGGGCTCGACCTCGAGCACGCCGGCGAACGGCTGCCGAGCGTGCCGCACATCGAGATGACGATCGACACGCTCGCGCGTCGCGGGGTCGAGGTCGAACAGCCCTCGGTCGGCCGCTGGCGGGTGGCACCCGGGCCGATCGCGGCGCGCGACGTCGACATCGAGCCCGACCTCTCCAACGCCGCGCCGTTCCTCGTCGCCGCGCTGGTCGCCGGCGGCTCCGTGACCGTCACGGGCTGGCCCGCCGAGACGACCCAGGTCGGCGCGCAGCTCGCCGACCTGCTGCCGAGGTTCGGCGCGCGCGTCGAACGGGAGGGCGACCGGCTCACCGTGCACGCGCCGCAGTCGCACGACGGCCGCGGCCGCGGCATCCGCGGCGTCGAGCTCGACCTGTCCGAGGCCGGCGAGCTCGTCCCGAACCTCGTCGCCCTCGCGGCCTTCGCCGACGAGCCGAGCACCATCACGGGCATCGGCCACATCCGCCACCACGAGACCGACCGACTCGCCGGACTCGCGGCCGAGCTGAACGGCCTCGGCGGACGGGTCACCGAACTCGACGACGGCCTGCGCATCGAGCCGGCGCCGCTGCACGGCGGCGAGTGGAAGGCGTACGAGGACCACCGCATGGCGACCACCGGGGCCATCGTCGGCCTCGCCGTCGACGGCGTCGTCGTCGACGACATCGGCTCGACGTCGAAGACGCTGCCGCAGTTCACCGAGCTCTGGGGGCGGATGCTCGGATGAGCTGGTGGGACACGGACGACGAGGCCGAGGAGTACGAGGAGTACGACGAGGCCGACGTCCGGGTCCGCCCGAGCCGGCGCGGAAGCCGCCCCCGCACCAAGGTGCGCCCCGAGCACGCCGACGCCGAGACGGGATTCGTGCTCGGCGTCGACCGGGGTCGCTACACCCTCCTCGTCGACGGGGGGACCGACGACGAGCGCGAGATCACCGCGGCGCGGGCGAGCGAGCTCCGACGCAAGTCCGTGGTGACCGGCGACCGGGTCGACCTCGTCGGCGACACGTCGGGAGACGAGGGCACGCTCGCCCGGATCGTCCGCGTCCAGGAGCGCACGACCCTCCTCCGACGCAGCGCCGACGACACCGACGCGGTCGAGCGGGTGATCGTCGCGAACGCCGACCAGATGCTCATCGTCATCGCCGCGGCGAACCCCGAGCCGCGCGTCCGGCTCGTCGACCGCTACCTCGTCGCCGCGTTCGACGCGGGCATCGCGCCGCTCGTGTGCGTGACGAAGACCGATCTCGCGGACCCGGGACCCTTCCTCGCCAACTTCGCCGGGCTGGACCTCCCCGTCTTCCTCAGTCGCACCGACGCCATGCCGCTCGAGGAGATCTCCGAGCGGCTCGTCGGACACCGCACGGTGTTCGTCGGCCACTCGGGCGTCGGCAAGTCGACCCTCGTGAACGCGCTCGTACCGGACGCCAACCGTGCGACGGGTCGCGTGAACGTCGTGACGGGTCGCGGGCGGCACACGTCCTCGTCGACGGTGTCGCTGCGCCTCGACCACGACGGCCGCACCGGCTGGGTCATCGACACGCCGGGCGTGCGCTCGTTCGGGCTCGGGCACGTCGACCCCGCCAACATCCTCGGCGCGTTCGCCGACCTGGCCCGCATCGCCGAGGACTGCCCGCGCGGGTGCACCCACCTGCCCGACTCCCCCGACTGCGCCATGATCGAGGCGGTCGAGGCCGGCGAGCTCGGCGAGACCGGGCGCGTGCGGCTCGACTCGCTCCAGCGACTGCTCACGACCTTCGCCTGACGCAGCCGTCCGCCGGGCGCGCGCGGCGGATGCCCGGCGACGACGTCCCGCCTGATCCCGCGCGGCACGCGGCATCCGTCGCCCTGCCTACGATTGAGGCATGACCGACCTCCGACTCGCCGCCGGCGACCTCGCGCCCGACTTCACGCTCCCCGACCAGGACGGCTCGCCCGTCACGCTCAGCTCGCTCCGCGGGCAGCGGGTCGTGCTCTACTTCTACCCCGCGGCCATGACGCCCGGCTGCACGACCGAGGCGTGCGACTTCCGCGACAGCCTCAACTCGTTCGCCGGCGCCGGGGTGCGCGTGGTCGGCGTCTCGAAGGACGACGTGCCGAAGCTCAAGGAGTTCGCCGAGCGCGACGGCCTGAACTTCCCCCTGCTCTCCGACACCGACCTTGCGGTGCAGCAGGCGTACGGCGCCTGGGGCGAGAAGCAGCTGTACGGCAAGACGGTGACGGGCTCCATCCGCTCGACCTTCCTCATCGACGAGGAGGGCCGGATCGCGAAGCCGATGTACAACGTGAAGGCGACCGGGCACGTCGCCCGGATCCGCAAGGAGCTCGGCCTCGACGGCTGAGCCCGCCGCCTCCCGCACCCGACGGGCGGTCGTCGCACGATGCGAAGGCCGCCCGTCGGCGTCTCCGCGCGCGCTCCCGGCTCACGCGGCCGGAGCGTCCTCGGGTCGTGCGTACAGGTCGCGCACGGGCGGCCAGAGCAGCAGCCCGATCACGGTGATCGCCGGAACGAGCAGCACCCAGCCCACGTCGGGTCGCGCGAACAGGCCCTGGAACGCGCCGACGGCGATCGAGAGCTGGAGCACCTGCCAGACGATCGCGGCCGCGCGCGACCATGGCACACGGCGCACGGATGCCACCGCGATCGCCGTCACCCAGGCGGCGGCGATCGCGACCACCACCACGAGCGCGACGGCGGTCGCGAACGACGACGGCTGCAGCACGAGGAGGTCGACCACGAGCCACGCGAGGACCGCCAGGAGTGCTCCGGCCTCGGCGAAGAGCAGTGCGACGACGGTCACGAAGGCGGCCCGGACGCCGCTCGCATTCACAGACATCTCCCGAAGAGCACTCTTGATTCGCTTCTCTCGCTATGCGACCATTTATGAGGCCGAATTGATGCTCACAGGGACGTGAGCCGATCGCTTCCCACGATCCTACTTCCCGAGATTCGGCTTTCCCCCTGCAGCACCGCCGGTTCCCGGCTGCGCACGCGTGCGTCCGCTGCGAACCGATGAAACAAGGAGCATCTACATGGATTGGCGCGACAAAGCCGCCTGCCTCACGGCCGACCCGGAACTCTTCTTCCCCGTCGGCAACACCGGTCCGGCTGTCGACCAGATCGAGAAGGCCAAGGCCGTCTGCGCCCGATGCACCGTCACCGAGATCTGCCTGCAGTACGCCCTCGAGACCGGTCAGGACTCGGGCGTCTGGGGCGGTCTGAGCGAGGATGAGCGCCGCGCCCTGAAGCGCCGCGCAGCTCGCGCCCGTCGCGCCGGCTGAGAACCGGCGCGCACCGCGCGTCCTGGCTCCGACGACCCGAGGTCGTCCCCGACGGAGCCGAACCCCCGCAGGTCGCGCACCTCCCCGCAGCACCCGGACCGGACGGCACCCGCGATCGCGCGGGTGCCGTTCGCATGTCCGCGGTCAGGGCTTCGTGATCCAGCGCAGCGGGACCTCGATGGTGACCTCGGTGCCGCTGCCGACGACCGTGTGCCAGTCGATGGTCCCGCCGAGCTCGCCCTGGATGAGGGTGCGCACGATCTGCGTGCCGAGGCCCTCTCCGACCTTGCCCTCGGGCAGGCCCGATCCGCTGTCGCGCACCTGGACGATGAGCTGCGTCTCCGAGCGGTCGGCGATGACCTCCACGTCGCCCTCCTGCCCGGCGAGACCGTGCTCCACGGCGTTCGTGACGAGCTCGGTGAGCGCGAGCGCGAGCGGCGTCGCGTACTCGCTCGGCAGCACGCCGAACGTCCCGGACTTCTTCGGGTGGGCGGTCGTGTTGTGCGCCGCCGCGACCTCGGCGACGAGCAGCAGGGCCCGGTCGAACACCTCGTCGAAGTCCACGTTCTGCGTGAGCCCCTCGGAGAGGGTGTCGTGGACGACGGCGATCGCGCCGACGCGGCGCATCGCCTGCGTGAGCGCGTCGCGCGCCTCGTCGGAGTGGGTGCGGCGCGCCTGGATCCGCAGGAGCGACGCGACGGTCTGCAGGTTGTTCTTGACGCGATGGTGGATCTCGCGGATCGTCGCGTCCTTGGTGATGAGCTCCTGTTCCTGATGGCGGAGCTCGGTGACGTCGCGCGAGAGCACGATGGCGCCCGTCCGCTCGCCCCGCCGCCGGATCGGGATGGCTCGGATCGACACGGTCACCCCGCGCGACTCGACGTCGGTGCGCCACGGCGCCCGCCCCGTCACGACCAGCGGGAGCGACTCGTCGACGTCGAGCTTGCCGCTGAGCAGGCGCGTCGCGACCTCTGCGAGGGACTGCCCCTCGAGCTCGTCGTCGAAGCCCATGCGGTTGAACGCCGAGAGCGCGTTGGGGCTCGCGAACGTCGTCACGCCGTCGACGTCGAGCCGGATCAGGCCGTCGGAGGCGCGGGGCGCTCCGCGACGCGGTCCGGTCGGAGCGCCGAGGTCGGGGAAGTCGCCGGAGGCGATCATCTGGAACAGCTCGTCCGCGCAGTCGTTGAACGTGAGCTCCTGCCGGCTGGGGGTCCGCGTCGAGCCGAGGTTGGTGTGCCGGGTGATGACGGCGACCGGGTCGGGCGCGAGCGCCGTGCCCGTCACGGACAGGCGCCGCATCACGGGCACCGCGCGCACGCGCGTCGGCATCTCCTCGTACCAGTCGGGGGCCGACGACTCCTGGATCCGACGCGCGCCGAAGGCCTCCGAGACGAGGTCCCGCCACTCGCTCCGGATGCCCTGCCCGACGAAGTCGCGGTAGAACAGCGTCGCCGCGCTCGACGGGCGGGAGTGGGCGACCGCGACGAAGCCGTCATCGCCCGACGGCACCCACAGCACGATGTCGGCGAAGGCGAGGTCGGCGAGCAGCTGGAGGTCGCCGACGAGCATGTGCAGCCAGTCGACGTCGGCCTGGCTGCTGCGCCCCTGGGCGAGGACGAGGTCACTGAGGGTCGACACGGGTCAAGCGTACCCACCCGAGCGGATGCCTCAGGCCGCCGCCGTGCGCCGGCGCAGGGCTCCCAGGATGTCCCGACGTGGGCGGCGCTCCACCGGCTGCGGGAGCAGCCGGACGTCGACGTACGAGCGCAGCGCCGCCCGGAGGGCCGAACGCGGTGCCGCGTCGCGGAGCGTGCGCGCGGTGAGGATCGCGGCATCCGCGGCCCGACCGTCGTGCGGCAGCAGGACGGCGTCGGCGAGCCCGGCGAACCGGCGCAGGGTCTGCCGGACCTGCGCGTGGGCGTCGATGCCCAGGGCGCTCGTGCGCACGCGATTGACCACGACGTCGATGCGATCGGGGTCGACGTGCTCGACGAGCTCGGCGTGGCCGCGGAGCAGGCGGGAGAGCCCGACGGGGTCGGCCAGTCCGACGGCCACGACCCGGTCGGCCGCGGCGAGGGCCGCGAAGGTGGCGGCGTTGCGCCGGGGCGCGAACGGGTCGCTCGTGAGCTCCTCGTCGCGCTCGAGGCTGAAGCCCACGTCGACCACCACGAACTCGAAGCGCGCCCGCATGACCCGCAGCGCCTCGGCGACGCGCTCCTGCGACAGTTCGGGCCATCGGCTCGGCCCGACCAGCCCGGTGAAGACGTCGAACGATGCCCTCGGGGAGGAGTAGCGCTGCGCGATGCGCTCGAGTTCGACCCGGTCGAGCGCGCCGGATCCGGCGAGCCGGCACGCCGATGCGAACCCCGGCGCCTCGTCGAGCAGCCCCAGCGCGGGGGCGATCGCCCCGCCGTAGGGGTCGGCGTCGACGAGCGCAACGAGGTGCCCGGCGGCGGCGAGCTCGGAGGCGAGGCCGACGGCCGTCGTCGTCCGCCCGGGCGCGCCTGCCGGACCCCACACCGCGACGACGCCGGCGGCATCGGCCCGGCGCGGCGCGGCGGTCTCGGTCGGTGCGTCGCCGAGCCGGGACGGGACCGGCGGTCCGCCCGCGAGCAGCGCTTCGAGCTCGGCAGGCTCGGCATCGGCGTCGAGCACCTCGTGCAGGCCGATGCGATCGGCCTCGGCGCGGTCGCGGTCCGTGGACGCCAGCGCGATGAGCCGGATGCCGCGCTCGTCGCAGGCCGCGAGGAGTTCCGCGTCGAGCGTCGCCGCACCCGCGCCGACCACGACGACGTCGGGCGCGAGCACGTCGAGGCAGTCGAGCACGTCGCGCCGCCCGACGACCCGTGCCACGATCGTGTGGCCCGCCTCGACGAGGTCGGCGAGGATGCGATCCTCGACCGAGGGGTCGAGCGCGAGCGCCAGCCGTGCCATCAGCCGGAGCCCGTCGCGGCCGCCGCGGGAACGAGGTCGATCGCATCCCCCGAGGCGAGCGCTTCGAGCAGGGCGGCCGTCTTCGCACGCGGGATGAGCAGTTCGACGCTCGGCCCGCCGCCCGCGACCATGCCGTCGGGCTCCAGGACGGCGGCGACCTCGGCGCCGGCGACGAGCACGACGGGCGGCTCGAACACGTCGCGCTCGAGTTCACGCGCGGCCCACACGTCGACGACCGCGCCCGGCGCGATCTCGCGCGCGAGCAGGCCGCGGCTCGGCACGACGACGGTCGCGGTCCCGACGACGGCGACGTCGGCGACGGATGCCGCGGGCACGAGTTCGCCCGCCCGCACCGTCCGCGTCACGACGAGCCCGTCGTCCGGGACGTCTCCCGGCACGAGGTAGCCGTCGACGAGGTCGCCGAGTCGCACCCGCTCGACCCGGAGGTCGGACGGCGAGACGCGGGAGCCCGCGGTCACCGTCACGGGTGCCACGAGCACCCGGGTCGTGTCGTCGAGCGACTCGACCACGGCCCAGACGCCGACGGTCGACCCCGCGACGAGCACGAGCCCGAGGAGCAGCCGCGGATCGATCCGCCGCCGCTCGCGGGCCTGCCGCGTCGGACGTTCCGGCATCACTGCTCCTCCCCTGGTCGCACACCCGGTCGGCGACCGCCACCCATCGTCGCCGGAGTCCGGGAGGACGCCGTGAAGTTATCCACACGACACCCGGCCGAAGCGGCACGCGCCGATACTTGAGTGATGGTCCACCACGCTGCGGGCGAGCCGCTCGGCCGCTTCCTCACCATCGCCGACACGGCGGAGGTGCTCGCGGTCGACGTCGAGACCGTGCACGAGCTCGTGATCTCGGGCGAGCTTCCGGCCATCCGCATCGGCGACCGCGGACCGTGGCGCGTCGAGCGCTCGCAGCTCGAGGTGTTCATCGAGATGCGCTACGAGTCCACCCGGCGCGAGGTCGCCTGGAACGAGGGCGAGTTCGCCAACGTGATCGAGTTCGCCGGAGTCCGTCCGGGCGGGCTGCGCCCGGTGGACTGAGGAGGATCAGGTCGCGTCGGCCGCCACGACGGCGGTGATCCGCTCGAACGGGACCAGGCGGTACCCGCGGACCTCGCGCTCGCGGCGCGGAACGCCCGGCTCGTGCAACGCGACGTCGAGGTGGTCGGCGGCGACGCGGTCGATCGTGCCGTGCACGCTGCCGTCGCGCGTTCGCACCTCGACGCCGGCGCGACGCCGGCCGAGGTCCCGGAGCGCGAAGGCCAGGCCGATGCGCTCGATGAGCCCGCCCGACGCCGCCTGCGGGGCGAGGCTCTCCTCCACCTGCCGGCGGCTCGCGGACACGGCGGCGATCGCCGTGACCGGGACGACGCACTGCGCCCCGGGGCGCCCGGCGGGGACGCCGCCGATCCAGTCCCGACCGAAGGCCGTGGGCCGCAGCTGGATCGACGTCGCGTCGACGAGTTCGAACCGGATCGACCCCTCGTCGGCACCCGCCATCGCCGCGATCCGCTCTCGCAGCCCGAGACGACCGATGCGCGCGCGCTCCGACTCGATCGCGAGCGACCGCGCCTCCTCGAGGCGATCGCGGTCGAGCTGCGACTCGAGATCGTCGAACAGCCGGTCCCATCGCATGCGCCGACGCTACCTCCGCTCGTCGCCCGTCGACTCGGTTGTCCACAGGCGACCATTTCCCTTGACACCCGCACGCCGGCGCCCCTACCGTTCGATCTAGACCACCCGAGCACCCCCGAAGAGGGGGCACGTCGCGGCGGACCCCCGCCGACCGCCCCGCCCTACTGGAGCCGTCATGACCGCACGCCAGATCGGCGCGCCTCGCAGCGCCGCGATCCACGGGACGAGTGCCCGCCGTCTCGACCTCGACGACTACTTCGCCCGGCAGCGCGCAGGGCGCGCCGAGCTGCCCGACCCCGAGCCGGTCCTCCGGAACCTCACGCACTGCGTGATCGAGGTGCTCGCAGGCGCGCGCGACCTCGAGCAGCTCGCGCGATGGGTCACCGACGACGTGTACCGCAACCTCTCCAAGCGCGTCGTCCTCGCCGCGCGGGCACGGCGCGTGAAGGGGCTCGTGCCCCAGCGCCCCGCCTTCACCGTCGGCCGCGTGCACCTCGGCGAACCTGCCGACGGCATCGTCGAAGCGGTCGTCATGGTGCATCAGCGCGCGAGGTCCCGCGCCGTCGCGATCCGGCTGGAGGGTCTCGACCAGCGCTGGCGGGCGAGCGTCATCAGCGTGCTGTGATCGGTTCGGTCCCCGCCGCGGCGACCTGATCCGATGGGCGACCCGATCCAATATGCTCAGGCGATGGAGCCCAGCTCGACGCCGACGAGCCGCATTCCTCGCCTGGTCGCGGCCGTGGCATCCGCCGGCTTCTCGATCGACGACGACGACGATCGCCGCATGGAGAAGTCGGTCCTGACCTTCACCGCCGTGTTCACGGCCGTCGTCGTGACGCCGTGGGCGATGTTCTACTACGCGATCGGCCGCCCGGTCGCGGCCGGCATCCCGTCGTTCTACGTGCTCATGACGGTCGTCGGGCTTCTCGTGCTCCGGCGGACGCACGACGATCGGTGGCTGCGCGCATCGCAGCTCGTGATGTTCCTGCTCCTGCCTCCGCTCGTGCACGTGGCCCTCGGCGGGTTCGTGCAGAGCAGCGCCGTCATCCTCTTCTCGCTCGCGGCGCCCATCGGCGCCCTCTCCTTCACGCGCGCATCGCGACCCTGGATCGTGTTCGCCGTGTTCACGGCGATCGTGGTGGCTCTCGTCCCACTGGAGCCGATGCTCCGCGGCCTGGTGGCGCCGCTCGACGCGAACGTGATCACCGTCTTCTTCGCGGTGAACATCGTCTCGATCTCGACCATCATGTTCGTCGCGATGGCGTCCTACGTGAATTCGCGCGATCGGCTGGCTGCCGCGCTGGCCGACGAACGCGACCGCACCGACCGGCTGCTCCGCAACGTGCTGCCCGACGCGATCGCCGACCGGCTGATCGCCGGCGAGCGGCCGATCGCCGATCGCTACGAACGCCTCGGGGTCCTCATCGCCGACATCGTCGACTTCACGAGCCTGTCGGAGTCGGTGTCCGCCGACGACCTCGTGCACGACCTCAACGACGTGCTCCGCGAGTTCGACGAGCTCGCCTCGCGGCTCGGCGTGACCAAGGTCAAGACGATCGGCGACGCCTACCTCGCGATCAGCGGCGGGCCGTCCGGGGCGACGGACCTGTCGGCGCTCGCAGACCTCGCGCTCGGACTCCGGGAGATCGCGGCCGCACACGCCATCGGTGGGCGCGCGGGCATCCGCCTGCGTATCGGGATCGACGTCGGACCCGCGGTCGCGGGCGTCATCGGCGACTCGCGCTTCCTCTGGGACGTGTACGGCTCGACCGTGAACACCGCGAGCCGCATGCAGTCGACGGCGCCGGCGGGCACGATCCAGTTGAGCGATCGCGTCGCAGCCGACCTCGGGTCCGGCTACCTCGTCACCGAACGCGGCATCGTCGAGGTCAAGGGCCTGGGGCCGGTGCACACCTCGTTCCTCGACGGTCGGGGCGAATCCGGCTGAGCGCGCCGCGGGGTGGTGGCCGCAGCTCGCCGGAACACGCGGACGGCCCGGGTCCCCCCGGGCCGTCCGAACGTGTTCGCGGGTCAGCGACCCTTGCGCTCCTGCGCGCGCCGCTCCTGGCGGTTCATCGGGCCCGCGTCGCCCTCCTGCCGCTGGCCGAACGCGCCGCGCGCGGCGGGCGCCTGCGGCTGCTGCGGCTCGGCGGACTGCTGGGCCACGGCACGGCGGGCGCGCTGGGTCGCGGCCTGCTGAAGCTGCCCACGCTGATTGCGGACCTCGACCCCACCGGAATCGCTCGGGGCCGTGTAGCTGAGCTTCTCCTCGGGGGCTGTCGGCCGCTGGAGCCCCTTCGCCTCGATGCGCGGGCCGGCGACGCCCGCCTGCGGCGCGACCTCGACCTCGAGGTTGAAGAGGAACCCGATGGTCTCCTCGCGGATCGAGCCCATCATCTGCTGGAACATCGCGTAGCCCTCGCGCTGGTACTCCACGAGCGGGTCGCGCTGGGCCATCGCTCGTAGGCCGATGCCGTCCTTGAGGTAGTCCATCTCGTAGAGGTGGTCCCGCCAGCGACGGTCGATGACCGAGAGCACCACGCGGCGCTCGAGTTCGCGCATCGCCGGGCTGCCGAGCTGCTGCTCACGGCGCTCGTACGCGAGCTTGGCGTCGGAGAGGATCTCGCGCCGGACGAAGTCGCGGTTGACGCGCCCCTTCTCGCCAGCCTCGGCGACGACCTCGTCGATCGTGATGCCGATCGGATAGAGCGTCTTGAGCTCCGCCCACAGGGCGTCGAAGTCCCACTCGTCGGGGCTGCCCCCCGCGGTGTGCTCGTCGAGGACCTCGTCGATGACCTGCTCGAGGAAGCTCTGGACCCGGTCGTGCAGGTCGTCGCCCTCGAGGATGTGCCGACGGTCCGAGTAGATCGCCTCACGCTGTCGGTTCAGGACGTCGTCGTACTTCAGGACGTTCTTGCGGATCTCGGCGTTGCGCGCCTCGACCTGGGACTGCGCGGAGCGGATGGCACGCGTGACGACCTTGGACTCGATCGCGACGTCGTCGGGGACGCCCCGCGACATGAGGCTCTCGGCCGCGCCCGCGTTGAAGAGCCGCATGAGGTCGTCGGTGAGGGAGAGGTAGAAGCGGCTCTCGCCGGGATCCCCCTGGCGGCCGGAACGACCGCGCAGCTGGTTGTCGATCCGTCGCGACTCGTGTCGCTCGGTTCCGAGCACGTACAGCCCGCCCGCGTCGAGGACCTTCTCCGCCTCGCCCGCGGTCTCGGACTTGATCTTCTCGAAGACCTCGTCCCACGCCGCCTCGTACTCATCCGGGGTGTCGACGGGGCTGAGCCCGCGCTCGTGCATCTTCTGCACGGCGATGAACTCGGCGTTGCCGCCCAGCATGATGTCGGTTCCGCGGCCCGCCATGTTCGTCGCGACGGTGACGGCGCCGTATCGTCCCGCCTGCGCGACGATCGCGGCCTCGCGCGCATGGTTCTTGGCGTTCAGCACCTCGTGCCGCACGCCCTTCTTGGCGAGCAGGCGCGAGAGGTACTCGCTCTTCTCGACGCTCGTCGTGCCCACGAGGACGGGCTGGCCCTTCTTGTGCCGCTCGACGATGTCCTCGACGACCTGGGCGAACTTGGCCTCCTCGTTCTTGTAGACGAGGTCGGGCTGGTCGATGCGGACCATCGGCCGGTTCGTCGGGATCGCCACGACGCCGAGCTTGTACGTCGACATGAACTCTGCCGCCTCGGTCTCGGCGGTGCCGGTCATCCCGGCGAGCTTGTCGTACAGGCGGAAGTAGTTCTGCAGCGTGACGGTCGCGAGGGTCTGGTTCTCGGCCTTGACCTGCACGCCCTCCTTCGCCTCGATCGCCTGGTGGATGCCCTCGTTGTAGCGTCGCCCGACGAGGATGCGACCCGTGTGCTCGTCGACGATGAGCACCTCGCCGTTCATCACGACGTAGTCCTTGTCCTTCTTGAACAGCGCCTTCGCCTTGATGGAGTTGTTCAGGAACGAGATGAGCGGCGTGTTCGCGGACTCGTACAGGTTGTCGATGCCGAGGTAGTCCTCGACCTTCTCGATCCCCGGCTCGAGCACGCCGACGGTGCGCTTCTTCTCGTCGACCTCGTAGTCCTCGCCCGGGACGAGCCGCTTGGCGAGGTTGGCGAACTCGGTGAACCAGCGGTTCGCCTCGCCCGACGCCGGACCGGAGATGATGAGCGGCGTCCGCGCCTCGTCGATGAGGATCGAGTCGACCTCGTCCACGATCGCGAAGTAGTGGCCGCGCTGGACCATGTCGCCCGCCTGCCACGCCATGTTGTCGCGCAGGTAGTCGAAGCCGAACTCGTTGTTCGTTCCGTACGTGATGTCGGCCGCGTACTGCTCGCGGCGGACTGCGGGGGTCTGGCCCGCCACGATGCATCCGGTCGTCATGCCGAGGGCGCGGAAGACGCGGCCCATGAGCTCGGACTGGTAGCTCGCGAGGAAGTCGTTGACCGTGACGATGTGCACGCCCCGGCTCGTGAGCGCGTTGAGGTAGGCCGCGGTCGTCGCCACGAGCGTCTTGCCCTCACCGGTCTTCATCTCGGCGATGTTGCCGAGGTGGAGTGCGGCGCCGCCCATGAGCTGCACGTCGAAGTGGCGCAGCCCGAGCGTGCGGCGGCTCGCCTCGCGGACCGCGGCGAACGCCTCGGGCAGGAGGTCGTCGAGCGACTCGCCGTTGCCGTAACGCTCACGGAGCTCGACGGTCTCGTGCTTGAGCTCCTCGTCGCTCAGCGCCCGGAAGTCGTCTTCGAGGGCGTTGATCGCGGCGGCGTAGTTCTCGAGCCGCTTGAGTGTGCGACCCTCGCCGACGCGGAGGACCTTTTCCAGAATCGAAGCCACGAACTGCTCTCCCGTTGTCGTTCAGGCGTGCGACGTCGGGGTGGGGCACCCGCGCACGCCGGAGGATCCGCCTTGCCGACGGTCATCATAGCCATGCTACTGGGCAGTGGACTGGGCGACGGCCCCGGGCGCACGCACGACGCGTGCCGCCCCGGGGCCGTCGCGGGTCGGTGGAGGCGGGTCAGGCGCTCGTGCGCGCGAGCCCGAGTGCTTCGGCCGCCTCGGCCTGGTCGGCCTGGGCGTGTTCGTCGAGGCCGATCACGCCGTAGTCCCAGCCCTTCCGGCGGTAGACGACGCTCGGCCGATGGTTCTCCGAGTCGATGAAGAGGTAGAAGTCGTGGCCGACGAGCTCCATGTGGTACAGCGCGTCGTCGACGGTCATGGGAGTCGCTGCGAAGACCTTGCGGCGGATCACCACGGGCGAGTAGTCCTCGTCCTCCTCGGCCGCGGGCTCCTCGCCCACCACCGGGATGTTGCCGGTGCGGACCTTCTCGAGGATCTCGACGTCCGCGGCCTGCACGCCCATGTCGGCGAAGCCCGCGTCGGTGGCCTCGCGGAGCGAGGTCGGCCGGCGGCTGCCGCCTCGGTGGACCTTCCGTCGGTCCTTGGCGCGGCGGATCCGCTCGAGGAGCCTCCCGAGCGCGACATCGAGCGCCGCGTACTTGTCGGCCCCGTCGGCTTCGGCCCGGACCACGGGGCCCTTTCCGACGAGGGTGAGCTCGACCCGGTCCAGGCCGGAGTTGTTGCCGTTCTTCTCGTTGTGACGGCTGACCTTGATGTCGAGCGAAATGGCTCGGTCGGACAGGCTGGAGACTTTCTCGGCCTTCTCGGCCGCGTAGGCGCGGAATCGATCGGTCACTTCCAGGTTGCGTCCGACGATGTTCAGTTCCATGTCAACCTCCATCCACCGGCGTGTCACCCGGTTCTGAAGGGGTGGTGCGACCACGCCTGTCCTGACACCGTAGCCCCCGAGGTGACGGATGTCACGGGTGGATGCTCACGCGTCCGGATCTCCTCGGACGATTCGCAGGCGGGTCTGGGCGAGCACCGAGATCGCGTCCACCGATCCCCCCGCCGCGTGGATCGCCCGAGTCGCGTCGGCGAGTGTCGATCCGGTCGTCACGATGTCGTCGACGAGCAGGAACCGCCGTCCGGCGAGGGTGCGCGGGGCGGCGAACGAGCCGTCGGAGTTGGCGCGCCGGGCCTCTCGACCGAGCGTCGCCTGGTCCACGCGGTCGCGCGCCCTGAGCACGTCCGCGGGCGCGAACCCCGCCCGGCTCACGAGCGTCCGCACCGGGTCGTAGCCGCGAGCCCGCCGCGCGGCGGCGGTCGAGGGGACGACGGCGACCTCGCGCGGGACGCCGTCGTCGAACGCGGCCGCCGCGGCGCCGAGGGCCGCGCGGAGCGCCCCGCCGAGCATCCGCGCGACATCCGTCCGCCCCTCCTCCTTGAAGGCGCGGATGACGCGGGCGGGCGTCCCCGCGTACTCGAGCGCCGCCCACGCCGCGATGCCCGCACCCGTGCGCTCGACCCGCATCGGTCGTGGCGCGATCGCGGTGCGGCATGCGACGCAGAGGCCTCGATCCGGTGCGCCGCATCCGGCGCAAGCGACGGGCAGGAGCAGGGCGAGCGCGTCGAGCGCGGCCGCTCGCGCCGCGCCCGACCATCCGCTGCCGGGCGAGACGGTCATGGCGGCAGGATGGCGCGCCCCGGCGGCCGCGTGCGCGCAACGGGCGGCACCTCGCCCGCCTCGCCGCTCCCCGCCGGTGTGGAGGAGCGGAGCGCGGACGCTCAGCCGGTCTGCTGCGTCGCGAGGAACCGGAGGTCGCGCGCCTGCACCTGCCAGAAGACTCCCGCGCCGGTGGCGAGGTCGCCGTCGGAGGTGAGGATCCTCAGGTCGCGCAGGCTGTTCGCTCCATCGACCTGGATGCCCGACGGCGGCCCGTCGCGGGACTCGACGGGCGTGCCCAGTTCCTGCACCGTCAGTCGGGTGTCCGACTCGGACGTCTGCGTCAGGGTTCCGACGGTGCGGGAATCCAGCCACGCGACGTCGAGCGGCGTGCCGCCCGATGCCGCGAGTTCGAGCGTGACCGGTCCCAGTTCGACCGGGACGCCGTTCTCGCCGCGCACCACCGACGCCGCGACGAGGCGAGTGCGCGAGCCATCGACGAGCAGCGCCACCATGCGCGTGCCGTCGCGTGAGAGCTGGAGCGACACGATGCGGTCGGCGTTCCACGGCACGCCGATCTGGCCGCTCGATCCGTCCTCCGCGAACCAGGCGAGCTCGTCGGGAGCGTCGCGGGGCACCGACCACAGGGTCCCGTCGACGTCCAGTGCGGGCGTGATGAGCCCGTCGCGGGGATCGAGGAGCACGGCGTCGGCGCCCGATCGCACGAGGTGCACGCCGTCGTCCGCGAGCACCGCAGCGGCCGCCGCCCCCGACCCGAGTGCGGCGCCCGACGGGCCGAGCGCCACGACCTGATCGGACACGCCGTCGATCGGGGTCACCTGGTCGCCCGCCGACGACAGGTACCCGAAGCTCTCGCCGTCGTAGACGGCCGGGCGCGCATCCACCCGCAGCGTCCGCTCCGGCAGGTCCGACGTCTCCGGGGCGCTGAGTGGAACGCCGTTCAGCGTGAGCGAGACGTCGTCGACGTTGCGGACGGGCGCGAGGCTCTGCTCGAGCTGGTAGCGCATGAGCTGGATGGTCCGCAGGTTGTCGAACGCCGCCCCGGCAAGGTCGACCTCCGCGGTCCCGCCGGTGACGGGAACCGTGGACTGCCCGAGTTCGACGTCCTCCGGGAACGCGGATGCCACGCCCGGAGCGAGCCATTCGACGGGTCCGGCGAGCAGCGCCCGGACGATGCTCGTCTGGAGGGAGTCGCGGCCGGCGAACCAGCGGACGTCGGGGACGATGTACCTGAACTGCGGATCGAAGAACGCGAGGCTGTAGTCGCGGTAGACCAACCCGAAGCTGGTCTCGTCGATGAGCACGCCCGGCGGGGCGAGCGAGATCCGCCACTGCTCGTCGACCTGCTCGAAGCGGTACTCGAGTTGCACGGGCTCGGTCGAGCCGGCGGCAATGTACTGGCCGTTCTCGGCGAGGCTCGCCTGCGGCACGACCCGCATCCGGATGAGGTCGTCGCCGAGCTGCGTGTACGAGCGATCGGCGAGCACGTCGATCGACACCGCGGCGCCCGACTCCCACTCGTCTGCGAACGTGGGCGTGAGGAACTGGCGGGCGATCTCGTAGTTGCCGCTGGGACTCGCGGCGGCGTCGATGAAACCCTCGAGGATCTGCTGCTGGGTGGCATCCTCACGAGGCCCGCGAGGGAGGACGTCGACGTCGACGGGCTGCTCCGTCGCTTCGGGGTTGCCCTGGTTGACGACGCCGCTCGTGGGGATCGACACGCACCCGGCGAGCACCGCGACGAGCGCCGCGGCGGCGATCGCCGCCGGCACGCGACGCGCACGGGATGGGCGGCTAGACATCGCTGACCTCCTGGATCGCGGCGCCGTCGTCGGAGCGCGGTGCGTCGCCGGCCGGGCCGACCGCGTCGGGATCCGCCGGCTCGAGCGGAAGCGGCGGGACGACGCTCCGGGAGTCGTCGTGCACGCGCGGCAGGACGAGGCGGAAGACCGTCCCCCGCCCCTCCCGCGACCAGACGTCGAGCGTGCCGCCGTGGGCGACCGCGTCCTCGAGCGAGATCGCCAGCCCGAGGCCGGTCCCCCCGATGGTCCGCCGTCGACTCGGGTCCGCCCGCCAGAAGCGATCGAAGACCCGCAGGGCCGCCTCCTCGGACATGCCGAGTCCGTAGTCGCGGACGGAGAGCGCCACCGCGGTCGCGTTCGAGTCGACCGCCACGACGATCGGGCGGCCCTCCCCGTGCTCGATCGCGTTGCCGATCAGGTTGCGCACGATGCGGCGGATGCGGCGGGGATCGACCTCCGCGTCGAGGTGTCCCCCGGGCGCCTCGAGGCGGAGCTCGCTGCCGCGCTCGTGGGCGAGCGACTGCATCGACTCGACGGATTCGGCGGCGAGGTTCACCAGGTTGGTCGGCTCGGTCTCGAGCTCGACCGAACCCGCGTCGTACCGGCTGATCTCGAGCAGGTCGGCGAGCAGCGTCTCGAAGCGCTCCGTCTGGGTCTTCAGGAGCTCCGCGGTCCTGGCGGTCGCGGGCGGGAAGTCCTCGCGCTGGCCGTAGAGCACCTCGCCCGCGAGCCGGATGGTCGTGAGCGGCGTGCGCAGCTCGTGCGAGACGTCGCTCACGAAGCGCTGCTGCATGACCGACAGCTCGGCGAGCTCCCGGATGCGTGCCTGGAGGGTGTCCGCCATTCCGTTGAACGATTCCGCGAGCGCGGCCAGCTCGTCCTCCCCCTTGGCGGGCAGCCGGACGCCGAGGTCCCCCGCGGCGAGGCGACGACTGGTCGCCGACACCGCCTGGATGGGCTCGATCACCCAGCGGACCACGATGAGCGTGATCGCGCTGAGGAGCGCGATCAGCGCGACGGCGCCGATCGCGCCGGTGAGCTGCATGAACGCGAGGGTCTGGGCGGCGTCCGCGAGGTCGTAGCCGATGTACAGCTCGTAGCGTCCGGCGCCTCCAGGGATGATCAGGTCGGTGCCCACCACGATGCCCGGAACGGGCTCGTCCTCGCCTGCGAGCTCGACCGACTGCCAGTACTGGGTCTCCGGGTTCTCCTGCACGCGCTCACGGAGTTCGGGCGAGATCTTCCCGCCGAGGTCCGGGCTCAGGAAGTCCGGGGGCGCGAGCACGACCGGGGTCGTGCCGGGCGCGCGGAACAGCGCGATGTCCGCGCTGCCGGAGACCCCGATCACCGTCTCGATCGCGGTGTTGGTCACGGCCTGCACGCTCGCCCGGTCGGCGGCGTCCGATGAATCGAGGATGCCCTGGGCGGCTGTGGCGGCCGTCGACGACGCTCCGAGCGCATCCTCGACCTGGGCCTGGAACAGGTTCGACGCGACGGTGAACGAGATCGTGAAGCCGATGACGAGGATCGCGAGGCTCGACAGCCCGAGCGTGATGAGGACGGTCCGGAACTGCAGCGACCGGCGCCACAGCGTGGAGAAGCGCCGAATCCGTTCGCGGAGCCATCCGGCGGCGCGCTGCGCCGGGCCCGCCGCGGTCGACATGGCGCGACCCGCCTCAGGTGGTGGCGCCGGCGCGGTAGCCCACGCCGCGGACGGTCATGACGATCCGCGGGTTGTCGGGATCGTGCTCGACCTTGGCGCGCAGGCGCTGCACGTGGACGTTCACGAGTCGCGTGTCGGCCTTGTAGTGGTAGCCCCACACCTGCTCGAGCAGCATCTCGCGCGTGAACACCTGCTGCGGCTTCGAGGCGAGCGTGAGCAGGAGGTCGAACTCGAGCGGGGTGAGGTTGATCCGCTCGTCACCGCGTCGGACCTCGTGGCCGGCCGCGTCGATCTCGAGGTCGCCGACCGAGATCGTGTCGACCACCGTGTCGGGCGTCGGGCGGAGCCTCGTGCGGATGCGAGCCACCAGCTCCTTCGGGTTGAAGGGCTTGACCATGTAGTCGTCGGCGCCCGACTCCAGCCCCTTGACGACGTCGGCGGTGTCGCTCTTGGCGGTCAGCATGATGATCGGCGTGCCGCTCTCGGCTCGGATGCGGCCGCACACCTCGATGCCGTCCATTCCCGGGAGCATGAGGTCGAGGAGCACGAGGTCGGGCCTGGCATCGCGGAACGCCGCCAGCGCGCCTCCCCCATCGGCGCAGAACACCGGGTCGAACCCCTCCGTGCGCAGCACGATGCCGATCATCTCGGCGAGGGCCGTGTCGTCGTCGACGACGAGTACGCGAGGCGTCATGCGTTCGTTCTCCGTGGGCTCCGGCGCGCAGGCCGGTCGGCGGTCCAGTGGCACCAGCGTAGCCGTTCGAGGGAACGCCTCGGCCGTGGGCGGCCTGTGGCAGCATTGTGGGATCCCCCGGGAAGGAGCACGACGCACGTGTCGGATCAGCAGTGGCATCCCCCCGCTCCCCCGGCGAGCACCGGATACGGGCCGCCCCCGCTTCCGCCGGGCGCCGCCGTGCCGCCACCTGCGCCCGGATACGGCCCTCAGTCGCCCGCCGGCTACGGCGCTCCGACCGGCGGGTGGACCCCGCCGCCCAAGCCCGGCCTGCTGCCGCTCCGGCCCATGGGCTTCGGCACACTGCTCTGGGCGCCGTTCCGGACCCTCCGCCGGAATCCCGCACCGGTGTTCGGCACGGGACTCGTCGTCCAACTGGCCTCCGTCGTCGCGACCGCCGCGGTCTTCGTGCCCTTCCTCGTGCTCGCGATCGGGCGCATCGAGTCCGCGAGCGCCGCCGACCTCGACGCGATCATGGCCGGAACGATCGGATGGCTCATCCTGCTGACGCTCGTCCCGGTCGCCGTCGGCGTGGTGGCCGGGGCGTTCCTGCAGGGCGTCATGGTCGTCGAGGTCGCGAGCGGCACGCTCGGCGAACGGCTCGGGTTCGGGGCGCTGTGGCGGCGCGCCGCGGCTCGGATCGGCCCCCTCATCGGCTGGACCCTGCTCGTGAGCCTCATCGTGCTCGGGGTCTTCGGCGTGTTCGCCACGATCATCGTGATGACGGCCCTGATCGCACCCGACCCGCTGACGATCGTCGGCGTGGTGCTGGTCATCATCCTGCTCGTCCTCGGGCTCGCCGTGCTCGCCGCGTGGCTGGGGACGAAACTCGCGCTCGTGCCGAGCGTGATCGTGCTCGAGCGCGCGGGCATCGCGCAGTCCGTGCGACGGTCCTGGCAGCTCACCACGGGGCACTTCTGGCGGACCTTCGGCCTGATCCTCCTCGTCGGGCTCATCGTCTCGACGATCGCGCAGACCGTCGTCCAGGTGCCGATGCTCGGCGGCACGATCCTCGCCGTCATCCTCGACCCCACGGCGGGCGCCACCTACGACGCGGTGACCGTCGCCTCGACCGTGATCGGCACCGTCCTCTCGATCCTCGTCGGCGCGATCGTGGCAGTCGTGCAGGCCGCGCTCATCGCCGTGATCTACATCGACCTCCGGATGCGCTCCGAGGGGCTCGACCTCGAACTCGAGCGGCACGTGGAGGCGAGGGAGGCGGGCCGGCCCGTGACGGATCCGTTCGCACCGGTCCCGACGGGCGAACCGACCCCGACGTGGTCCTGACCGCGCTCGCGCGGCTCGAGCCGCCGCTCGACCCCGACGCGCCGGAGGCGCGCCGCTGGGTGATCGACGAGCTCGCCGATCCGGTCTACCGCGCGGCCGAACCGACCCTCTTCGACCTCGCGGCGCAGGCGGTGCGCGACTGGATCGCGAGCCTCTTCAGCGGCGCGTCCGGGCTGCCGGTGCCGACGCTCGCGCTCATCGCGGTGCTCGTCGTCGCCGGGCTCGTGGGGCTCGGCCTCCTCGTGTTCGGCCTCCCACGACTCCGGCGACGCACGCCCGTCGGGATCGCGCTGTTCGACGACGGCGACCTGCGCGATGCCACGACGCTCCGCGCCGCCGCCGAGCGGGCGGCGGCATCCGGCCGGTGGGCGCTCGCCATCGAGGAGCGTTTCCGCGCACTCATGCGCGCCCTCGTCGAGCGCGAGCTCGTGCGCGTGCACCCCGGGACGACGGCCCACGGAATGGCCCGCGCGGCGGCCTCGCCCTTCCCCGCGTACGGTCGGGCACTCGAGCACGCGGCCGACGCGTTCGACGGCGTGCGCTACCTCGGCCGCACCGGCGACGCCGGCGCCTACGCCGAGGTCGCCGCACTCGATGCCGAACTCGGCACGGCGCGCCCGCTCGCCGCACCGACCACGTCGGCCGGGGCCGGAACGTGAGTGCCGCTCGCGAGGTCGGGATCGCGTCGACGGATCGCGCCCGATCGGACCGTCCGGCCCCCGCGATCACGCCCGGCGCGCGCGGGACGCTGCGGCGCGGACGGACCTGGGTCGTCATCGCGCTCGCGCTCCTCGCCGGTGCGCTGGTCCTCGTGGCGCTCCAGGGCGCGGTGCGAGCGCCGGGGTCTCCGCTCGCGGCCGACAACCCGGCGCCGGGTGGTGCCCAGGCGCTCGCCCGCGTCCTCGCCGATCGGGGCGTCGAGGTCGGGCAGGTGCGCACCCTCGACGGCGCGCTCGACGCCGCGCGCAGCGGAGCGACGGTGTTCCTGCACGACGACCTCGGCGTGCTCGATCGCGAGCGCGTCCGCGAGCTCGCCTCCGTCGCCGACCGAATCGTGGTCGCGCGGCCGGACTTCGCCGCGCTCGAGGTGCTCGCGCCCGGGGTCCGACTCGCCGGCGCCGCCGAGGGCCCTCCCGCCGACGCCGCGTGCCGACTGCCGGCCGCCGATCGGGCCGGCGAGCTCTCCGACGGCCAACGCCTCCTCGCGATCGACGATGACGCGGCGGCATCGGGATTCTCGGGCTGCTTCCCATCCGGCGACGGATTCGCACTCGTCGCCGGCACCTCGCCCGACGGCGCCGAGGTGGTCCTGGTGGGCGCCACGACGCCGTTCGCGAACGAGACGGTCGACGAGGCCGGCAACGCGGCCCTCGCGATCGGCCTGCTCGGCGAACGCGACGAGGTCGCCTGGTACCTCCCCGGCCCCGGCGACGCGGATGCCGCCGCCGCGCCGACCCTCGCCGAGTTGACGCCGGGCTGGGTGAGCCCGCTGCTCGTCCTCCTCGTGGTCGTCACCGTCGTCGCCGGGATCTGGCGAGGCCGGCGATTCGGCCCGCTCGTCGTCGAGGACCTCCCCGTGCACGTCCCCGCCTCCGAGACCGGGGAGGGCCGGGCTCGCCTCTATGCGCGGAGTTCGGCGCGACTGCGGTCGCTCGACCAGCTGCGGATCGGCGCAATCCGGCGACTGGCCGCCGCGCTCCGCCTGCCGCGATCCGCCGAGGTCGACGCCGTGGTCGCGGCCGCCGCGAGCACGACCGGCCGGCCCGCGGCATCCGTTCGCGCACTGCTCGTCGACGCCGAACCGCAGGGCGACCGCGACCTGGTCCGCCTCGCCCGCGACCTCGACGAGCTCGAGCGCGCCGTCCGCGCCGCGATCGCACCAGATCAGGCACCAGAAGCCACCGACCCGACAGGAAGGCGACCATGACCGACCCGACCCCCGACGACGCGCAGCTGCGCGGCGCGCTCGACCGCGTCCGCACCGAGGTGGGCAAGGCGGTCGTCGGCCAGGACGGCGCCGTGACCGGCCTCATCATCGCACTGCTCGCCGACGGGCACGTGCTGCTCGAGGGCGTCCCCGGCGTCGCGAAGACGCTGCTGGTGCGGACCCTGAGCAGGACGCTCCGCCTCGAGACGCGACGTGTGCAGTTCACGCCCGACCTCATGCCCGGCGACGTGACCGGCTCGCTCGCGTACGACCCGCGATCCGGCGAGTTCGCGTTCCGCGAGGGGCCGGTGTTCACGAACCTGCTCCTGGCCGACGAGATCAATCGCACGCCTCCCAAGACGCAGTCGGCGCTCCTCGAGGCCATGGAGGAACGGCAGGTCTCGGTCGACGGGGTGACGCGCCCGCTGCCCGCCCCCTTCCTCGTCGCCGCCACCCAGAACCCGATCGAGTACGAGGGCACGTACGCGCTCCCGGAGGCCCAGCTCGACCGCTTCCTGTTGAAGCTCGTGCTCGACGTGCCGGAGCGCGATGCGGAGGTCGCGATGCTCCGGCGCCATGCCGACGGCTTCGACCCGCACGACCTGGCCGCCGCCGGCGTCGAACCGGTGCTCGGCGCGGCCGAGCTCCTCGCCGCCCGTGCTGCCGCTCGACGCGTCGGCGTCGCCGACGACGTCCTCGCGTACGTCGTCGACCTCGCACGCGCCACGCGCCGGAGCCCGTCGATGCGGCTCGGCGTGAGCCCGCGTGCCGTCGCGGGGCTCCTCGCCGCTGCGAAGGCCTGGGCGTGGCTGACCGCGGTCGAGAAGGTCACGCCCGACCATGTGCAGGCCATGCTGCTCCCGGCCTGGCGCCACCGCGTGCAGCTCCGCCCGGAGGCCGAGCTCGAGGGCGTGTCGGTCGACCAGGTGCTGCGATCGGTCGTGCAGCAGGTGCAGGTCCCGCTCTGACGATGGCGCTCACCGGACGATTCAGCCTGCTCGTCGCCCTCGGCGTCGTGCCCGTCGTGCTGCTCGGCGGCGACGCGGGCGCCGCATGGGCGACCCTCGTGGTGTGGCTGCTCGTCGCGGTCGGCCTCGGTGCGATCGACCTCGCGGCCGCGGCATCCCCACGCCTGGTCGCCGTCGAGCGCGACCTGCCGCCGCGGCTGCGCCTCGGCGAGACGGTCCGCTCCGAGCTGGTGCTCCGGAACCTCGGACGACGGAGGCTCCGCGCCGAGGTGCGCGACGGCTGGCCGCCCTCGGCGGGCGTGCACGGACGCAACCGCGCTCGCGTCGACGTCCCCGCCGGCGAGGGGCGGCGCGTGACGCTCGCGCTCACGCCGACCCGCCGCGGCGACCGCGTCACCGAGGCCGTCACGATCCGCTCACGCGGACCGCTCGGCCTCTGGGCCCGGCAGGCGACCCTCACGGCGCCCGGACGGATCCGCGTCCTGCCGCCGTTCCACTCCCGGGCGCACCTCCCCTCGCGCCTCACGCGACTGCGCGAGCTGGACGGCAGGACCCCGATCCTCATCCGCGGCCAGGGAACCGAATTCGACTCCCTCCGGGAGTACGTGCGCGGCGACGACGTGCGATCGATCGACTGGCGCGCCACCGCCCGCCGCTCCGACCCGGAGTCGCCCGGGTCGGCGAAGCTCATGGTCCGCACGTGGCGGCCGGAACGCGATCGACGCATCGTGATCGTCGTCGACACGTCGAGGACGGCGGCCGCGCGCATCGGCGACGAACCGCGCCTCGACACCGCCTACGAGGCGGCGCTCCTGCTCGCCGCCCTCGCCACGCACGCCGGCGATCGCGTGGACCTCCTGCTGTGGGACCGCCGGCTCCGCGGGCGCGTGCACGGTGCGAGCGGCCCGGACCTGCTGGCGCGCATGGTCGACACGATGGCGGACGTCGACGCGGAGCTCATCGAGGCCGACTGGGCGGGCGTTCCCGCGCAGATCCGCGGGGTGACGAGCCGCCGCGCGCTCGTGGTCCTCCTCACCGCGGCGGATTCGCCCGGCAGCGCGCGCGGCCTGCTCTCCGTGCTCCCCCAGCTCGCCTCCCGGCACCGCGTGGTCGTGGCATCCGTCGCCGACCCGACCCTCGAGATCGCCGCACGGAACCGCGACGAACTCTCCGAGGTCTATGCGGCCGCGGCGGCCGAGCGGACCCGCCTCGACGCCGATCGTGTCGCGGCGGCCGCCCGACGGCTCGGCGCGTCGACCGTGGCCGCCGGCCCGGCCGACCTCCCCCCGGCACTCGCCGACCGGTACCTCGAGCTCAAGGCCGCCGGGCAGCTCTAGCGATGCCGCGGCGGCCGTGGGCTCGACCGCCGGCCGCGCGTCAGCCCGCGGTCGCGCGACGCGCCCCCGCGTCGAACTCGGCGAGGTCGCCCGTCTCGCCGGCGCGGGCCGCGCGGCGTCCGAGCACGAGCATCGCGAACAGCAGCAGGCCGAGCGCCAGTGCGCCGATGCCGATCTTGACCGGCCACGGCCAGGGTGCGGGCGTGACGAACCCCTCGATGACCCCGGCGAGGAGCAGGAAGAAGACGAGCCCGATCGCGACCGAGAACAGGGAGCGCGCGTCTTCCGCGACGGCGGCGCCACGGGTGCGGGCACCCGGCGCGACCCAGGCCCAGAAGATCCGCAGCCCGGCCGCGGCCGCCACGAACACGCAGGCGAGTTCGAGCAGGCCGTGCGGGGCGATGTAGAGGAAGAAGGTGTCGGCCTCGTCGTAGGCGAACATGATCGCCGCGGTCAGGCCGAGGTTCTGCGCGTTCTGGAGGATCACCCAGGGCACCCAGACGCCCGTGATGCCGAACGCCACGCACTGCGCGGCGATCCACGCGTTGTTGGTCCAGACGGCCCCGGCGAAGGACGCGGCCGGGTTCTCTGAGTAGTAGGCGACGAACCCCTCCTCGGCGAGCTGCCGGAGCTCCTCCTCGCTGCCGAGGCTCGCGAGGACGCGCGGGTCGGCGAGCACCCACGTCGCGTACAGCGCCGAGACCGCGAACGTCGCGAGCGCGACGGCGAGGGTCAGCCAGCGCACCCGGTAGAGGGCGGCGGGCATCCCGATGAGGGCGAAGTGCGAGAGCTGTCGCAGGGGGTTCTCGGCGACCCCGGTGAACCGCAGCCGGGCGCGAGCGAGGGTGAGGGAGAGCCGCTCCCCCAGCGCGGTCGACCCCGCGGTCGCCTGGACGAGCGAGAGGTCGGCCGCCGCGGCCTGGTACCGCTCGATGAGCTCGTCGGCCTCCGCGCCGCTCGGGCGCGACCTGCGCGAGAGCGCGTCGAGCCGCTCCCAGTCGTCGTGGCGGGCGGTCGCGAGCGCGTCGAGGTCCATCTGCTTGAATACTAGCCATGCCCGCCGACGCCGCCCCTGCGCGGACCTCGATCGCACTCGACGACGAGGCGGTGCTCACCGGCGAGGCGGTGGCACTCGACCTGCGCCCGGCGAGCGCCGTCATGCGTGCCGGCGGGGCGGCGATCGACGTGATCCTCACGATCGTCGTGGGCCTGCTCGCGCTCCTGGCGATCTCGGGCCTCGACCTCGACGAGGCCGCGTTCCGCGCGGTCGGCATCACGCTTCTCGTCGCGTGCCTCGTCGTGCTGCCCACCGCCGTCGAGACCGCCTCGCGAGGGCGCTCGCTCGGCAAGCTCGTCATGGGCATCCGCGTGGTGCGCGACGACGGCGGATCGATCGGATTCCGGCACGCCCTCATCCGCGCCCTCACGGGCGTGCTCGAGATCTGGCTCACCTTCGGCGGGCTCGCGGTGCTCGTCGGCTTCCTCAACCCCGACTCGAAGCGGCTCGGCGACATCCTCGCCGGCACGCACGGGCAGGTGGAGCGCGTGCGGGCGTACGTGCCCGCGTCGTTCGGGGTGCCCGTCCCGCTCGCCGCGTGGGCCGAGGTCGCCGACGTCGGGCGGCTGCCCGATCCGCTCGCCCGCCGCGTCGCCACGTTCCTCCGCAACGCCCCGCACCTCGCACCCGCCAGTCGGCAGCGGGTGGCCGCGTCGCTCGCGGCGGAGGTCGCCCCGTTCGTCTCCCCGATCCCGCACGTGGAAGCCGAACTCCTGCTCGCCGGCGTCGCGGCACTGCGGCGCGATCGCGACCTCGCGGCCCTCGCACTGGTCGACGCGCGCATGCGCGAACTGGGGCCGGTGCTCGAGTCCCGGCCGAACGGCTTCCCCGAGCGCTGACGCGCCGGGGCATCCGCCTCGAGGTCAGTACCGGTAGTGGTCGACCTTGTACGGACCCTCGACGGGTACGCCGATGTACGCCGCCTGCTCAGGCGTGAGCACGGTGAGCTCGACGCCGAGCGCGTCGAGGTGGAGGCGCGCGACCTTCTCGTCGAGGTGCTTGGGAAGCACGTACACGCCGATCGGGTAGGCGTCGGGGCGCGTCCAGAGCTCGATCTGCGCGAGCACCTGGTTCGCGAACGAGTTCGACATCACGAACGACGGGTGGCCGGTCGCGTTGCCGAGGTTCATGAGCCGGCCCTCGGAGAGCACGAGGATGCTGCGCCCGGTCGGCAGGCGCCATTCGTGCACCTGCGGCTTGATCTCGACCCGCTCAGCGCCCTCGAGCGACTCGAGCGCGGCCATGTCGATCTCGTTGTCGAAGTGGCCGACGTTCGCGACGACCGCGAGGTGCTTCAGCCCCAGCAGGTGCTCCAGGCGCACGACGTCCTTGTTGCCGGTGCCCGTGACGAGGATGTCGACCTGGTCGATCACGGACTCGAGCCGTGCCACCTGGTACCCGTCCATCGCCGCCTGCAGGGCGTTGATCGGGTCGATTTCGGACACGATGACGCGGGCGCCCTGGCCGCGGAGCGCCTCGGCGGCGCCCTTCCCGACGTCGCCGTAGCCCGCGACGAACGCGACCTTGCCGCCCATGAGCACGTCGGTCGCGCGGTTCAGGCCGTCGGGCAGCGAGTGCCGGATGCCGTACTTGTTGTCGAACTTCGACTTCGTCACCGAGTCGTTGACGTTGATCGCGGGGAAGAGCAGCTCGCCGTCGGCGTGCAGCTCGTACAGCCGGTGCACGCCCGTCGTGGTCTCCTCCGTCACGCCCTTCAGCCCGGCCGCGATGCGCGTCCAACGGTCGGGACTCGACTCGAGCGACCGGCGAAGCGTGTCGAGCACGACGCGGTACTCGCCGCTCGCGTCATCCGGCGCAGCAGGCACGGACCCGGCGGCTTCGAACTCGCGCCCGCGGTGGACGAGCAGCGTCGCGTCGCCACCGTCGTCGAGGATCATGTTGGGGCCGATCCAGTCCTCGCCCGCGACGTCGGCCTCGGCCGACCAGTCGAAGATGCGGTCGGTGCACCACCAGTACTCCTCGAGCGTCTCGCCCTTCCAGGCGAACACCGGCACGCCGGCGGGCTCGTCGACGGTGCCGTCGGGGCCGACGACGACCGCGGCCGCCGCCTCGTCCTGCGTGGAGAAGATGTTGCAGCTCGCCCACCGCACCTCGGCGCCGAGTGCCACGAGCGTCTCGATGAGCACCGCGGTCTGCACGGTCATGTGCAGGCTCCCCGCGATGCGGGCACCGGCGAGCGGCTTCGACTCGCCGTACTCGGCGCGGAGCGCCATGAGGCCCGGCATCTCGTTCTCCGCCAGGCGGAGCTGGTGCCGGCCCGCCTCGGCGAGCGAGAGGTCGGCGACCTTGAAGGGCAGGGCGGATGTCGCGGAGGGCGTGACGAGGGTCATGGCGTCCATTCTCGCAGCCGCGCGGGCCGGAGGCATCCGGCCCGTCGGCGACTAGGCGCGGATGAGCGCGAGCACCTCGTCGCGGATCGCCGCCATCGTGGAGGCGTCCTCCCCCTCGACGTTGAGCCGGAGCAGCGGCTCGGTGTTCGACGGCCGGACGTTGAACCACCAGAACGGCTCGTCCTCGGCGGTGATGCCCGTCGCGGTGAGCCCGTCGAGCTCGTCGAACTCGACGCGGCCGGTGAACGCCTCGACGATGCGCGTGTACGCGGCGGGCACGTCGGCGACGGTCGAGTTGATCTCGCCGGACATCGCGTACGGCGTGAACCGCGCGGACATCTCGGAGAGCGGCGCGTCCTGCGAGCCGAACTCGGCGAGCAGGTGCATGGCCGCGAGCATGCCGTTGTCGGCGCCCCAGAAGTCGCGGAAGTAGTAGTGCGCCGAGTGCTCGCCGCCGAAGACCGCGCGCGTCTCGTTCATGCGGTCCTTGATGAGCGAATGGCCGACGCGCGTGCGCACCGCGACGGCGCCCACGGCCTCGATCGTCTCGGGCACGAAGCGCGAGGTGATGAGGTTGTGGATCACGGTGGGCTCGGGCTCGCCGAGGGCCCGCACCCGGGCGATCTCGCGCAGTGCGACGATCGCGGCGACCGCCGAGGGGTCGACGGCCTCGCCGCGCTCGTCGACGACGAAGCAGCGATCGGCGTCGCCGTCGAACGCCAGGCCGAGGTCGGCGCCGTGCTCGAGCACCGCGCGCTGCAGGTCGACGAGGTTGGCCGGGTCGAGCGGGTTGGCCTCGTGGTTCGGGAACGTGCCGTCGAGTTCGAAGTAGAGCGGGATGATCTCGAGCGGGAGCGCGGGCAGGCCGGCCGCCTCACCGAGGACCGCGGGGACGGTGAGCCCGCCCATGCCGTTGCCGGCGTCGACGACGACCTTCAGCGGGCGGATGCCGCCGAGGTCGACGAGCGTGCGGAGGTGCTGCGCGTAGTCGGCGAGGACGTCGGCCTCCGTGATGCTGCCGGGCTCGGGGACCGCGGGGATCCCGCCATCGAGGAACTCCGCGGCGCGGTCGCGGATGGCTGCGAGGCCCGTGTCGAGCGAGATGCCCTGGGCGCCCGCCCGGGAGAACTTGATGCCGTTGTACGCGGCGGGGTTGTGGCTTGCGGTGAACATCGCCGCGGGCGCGTGCATCGAACCCGACGCGAAGTAGGTCTCGTCGGTCGAGCAGAGTCCGATCTCGACGACGCCCGCACCGCGCGCCGCAGCGCCCCGGGCGAACGCCTCCGCGAATCCCGGCGAGGAGTCCCGCATGTCGTGCCCGACGACGACGCGGTCGCCGGCGGCTCCGACCTCGTCGACGAACGCCGCGCCGAGTGCCTCGACGACCTCGGCGGTGAGCGCCTCGCCGACGATGCCTCGGACGTCGTAGGCCTTCACGATCGTTTCGAGGCGCGCGCGAGCGCTCGTCTTCGCGGGGGGATTCATGCGGTGAACCCTACCTCACCGAGGGTGACGTGCCGGATGATCTGCCAGCCGCGCGGAGCGGACGTGCGCTCCGCGTGGCGTGCGCACAGGTCGTACGAGTGCGGCTCGCGGGTGTACGACAGGGGCCCCAGCACGGCGAGCGAATCGGCGTAGTCGTACGTCAGTGTCGCGACCGCCTCAGCGGTGCATGCGGTGCGCGAACAACGTCTCATGGCGACCCCAGCGTAGCGATCCGACCGGCCACTACGATGGAGGTCATGCCCCGTTCCCGTCGTGTCGCCGCGACGTCGGCCTCGCCGAGGCGCCTCTCGCGCGACCGTCACGGCCGTGGGATGCGCTCGGCCGTGACCGGCCCGCATCTCCCACCCCTCCGGACCCGCATCGACGAGTTCGACGTGACGCTCGCCTCCACGGCGGCGTACCTCCGCGGGCTCTGGCCCGATCTCGAGGGCGTCTCGTTCCAGGTCGCCGATGCACCGGCCGAGGCGATCCACGACGACCACGTCGACCGCTGGCGGGTGCACCACGACGAGCGCCGGATCGTCTTCTACCGGCTGCCGATCGTGCGCTTCCTCCGCACGCAGGAGGGCGAGGAGAAGGACGAGCGGCTCCTCGTCGAGAGCTGCGTCTTCCGGGCCGTCGCCGAGTTCCTCGGACGTGATCCGTGGGAGCTCGCCCCTGGTCGGTACCGCCACCTGTGACGCGCGCGGTCGGCGCCTGAGCCGCTCCGGCGTCTCCGGCGTCGGCCCCATTACTGCGGGAACACGCGCACCGGGGAGTCGAGGGGACCCGGTGGGGAGACCGGCATCGAGGCCAGCACGTCGCCGCCGCCGAAGGTGACCGCCGCGTGCATCCCCTCGACGCCGTCGAGGATGACGCGATCGCCGCCCCGCACGTCGACGGAGGCCGCACCGCCCGGCGGAATCGCGACCGAGCGCTCGCTCCCGCCGATCGTGACCGTCGCGGTGGCCCCGTCGTCGCCGGGGTTCGCGAGACGGAGGGCTGCGTCGGGTCCGTCCGGGATCGCGACCGCGGCGCGCTCGAGGAGCGCGCCGGTCGCGACCGCCCAGGCGAGGTCGGCCAGGATCGGGTCGTCTCCCTCGCCGAGGACCGTCGACCGGGCCGCCGCGACCACCGGGGCGTCCGCGTCCACGACCACGGTGTACGAGCCGGCCTCGAGCGTGCCGAGCGGGAGGTCGGTGGTCTGGCCCGGGGCGAGCGTGACGTCGACCTGCGAGACGACGGCGCCGACCTCGTCTCGGACCTCGACGGTCGCGGAGGCATCGGCGTCGTCCGGGGCGAACAGTCGGACGGCCGGGAAGTCGTCGCCCTCGGCGTGGTCGTCGTCGGGCGCCACGCCCCGCACGTCGGTGATGACGAGCCCGGGCACGACCTGGCGGGTCGCCGGCGGGGCGACCGGGGTCGACAGCTCGACGCCCGCCGGCTCGAGGCCGAGCACGATCGAGTGCTGCAGCGCCGCGGCGATCGGCGCGCCCGCGCTGGTGACGTGGATGACCGGGGTGCGCACGCTCGGCGCGAGCCCGGCGAGCGAGACGACGCGCTGGCTCCGCGGGGGCACGACGATTCCGAGCCCCGACGGCGCCTCGACCGCGCCGGTCTCCCCGATCACGCGGACGTCGACCGTGGAGGCGACCTCGCCCGGGTTGGCGAGCAGCACGAGACCGGACCGCCCGACCTCGGTGGCACCGGCGAGGAGCCACGAATCGGATGCCGGTTCGACGCACGCCGCCGCCGCGAACCCGCGGAGGGACTCGGTCGCCGCCGACTGCGACTGGGCGCCCGCGAGCATCCCGGCGAGCACCGCGCCGGGTTCGGCCGAGATCGCGACCGGCCCCCCGTCCGTGGCCGCGTCCGCGTTGTCCGGCGCATCGAGCGGCGCCTGTTCGATCGAGGCGCTCTCCGGTTCGGCCACGATGGAGAGCGCGGGCGCTCCGACCGACCGCGCGGTGGCCGCGGACGCGGCGTCGTCCGCGAGCGACAGCAGGGGCCCCGGACAGACCCGGAGCTGACGGCTCTCCGCGGGCTGGACGACGGTCGAGGGCGGTCGGGCAGCGACCTCGGGCAGGGGCGCAGTGGATGCCGCGATCAGCGCACCCGCGGCGAGGCCGCCTGCGGCCAGCACGGCGGCCAGCCTGACGGCCCCCCGGATCACGTCACGCCTCGTCGGCACGGCGCTCACCTCCGTCCTCGTCATCGGGTCGGGCGGGTTCGTCGGATCCGTCCGCCGAGGGCTTCGTCGCGTCGTCCGCCGCCGGCGGGCTCGCGGCCCGCTGACGACGACGACGACGCACCGACGGCGGCCTGCGGTCGGGCTCCCGGCCCCCGCCCGTCGGGATCGAGAGCAGGAGCGCTGCCCCGATCACCACCAGCTGGCCCGTCACGATCCACCCGGCGACGGGTCCGGCGTCCGGGATGCGCGCGCCGGGCGCCGCGGGATCGGCGTCCACGAATCGCCAGATCGGGCCGAAGTCCGTCTCGCCGATCGGGATGACCTGCGGGTTCCCGTCGAGCGCCGCACGCGCGCGCTGCTCGACGGCGACGGCAGCGGTGTCGTCCGCGTCCGCCGCACCGACCAGCACGAACGAGAGCCCGAACTCCTCGACCGCCGCGGTCGCGTCGTAGCCGCTGCGAGAGGCGAGGTTCCCGGCGAGCGTCGCGATCGACTCGGTGGTCCCGGTGAGGTCGCGCTGCGTGGACGCGAGCGTCGACTGCTCGTCGAGCGTGGCACCGCTGCCGCGCTCGATGGTGGCGCGGATGCCCCCGTCCGCCGTGGGCTCCATGCGCAGCGTCCCGACGCGCGGGTCCGAGGCCGCCTCTGCCTCGACGAAGGCCGGCAGGGTCCGCTCCGGTGCCGGTCCCACGGCCGTGCGACCGAGCGCGATCGCCGCGATGGTCGGTGCCACGGCCACGATGCCGAGGACCACCACGACCGTCGCCGCCACCGCCGCCCCTCGGCGCAGGGTGCTGAGCGCGAGGATCGCCGCCGCGAGGAGGCCGAGCCACATGACGCTGATGCCGGCACCCGCCCACACGGGCACGGCCCGCTCGCCGGAGAACGCGACGTGGACCAGGGTCGCGCCGACCGCGGTGGCGAAGCCCGCCGCGGCGAGGGCGAGCGCGAGCAGGCCCCCGCGCAGGCGGCGCGAGGCGACGACCGCGATCGCGGCGAGCGCCAGCGGGGCGAGGAGGACCGCGAGGACGATCGGCGGCGGCACGATCTCCGCGACCAGGCCGCCGAGTGCGTCCTCCCAGCGGCCCCACGTGCCGTTCGCCTGTCCGAGCGCGATCTGCGCCACGTCCGGTTCCCCGCCGCCGTGCGGAAGGCCCGGGTCGGCGAGGAGCGAGAACGACGCACCCCGTCCGACCTGCTGCACGATCAGCGGCAGGCCGAGCGCGAGCGCCGGGAGCGGGATGCCGACGAGCCGGACTGCGGCGCGACCGCTGAGCGGGAGGGCCACGAGCCAGGCCAGCACGAGGGCGGGCGCGAGGATCGGAGCGCACGCGACGATCGCGGCGAAGGCGAGCGAGGCGGCCGCCGCGGCCGCCCAGGAGGTGCCGGCGGCGAACATCAGGACGGCGAGCCACGGCAGCAGGACGTGCACGAGCACCGCGGCCGGGCGTCCTGCCGCGAGGGCATCGAGCAGCGGTGGCGCGACCGCCCAGGCGAGGCCGCCGAGCACGCGCAGCGACGCGCGCTCGGTGAGGCGCGACGCGGCGAACCACCCGCCGAGGCCCGACAGGGGGATGGCGAGGAGCCAGAGCCCGAGGAGCGCCGCGGTGGGGTCCCAGAAGGACGCGCTGCCGAGGACCGCGAGCACGCCCGCGAACGGATCGGCCGCGCCGACGAAGCCGCCGCCGATGTCTCGCCACCCCGCGGCCGCATTGCGCCAGAGCGAGGCGAGATCGTCGGAGAGCGGCAGCAGGCCGCCGCCTGAGATCCCGCCCGACGCGAGCAGCGGCGCGAAGAGGATCACCGAGAGGGCCACGGCGGCGAGCAGCACCCATCCGCCGCCGGTCTGCAGGAACTGCAGGTCGTCGACGCGGCCGCGTGCGCGCTGGCGGCGCGCCTCGGCGGCCTGCTGCCGGCGCACCCGCACCTCGTCGGGTCGGATCCGGAGCGGCGCCAGCGCGGACCACTTCACGGCCTTCACGTCGGCGATCGCGCGTCGCGAGCGCAGGACGCGTTGCGGCGTGACCATGACCTCGATCGCGGCGGCGAACTCGCCGGGGATCGAGCCGGGGGTCTTCACGAGCAGGTGCCGCAGCGATCGCAGCAGCGCGATGGGGAGCAGCGCGAGCCAGTGGAGGGGAACGAGCGCCGCGGGGGCGTCGGAGAGTCGTCGATGCAGCCATGCGGTCCGAGCGACCCGCGCCCGGTGACGGGCGGCTCGACCACCCGGCTCGGACCCGGGGCCCGCGACGCCGGTGTCGGCGAACCGCATCGACGCGGACGGCACGGCGATCACCCGGTGCCCGGCGAGCCGGGCGCGCATGCCCAGGTCGAGGCCGTCGTCCACGACGGGCAGCGCCGGGTCGAACCCGTCGAGGCGGCGCCATACCGCGTGCCGGACGAGCATGCCGACCGGGTCGGCCCCGAGGATGTCGGAGAGGTCGTCGTGCTGCCCCTGGTCGAGCTCGCCGTCGACGATCGGCAGGCTCCGGCCGCCGCGCGTGACCGATCGACCGAAGCGGACGATGCGCTTCGGGTCGTCCCACTCGACGAGCTTCGGTGCGGCGATCGCCGCGGTGCGGGCGTTCTCGAGCGCCGCGACGAGCGCTTCGAGCGCGGTGGGTGCGGGCGCGGCGTCCTCGGTCAGGAGCCACAGCGCGGACCGGTCGTCGTCGGGCTCGGCGAGGGTTCGCTCCACGGCCGCGACCGCTGCGCCGAACGGCTGCGGCGCCCCGAGCGAGACGACGTGCGAGGGCCGCAGGCCCTCGACCAGCCGGCGCGTGGCGTCATCGGCGTCCATGAGGACGACGGCGAGGTCGTCGGGCTGGCGCGTCTGCGATCGCAGCGCGCCGAGCGTGTCGCGAAGACGGTCGCCGCCGTGCTGCACGACGAGGACGGCGGTGACTCTGGGGAACATCGGGGACAGCCTAGGCGGCCGCCCCCGCGGCATCCGTCACCACTGCGGGCGTGCCGTGAGCGCGCACGGACTCGCCCGATCCGACGTTCAGCCGGCCTGTCGACGGAGCTTGCGGCGCTCGCGCTCCGAGAGCCCGCCCCAGATGCCGAACCGCTCGTCGTTGGCGAGCGCGTACTCGAGGCACTCCGAACGGACCTCGCAGCCCGTGCAGATGCGTTTGGCGTCGCGCGTGGAACCGCCCTTCTCGGGGAAGAACGCCTCCGGATCGGTCTGTGCGCACAGCGCATCGGTCTGCCACGCCAGTTGGTTGTCGTCGTCTGCGACCCCGCGAACCCCCGGTACGCCGAGCCGCACGGGGTCGACGAACCAATCCTCAGGTACCCCAGAACGATATTCAGGCTTGCCCATATCGTCTCCCACCCAGTTGTACCGACATCCCCGAGGGGTGTGTCTCACCAATTACACCGGTGTAATTCGGTGGAGTCAAGTCGTGGATGGAGAACCCTCAATACCGCGTCGAGGCTTGACACCGACCTCGACACGCTGGAGGCGTGTCCGAGTCGTGATCGGGCTCACTCGACGGATGCCGCGCGGCGGGCCGACCACGCGCTGGCGACCATTTCGCCCAGCGTGTGGCGCATCCGCCAGTCGAGGTCGCGGGCGGCGAGCTCGCCCGACGCGACGATGCGCGCCGGGTCGCCCTCGCGGCGGGGTCCGACCTCGGGAGTGAAGTCGTCGCCGGTGACCCGTGCGATCTCGCGCATGATCTCGCCCACCGACACGCCGTCACCGGATCCGAGGTTGTAGACCGACTCGATCGGCTCGCCGGCGTCGAGGCGGCGTGCCGCGGCCACGTGCGCGTCGGCGAGGTCGGCGACGTGGATGTAGTCGCGCACGCACGTGCCGTCGGGCGTCTGGTAGTCGTCGCCGTTGATGCGCGGGGTGCGCCCATCGAGCAGGGCGTCGAAGACGAGCGGGAAGAGGTTGTGCGGGCTCGGGTCGAACACCTCGTCGGTGCCCGAGCCGACGACGTTGAAATAGCGGAGCGAGGTGTGGCGGAGCCCGGTCGCGCGCGCCTGGTCGGCGAGCAGCCACTCCCCGATCAGCTTGGACTCCCCGTACGGCGACTCGGGGCGCTTCGGCGTGTCCTCTCTCACGAGGTCGACGTCGGGGGTGCCGTAGACGGCGGCGCTCGAGGAGAAGACGATGCGATCCACGCCGCTCGCGGCCATGGCGCCGAGGAGCCGCGCGGTGCCCGTGACGTTCTGCTCGTACGTGTGGAGGGGGCGTTGGACCGAGACCCCTGCGTACTTGAACCCGGCGAGATGGACGACGCCGCGGACGTCGTGCGCCTGCATCGTGTCCTCGAGGAGCGCGCCGTCGAGGATCGAGCCGTGGACGAACGGCGAGCCCTCGGGGACGAAGGTCCGCCGGCCGGAGGACAGGTCGTCGACGACGACCGTGTCGATGCCCCGTGCCCGGAACGCGCGCACGACGTGCGCGCCGATGTAGCCCGCTCCCCCGGTGACCAGCCAGCTCATGTCCCGCCTTCCGCCGCCGGAGCTTCCGGCGTCGTGACGATGCTAGCGGCCGGCGTCAGGCGCGTCGCAGCGGGGCCCGGTCGACGTGACGCACGCGGTCCCGGATCTCGGGGCGGCCGTAGCCGTCCGAGTCGAGCCGGAGGAGCGTCGCGACGACGCCCCACACCGCGAGACCGGCGAAGATCAGCAGCACGATGATGTCCATGGCAGGAATTCTGCGCCTTGCAGGATCCTGCCGACAGTGGCAGACTCGCCACTGATCGACACATTCCTGCCACACTGTGGCGGCATCCAGGAGGATCCGTGCTCCACACCATCGCGTGCATCGCCGTCCCGCAGATGGCGCCGTTCGAGTTCGGCGTGATCTGCGAGGTGTTCGGCATCGACCGGTCCGAACAGGGCGGCCCCACGTTCGACTTCCACGTCGTCGCCGCGGAACCCGGGCCCATCTCCACGAAGCTCGGCTTCGACGTGGTCGTGCACGAGGGACTCGAGGCCGCCGAGACGGCCGACCTCGTCGCCGTCCCCGCCTCGCTCATCGACGAGCCCGCCCACCCCGAGGTGCTGCGGGTCATCCGCGAGGCCGTCGACCGAGGCGCCTGGGTGCTGAGCGTCTGCTCCGGCGCCTTCACGCTCGGCCGCGCCGGCGTCCTCGACGGCCGCCGGGCGACCACGCACTGGATGTACACCGACCGCATGGCCGAGATGTTCCCCGACACCGTCGTCGATCCCGACGTGCTCTTCGTCCAGGACGGCAAGGTCGTCACCGGCGCGGGCACCGCCGCCGGCATCGACGCGGCGCTGCACATCGTCCGGACCGAACTCGGCGCGAGCGCCGCGAACATCGTGGCCCGGCGCATGGTCGTCCCGCCGCAGCGCGACGGCGGGCAGTCCCAGTTCATCCAGACCCCGGTCGTCGACGCCAGGAGCGACTCGTTCGCCCTCGTCACCGAGTGGATGCTCGAGCACCTCGACGAGGACCTCACGGTCGACCGCCTCGCCCGCAAGGCGCTCATGTCACCCCGAACCTTCGCCCGCAAGTTCCGCGCCGAGACCGGCACGACGCCGAACGCCTGGCTCAACCGCCAGCGGCTCCTCCGCGCGCAGCAACTGCTCGAGGAGACCGACCTGACGCTGGAGGAGATCGCCCGCGAGACGGGCTTCGGGGCCGCGGCCGTCATGCGCCACCACTTCGTGAAGACGCTGCAGACCACGCCGACGCAGTATCGGCGGGTGTTCGGGCCGCGACAGGTCGGCTGACGGCGAGCGGATGCCGCGGCATCCGCTCGACTCGCACCCGCGCGACGGCCGCCGCGCGGCGCGGATCAGACGAGCAGGCGCCCCCAGCGGGATCGGCGCAGCAGCAGGCCCGCGACGACGGGGACGGTGAGTGCGAACGCGAAGACCGCGATCGATCGTGCGCCCACCACGTTGCCCGCGGCGATGAAGAAGGCGTGTCCGAGGATCACCGGCATCGCGACCGCGGCGAGCGCGATCGCCCCGCGCGAGACCCAGGACGGGAACCGCTCCTGGACGCCCTCGAACACGAGGATCAGGCCGCACGAGATCGCGGCGCTCACGACGACGCTGACGATCGGCGCCCCGAAGTCGGCCGCCTTCATGTCCACGGGCGGCACGACCCCCGAGACCGTGAGCGCCAGTCCGACCCCGACGAGCGCGAGCCCGATCGGCAGCGGCGCGCCGACCCGGTCGCGGTACCGCCGCAGTCCGTCGCCCGCGCTGACGAACACCAGGGCGGCGAGCCCGACGCCCGCGGACCACGGCACCCACCTCACCCACTCCGGCTGCACGTAGGCGACCCCGAGCACCACAGCTCCGACGGCGAGCGGCAGCCACGTGGCGACCGCCGAGAGGGCCCGCATCGCCACGGCCGCCACGAACAGAGCCGTGACGAACCAGAACGCGGCGTACTGCCCGCCGATGCGCGCGCCGCCGAGCACGAGCGCCACGGGGTCGGGCATCTGCATCGTGCCGACCACCGCCGTGAACCCCGCCCACGCGACTGTGACGACGACGAGCCAGAGCGCGTACGGCAGGAGGAGCGACCGCGCCCGACGGCGCACCTCTTCGCCGATCGAGCGTCCCTCGCGCCAGAGGTACCCGCTCAGCACGAAGAACACCGGCACGTGCCAGCTGTAGATCGCCTGATGGGTCAGCCCGCCGGCCCAGATATGGGCGAAGACGACCGCGACCACGCCGACGACCCGGAGTGCGTCGATCCCGGCGGATCGGGTCGCGACCGGCGCGACGGAGCGGGTGAGGGCGGGCTGCATCGCGGTATTGTCGCACGCCGCACCCGGACGCCACCCGAATGCCCTGCGTCGGACCCGGCGGACGCGACCGGGCCGACCGCGCCGCGGACGACCCCTCGGGTCGCGGAGGTCAGGCCACGGCAGGTGGCACCGTCGCGACCCACGCGGTGCCCTCGCCCGTCACCGAGAGCTCCGTCTCGTCGGGCGACGCGAACGCGGCGCCGCCGCGCCCGAGCTCGATCGAGCCGTGCCGCCCCGAGACCTCGACCCGACCGCCCTCCGCCAGGATCACGGCCGGCCCCGACAGGGGCAGGCGGAGGTCGTCCGACGCGCCCTCGATCCGGAGCAGCGTGAACTCGGGGACCGGCGGCCGGTACTCGAGCACGCCCGGCGCGATCTCAGCGGCCGGGAGCAGCGGCGGCTCCATAGGCGCGAAGTCCAGGACCTCGAGCAGCTCGGGGATGTCGACGTGCTTGGGCGTCAGACCGCCGCGCAGGACGTTGTCGCTCGCGGCCATGAGCTCGATACCGAGGCCCGAGAGGTAGGCGTGGATGTTGCCGGCGTCCAGGAACAGGGCGTCGCCTCGTCGGAGGGTCACCCGGTTCAGCAGGAGCGAGATCACGATCCCCGGATCGCCCGGGTACTCGTCGGCGAGGTCGAGCACCGTCCGGAACGAGGCAGCGTACGACGACTCCAGCGCCCTCGCCGTCCCTGCGAGCGCGATCGTCCGCTCGATCAGCCACGCCGCCTCGCCGGAGTCGCCGCCGCGACCGTCCTGCAGCAGCCAGGCGACGGCCTCGCGCAGCGGCTCCGGGCCGTCCAGCCGCGAGGCGAGCAGGTCGAGCGCCCCCGGCTGCGGATCGTCGGACGCGGCGTCGGCCTCGCGCAGCACCGTGAGCACCGCGCGGACCTCCTCCAGCGGCCGGAAGCCGGACAGGGCCTCGAACGTCCCGCTCACCGCGACGATCAGCTCGGGCTTGGCGTACGGGTCTCGGTAGTTGCGATCGAAGGCGTCGATCGGAACCCCCTCCGCCTCCTCGCGGGCGAAGCCGAGACGCGCCTGTTCCGGCGTGGGGTGGGCCTGGAGCGACAGCGGTCGCGCGGCGGCGAGGACCTTCAGCAGGAACGGCAGGCGCGCGCCCTCGCGCGCGTGCTCCGGGCCGAGCGCGAGTCCGGGGTTGCCCGCGATGAGCTGAGCCAGATCTTCGGCGCCCACCGCCTCGGCGTCGACGATCTCGGCCGGCGACCCGGCGTGCGCACCGAGCCACAGCTCCGCCTCGGGTCCGCCGCTCGGTTCCGCGCCCAGGAACTCCGCGATCGCGGTGTGGGATCCCCACGCATAGTCTCGAGCAGCGTTGCGGATCGCGACAAACATGGGGCAGGGAGTCCTTTCGAGGTTTGGCGGCAGACTACCAACGGCTGCGGCCGCCTCGATGCGCCGACCTAGGCTCGGGCATCCGCCGACGAAGAGGAGCACTCATGTCCTTCGAGCCGCTCGCGAGCGACTTCTACTCGTACGAGTCCCTGCTGACCCCCCGCGAGAAGGAGGCCCTCGCCGAGATCCGCTCGTGGCTCGAGCGCGATGTGCGCCCCATCGTCAACGCGTACTGGGAGCGCGCGGAGTTCCCCACGCAGGTCGTGAAGCCGCTCGCCGACCTCGGCGTGCTCTCGTTCGCGTGGGACGAGACGGCGCCCTTCGAGAACTCGGCCGTCTTCCGCGGCTTCGTCGCGCTCGAGCTCGCGCGCGTCGACGCGTCGGTCTGCACATTCGTCGGCGTGCAGAACGGCCTCGCGACCGGGTCGGTCGCGGTCGCCGGTTCCGAGGAGCAGCGCCGGGAGTGGATCCCCAAGCTCGCCTCGGGCGAGGTCGTCGGCGCGTTCGGGCTCACCGAGCCGCTCTCCGGCTCCGACTCCGCGCGCGGCCTTCGCACCACGGCCCGCCGCGAGGGTGACGGATGGGTGCTGAACGGGCAGAAGCGCTGGATCGGCAACGCCACGTGGTCGGACATCACGATCATCTGGGCCAAGGACGAGGCCGACGGCCAGGTCAAGGGGTTCATCGTGCCCACCTCGACGCCCGGGTACGAGGCGAAGAAGATCGAGGGCAAGATCAGCCTGCGGATGGTCCAGAACGCCGACATCACGCTCACCGACGTGCGCGTGCCCGAGTCGCTCCGCCTCCAGAACGCGACGTCGTTCCGCGAAACCGCCGCGGTGCTGCGCCAGACGCGTGCCGAGGTCGCCTGGTCGGCCGTCGGCACGGCGATCGGCGCGTACGAGGCCGCGGTCCGCTATGCGAAGGAGCGCGACCAGTTCGGCAAGCCGATCGCCTCGCACCAGCTGATCCAGGACCTCCTCGTGAAGTGCCTCGGCAACATCACGGCCTCGCTCGGCATGGTCGTTCGCGTGTCGCAGATGCTCGACGCCGGGCTGCAGCGCGACGAGCACTCGGCCCTCGCCAAGGCATACGCGACGTCCGCGATGCGCGAGGCCGTCGCATGGGCCCGGGAGGCGTGCGGAGGCAACGGCATCGTGCTCGAGTACGAGGTCGGCCGGTTCTTCGCCGACGCCGAGGCCCTGTACTCCTACGAGGGAACGCGCGAGATGAACACGCTCATCGTGGGCCGCGCGATCACGGGCCAGGCCGCGTTCGTCTGATCGGCGCGACGTCAGCTGCGCCCGAGGCCGCGATAGACGAAGCCGGCATCGCGCCATGAGCCGGGATCGAGCACGTTCCGCGCGTCGATCACGCGCGGCGTCGCCATGAGCGCGGCGACATGCCCCGGATCGAGCTCACGGTACTCGCGCCACTCGGTGACCAGCACCGCCAGCTCGGCGTCGCGGAGCGCGTCCTCGGCGGTCGGCGTGTACTCCAGCTGCGGATGCCGCAACCGCGCGTTCGCGATGCCCTCGGGGTCCGTCGCCCTCACGCGCGCGCCCAGGCCGTGCAGACGGGCCGCGACGTCCAGTGCGGGCGAGTCCCGCGTGTCGTCGGAGTCGGGTTTGAACGTCAGGCCCAGCACTGCGATGCGGCGCTCGAAGACCGCCCCGCCGAGCATCTCGACGGCGAGGTCCACGGCCCGCTCTCGGCGACGCAGGTTGATGGCGTCGACCTGCCGCAGGAACGCGACCGACTCGGCGCGTCCGAGCTCCTCGGCGCGGGCGGTGAACGCACGGATGTCCTTCGGGAGGCACCCGCCGCCGAAGCCGATGCCGGCGTTGAGGAACCGACGTCCGATGCGCGCATCGTGGCCGATCGCGTCCGCGAGGGTCGTGACATCCGCCCCGGTGGCCTCGGCGATCTCGGCCATCGCGTTGATGAAGCTGATCTTCGTGGCGAGGAACGCATTCGCCGCGGTCTTCACGAGCTCCGCGGTGGCGTAGTCCGTGACGATGCGCGGCGTCCCCGTGTCGAGCACCTGCGCGTACACCTCGTCGAGCAGGGCCGCGTCCGCGGGGTCGGCCACGCCGTAGACGAGGCGGTCCGGGGTAAGCGTGTCGGCGACCGCGAAGCCCTCGCGGAGGAACTCGGGGTTCCACGCGAGGGCCGCACGGGACCCGGCCGTTCGCAGCCGGTCGACCAGCCCGTCGGCCGTGCCCACGGGGACCGTGCTCTTGCCGACGATGATCGATCCGGGCGCCGCGATCCGGGCGAGCGCGTCGACGGCGCCGTGCACGAAGCGGAGGTCGGCACCGTCCGAGTTGGGCAGCTGTGGGGTACCGACCGCCAGGAAGTGCACGCGCGCGTCGGCGGCGTCGGCGAGGTCGGTCGAGAAGCGCAGCCGTCCCGAGTCGATCCCCTCGGTGAGCAGCTCCGGCAGCCCCGGCTCGAAGAACGGCGCGACGCCGGCGGCGAGCTTGTCGACCTTCGCGGCATCCGTGTCGATGCCGACCACATCGTGGCCCAACCGCGCCATCGCGGCCGCGTGCACCGCTCCCAGGTAGCCGCAGCCGATGACGGAGATCTTCACGTCGCTCCTCTCGCTCCCCGCACATTCTCCACGATCGGGCGTACGACGACGACGACGTGCCGTGCTCGACCGTTCGGCCGACCGATACCCTTGTCGGCATGAGCATCGGACGACGCCGCGCGCTCGAGGCCGCGTATGCGACGTTCGCGCTGTTCACCGTCCTCGCGGGCCAGTTCTGGCGGAACCTCCTCGGCTGGTGGGGCTTCGGGGTGATCGCGGCGCTCGTGGTCGTCGGCGCCGTCTGGCTGTGGACCTCGCGCCGACCCGCCCTCTCGTGGCGCCGCGTGCCGAAATCGACCCTCGCCTTCCTGCTCGTCGCGTCCCTGTCGATCGCATGGTCGAACTACCCCGGCACGAGCGCGCTCGGTCTGCTGATCACGCTCGCGACCACGACCACGGGCGTCTCCCTGGCCCTCTCGCTCGGCTGGCACGGGTTCCTCCGCGCCCTGTCGTCGGCGCTCAAGTGGGTGCTCGCGCTCTCCCTGCTCTTCGAGCTGTGGGTGGCGGTGTTCGTGCGCGAGCCGTTGCTGCCGAACTTCGTGGACTACGGGGACGGGAAGCTCCCCATGGCCTTCTATTGGTCGCGGTCGCTGCTGTTCCACGGCGGGCCGATCGAGGGCATCGTCGCGAGCCGCAACCTGCTCGCGATGGCCGCGCTGCTCGCGATCATCCTCTTCGGCTGCCTGCTCGCCAGCGGCGGCATGCGCCGGGCGCAGGGCATCGGATGGCTCGTCACGGCCGGGATCGTGTTCGCCCTGACCCGGTCGGCCACCGTCGTCCTGGTCTCGGTGGTCGTGCTCGCTGCCCTCGGCTTCGCGCTCTGGGCCCGCCGTGCGGGCCCGGACGGGCGGCGGCGCGTGTACCTGACGGCGGCCGCGACGTTCGCGGCATCCGTCGCCCTCCTCGCGGTCGCCTGGAACGCGCTCCTGTCCATGTTCGGCAAGGGCGAGGACCTCACCGGACGGCTCGACATCTGGGCGGCGGTGATCGACCTCGGCGGTCAGCGACCCGTGCTCGGCTGGGGATGGGTGGGCTACTGGGCACCGTGGGCGGAGCCGTTCGACGGCCTCGCGGTGCGCAAGGGCGTCGAGTACCTGCAGGCGCACAACGCCTGGCTCGACGTCTGGCTGCAGCTCGGGATCGTCGGCCTCGTCGCGTTCGCGTCGATCGTGGCGGGTGCCCTGTGGCGATCCTGGTTCCTCGCCGTCGACCGGCCGAAGGACGAACGGGGTCGCCCCGCGCCGTACTCGGCGATCGCGCTCGTCCCGCTCCTGGCCATGGTCGCGCTCATCGGGCAGTCGCTCGCCGAGAGCCGGCTGCTCGTCGAGTCCGGATGGCTGCTGCTCATCGCGATCGCGTGGGGCACGAAGCAGCGCCAGTGGTCGTCCGAGCCCCTGCCGCCGATGGCCCCCGCACGGTCGCCGCGCCGATTCGCGCGCCCGGAGGCGCATCCGTGAGGGACGCGCTGCGCGAGTTCGCCGGATCAGCGCGCCTCGCCCAGGCCGTGACGCTCATGGCCGTCGGCCTGGCATTCTCGACGCACGCGGTGCGGTCGCTCGTCGGCTGGCCGGGCCTGATCGCCGCGATCGCTGCGCTCCTCGTGCTCGCAGGCCTGTCCCTGGTGGCGCGATGGCGCGCGGTCGAGTGGTACGGCATCCTCCCGCTCACGATCCTCGTCTTCGTCGGCTGGTGCGGCGCGTCGGTGATCTGGTCGACGCGCCCCACCGCCACGGTCCTCGGCGTCGGCTACCTCGTGGCGTTCGGCGTGCTCGGCGTGTACGTCGCCCTCATGCGCGACACCATCCAGATCGTGCGGGCGTTCGGAGACGTGTTCCGGATCCTGCTGGCCGTGTCCCTCGCGCTCGAGGTGCTCTCCGGCATCCTGCTCGACCTGCCGATCGCCTTCCTCGGCATCCGTGGCGACATCGCCTCGCTGGGGCCGATCCAGGGCCTGTTCGGGTCGAGGAACCTCCTCGGCTTCGTGGCGCTCGTCGCCCTCATCACGTTCATCATCGAATGGCGCACCCGCAGCGTCGTCCGGGGCCGCGCCATCGGGTCCATCGTGCTGGCATCTGTCGCGCTCGTGCTCGCGGGCTCCCCCACCACCTGGATCGCGCTCGGCGCGTCCCTCGTCGCGCTCGTCGCGCTCTACGGCCTGCGGCGCGTTCCAGCCGAGCGTCGCTGGCGCGTGCAGGTCGCCCTCCTGGCTGGCGCGGTCGCGACGCTCGTGGCCGGATGGCTGCTCCGTCTCCGCATCATCGAGCTCCTGGACGCCCGCGCCGAGTTCGACGTGCGGCTCGACGTCTGGCGCGAGGTGTCGCGCTACCTGTCCGCCAACCCGCTGCAGGGTTGGGGATGGTCCGGTCGCTGGCCGTCGGGCACCCCATACCTCTGGGTCGAGCGCGCGGTCGGGCGCGACCTCGGGTCGGCGCTCAGCGCGTTCATCGACGCGTACTTCCAGGTCGGCGTCATCGGGGTGCTGCTCTTCGCGGCCCTGCTCGGCGTGGCGCTCGTGCGCTCGTGGCTCCTGGCCTCGAACCGCCGCAGCGTCGTCTACCTCTGGCCGGCGCTCGTGCTCGTCGCGATCGCGGTCACGAGCGTCGCCGAGAGCTTCGCACTCGTCGAGGGCGGATGGATGCTGCTCGTCGTGTGCGCGGTCAAGGCGGCGCGCGACATGAGCTGGCGGGACGCCCTCGCCTCGGCGCGGTGACTGCGCGGACCGGCGTCCGACTACACTCGTCAGATCACCCCAGCTCGTCGACGAAAGGCACACGTGAGGACGGCTCTGATCGGATACACGGGGTTCGTGGGATCGAATCTCGCCAGCAGGTTCCCCTTCGATGATGTGTACAACACGTCGAACATCGACGACATCGTCGGCAAGCGCTACGACCTCGTGGTGAGTGCGGGGAATCGCGCGGACTCCTTCCGGATCAACAGGAACGGCGACGACGACCTCCGCGAGGTCGATTCCCTCGCCGACCGCCTGGACCAGGTCGAGATCACCCAGCTCGTCCTCGTCTCCACCGTGTGCGTCTACCCTGGCGCTTCGTCGCCCGACGAGACGGCGCCGCTCGACATGGCGGACCTCACGCCGTACGGGGCGAACCGCCTGCACCAGGAGCAGCGGCTCGCGGCTGCGCACGACACGCTCGTGCTCCGTCTTCCCCAGCTCTACGGCGACGGCCTGAAGAAGGGCATCATCTACGACCTCGCCCACGACTACCGCGTCGAGTTCATCCGCCCCGACGCGCGCTTCCAGTACTACGACGTGCGCCGGCTCGCCGACGATCTCCGAGCGGCACTCGACGCCCGCCTCAGCTCGCTCAACCTCGCCACCCCCGCGATCCGGAACGATGTGATCGCGCGCGAGGCGTTCGGCATCGACGTCAGCGGCAACGACCCGGGGCCGGCCGACCCGTTCGCGGACATGTACACGCGCGACATGCGCACGATCCACGCCGCGGCGTTCGGCGGTGCAGACGGGTACCTCATGGACGAGGAACGCGAGCTCGCCGAGATCGTCGCGTTCGCACGCTCGCTCCGGGAGGACAGCTGATGTATCAGGGCCATCGCGTCTCGGCGATCATCACCTGCGCCGGGAAGGGGACCCGCTTCGGGTCCAACAAGCTCCTCGTCACCATCGACGGCTCGACCGTGATCGAACGCACCGTCCGCTGCTTCGCGATCCCGATCGTCGATGAGATCGTGGTGACCGTCAGTCCGGAGAACGAGTCGGTCTACCGTGAGATCCTCGAGGGCGCCGGCATGCACGTGACGTACGTCCACGGCGGGGCCGAGCGGCACCTCTCGGCGATGAGGGGCCTCGAGGCCACGACCGGCGACATCATCATCACGCACGACGGGGTGCGGCCGTTCGCGACCCCGGACCTCATCGAGCGAGCCATCGCCGCGGGGGTCAGCAACGGCGCCGCCATGCTCGGGATGCCCAGCACCGTCCAGGTGAAGCTGGTCAACGACGAAGGGTACATCGAGGGCTCCCTCGACCGCTCCCACTCGTGGTTGGGGCAGACGCCGCAGGTCTTCCGTCGCGGCCTGCTCGAGACCGCCTACCAGCGCGCGGTCGAGACGAACTACGCACGCGTGAGCGACGATGCCGACCTCGTCGCCGAGTTCGCCGGCGTTCCGGTCAGGATCGTCGAAGGGAACGTGAACAACATCAAGATCACGACCCCCCAGGACCTGGGTACCGCGCGCCTCATCGCCGAGCACCTCGTGGACGAGGAATGACTCCGGCCGTCCCGCTCGTGAGCGTCGTCGTCGCCACCTATGCCTCGGGGCCCGGACTCGACCGACTCGTGGCATCCCTCGACGCGCAGACCCTCGCATCCGATCGATTCGAGGTGATCTTCGTGGACGACGGGTCGCCTGACGGCACGCTGGAGCGTGTGCGGGCGATCGCCGCCGTTCGGCCGAACGTCCGCGTCGAACGGATCGAGAACTCCGGCTGGCCGTCGCGCCCGCGGAACGTCGGCCTCGGCATGGCCCGGGGCGAGTGGGTCCTCTTCATGGACCATGACGACGAGCTCTACCCCGACGCGCTGCGGGCGGCGAGCCACTGGGGCGCGCGGAACGGGGCCGACGTCGTGAACGGGAAGGAGGCGCGAACGCACGACCCGGGGTGGGCCCTCGCCACCTACCGTGCGGATCGGCCGCAGGACCGCGGTCGTCGGGACGCACATCCGCTCGTCCCCATGAATCCGCACAAGCTCTATCGGCGGGAGTTCCTCGAGCAGCACGGCATCAGGTTCCCTGAGGGTCGCCGCGTGCTCTGGGAGGACATCTTCTTCAACCTCCAGGTCGCCGAGCACGCCACGACGATCTCGACCCTGGCGACGACGCCGTTCTACCACTGGGTCCAGACGAAGGGCAGCGGCTCGACGACGTTCCGCCGCGCCGACCCGGAGTGGTGGAGCCACCTCGAGCGGGTCGTCGAGTCCATCGAGCACCATCTGGCGAAGGACGAGCTCCAGCGACGGCAGCTGCTCCGGCACCAGTACGCCACCCGGGTGCTCCCCGCGTTCCAGCCGAGCTTCCTCAGGCGGCCGGCGAGCGAGCAGGAGATGATCCTCGATCGCGCGCGCGCCATGCAGCAACGGTACTTCCCGGTCGCGCTCGACGCGTCGCTCGACCGGTCGGCCCTGGCGATCGCGCGTGCGCTGCGACTCGGCGACGACGAGCGACTTCGACGGCTGTGCGCGGTTGCGGGCACGGATCGCTTCGGCCCGCCGAAGCTCCTCCAGCTTCGATGGGAAGACGGTGCGCTGGTCGTCCGGGCGTCCGCGACCACGGTGGACCGCGACGGTGGAGGCACGTTCGCGGCGATCGACGGACGGGTGCTGCCGTTCCCACCCGACCTGCTCGACGGACTCGGGGATCCGGGCGACTTCGACGTGCGCGACGAACTCGAACGCACCATCCCGTCGTTGGTCGTCCGCGCCCGCGGGGATCGGATCGGCTGGGAACTGGCGTCCACCGAGACCCACGTCGAGCTCACGGAGACCGACGGACGCATCACCGCGGGCGTGACGGTCGAGTCGCGGCTCGATCCCGCGTCGGCGGCGCTCGGCGAACCCCTGGGGACCGACGTCTGGGACGTCTTCCTCCGGACCGACCGCGATGGACGCATCCAGTGCCCGCGTGTCGCGGCCGATCCGACGGCGGCTTCGGCGGCGGTCGTCGGCGACCGCGTCTGCGTCGCCTACCGCAATCGCGACGGGTACCTCAGCGTCGATGTGGGCGGCCGGGTGGCCTCTCCATTCGATGCGACCACGCCCTCCGGCGCGACCACCGGTCAGGACGGACGGATCGAGCTCGGGCTGCCCGACGTCCCGGTATGGGCGAACGGTTCGGCCGACGCCTGGGTCGAGCTCGGCTACCGTCGACCCGGAGTCCGATCAGCCGTCAACGCCTGGGTGCGCAGTCTCCTCGGCCGGAGCCATCCGCCCGTTCGGGTGCCGGCGCGGCTCGTCCCCGGCCCGTCGGGCGACGCGGTCGCGCGGCTCGCGCTCCCGGACCCGAGGGGAACCTACCGCTGGGTGGCCACGCAGCGGTCACCCGGTGCACCCGCGTGGCGGCTCGCGGCGCGCCGCGGCGGCGCGAGCCTGGACGTCAGCGGACGAACGGATGGGTGACCCGTCCGGACACTCGACGGTAACGGTCGTGGTCCCGACATGGCGATCCGGATCCGGCCTTGATCGACTCCTGGGCTCGATCGACGCCCAATCCCTGGACCCCGCACGATGGGACGTTCTCCTGGTCGACGACGGGTCGCCGCCCGAGGACTTCGCCCGCATCCAGGACGTCGCCGATCGGCACCTCAACACGCACCTGCTCCGGATCGAGCACTCGGGGTGGCCGAGCCGGCCGCGCAACGTCGGCATCGACGAGGCGACGGGCGACTTCATCCTGTTCGCCGACCACGACGACGAGCTCTACCCGGATTCATTGCGCGTCGCACTGGAGACCCTGGATCGCACGCAGGCGGACGTGTACGCGGGCAAGGAGGCCCGCACGGACCAGCCCAAGTGGGCGCTGACGGCGTTCGACCGCAACGTCGACGACGCCACGACGCGTGAGGACGTGCACGCCCTCGCCCCGACCAACCCGCACAAGCTCTACCGGACCTCGATGCTCCGGGACCACCGGATCCGCTTCCCGGAAGGCGGGCGGCAGCTGTGGGAGGACGTGATCTTCAACGCCGACGTCGCGCGCGTGGCCCGCGGCGTGTCCGTCGGCTCGCAGGAACCGTTCTACCACTGGGTCCGAGACGGCGTCACGACCTCGAGCTCGTTCGCTCGCGACGACCTCGAGTGGTGGGAGGCCCTGGCGCGCGTCATCGACCACGTCACGCGCCCCTCACCGGACCGAGGGGCCGATCCCCAACGGCTCCTCATGCTCGAGATCCAGTTCCGAGAGCGCGTGCTCCCGGCGATCGGGCCCGGTCTGCTCGCACGTGAACCCGAGATGCGCCGCGCCATCCTCGAGCGAGGGGCGGAACTGGTGCGCGATCACTGGGACGAGCGACTGGAGCCCGGACTCCCGGTCCACCTGCTCGCACGCGTTCGGCTCGCGCAGGCCGGTCGGCTCGAACTCCTCGAGGAGCTCGCCGGTTACGACCGGGACATCGCCGGGATCGCCTTCGCACGGAAGGCCTCGATCGGCGACGAGGTCGAGCTGCATGTGACGGCGAGATGGATGTCGCGGCACGGCGGGTTCCTCGACCTCGTCGTGACGCGGGACGGCTCCGTGCGGCGCCGGCTCTCCCCCGACCTCGAACGCGTGCTGGAGCCGGAACTGCTCGTGCTGGACGACGATCTGGCGCGTGCCTCCGTGACGATCGGGCTCCGGTCGCGATCGACGAAGATGACCTGGCTCGTGCCGACCGAGTCGGAGCTCGAAGTCTCGGCCACGCCCGGTTACCCGGATGTCACGGCGAGGTCCGTCGCGCGATTCCGGCCGGACCAGGTGCGGCTCGGCGAGCCCATGGAACCGGGGTACTGGGACCTGAACGCCCGGACCGACCTCTTCGGCGTGGTCAACCAGCGTGCCGTGCGCGCCGTCGGCACGCCGTCGACCTCAGCGCGAAGGGGCCTGCGCGTCTACGCCAACGTTCATGGCAACCTCAGCCTGCGACTCGGCTAGGCCCGGGTCCGGGACTCCAGGTCAGCTCGCGTGCCGGCCGTCGTCGGAGGCGACTGGCCGCGCGGTCAGCGGCATGTCGTCCTGAAGTCGCTCGAACACGAGATCATACAGTTCCACGACTCGGCGATTGTCGCGCCGTACCTCGTTCAGCTCGGCCCTGAGCTCGCGGACCTCGGTCTCGTAGTCGGCGAGCAGCGCGAACAGGTCGTCGCCCGAGTGATTCGCCTCGGAGAGCAACCTGAGGTTCTGGTACGTCCGCGGAGCGATCCGGCTGAGCACCTTTCCGATCAGACGCTTCATTGCTGCTCTCCTTCGACGACGCGGGCCGACGCGTCGGCCACGATGATGAACTCCTGGATCGTCCGATTTCCGAGATCCGTACGGATGACGTGCTCGTGGCCGAACTCCACGCGGAGCGGGAACGGCCCGATCTCCTGCTCGATCCAGTCACGCGGATAGTGCCAACTCGTGGGGTTGCCCCGCTGGTAACCCTTCGGCAGGTTCGTGGGAACCGATCCCGAGGCGAACCCCTCGCCTCGGAGCACGAGCTGCAGGAAGAGGAAGACGTTCTCGCGGTTGACCTGCGTGAGCCCGTGGACCAGGTCCGCGATGCGCACGTGCCAGACCTCGCCGGTCGCGAGGAGCTGCGCACCGAGGCCGAACAGATCGTGTCGGTCGTTGAGGTTCGCGTATGCGAAGCGCGCCCCGGCGACCGCATTCGCCGAGGCGATGGACAGCGCCTCGTGGCTGAAGTCGATCCCGAGCACCGAATGACCGGCCGCCGCGATGCGGTTCGTCGCCTCGCCTGTCCCGCATCCGAGGTCGAGCACGTTCGCTCCGGCGGGCAGGGCGTCGAGGAACCGATCGAGTCCGCCGCCCGCCGGTTCGGCCTGCCGGATCGAGTCGAGCGCGAGGTAGCGCTTCTCCCAGTACACGCGAGCACGGTTGAAGACGCCGAAGCTGTTCTCGAACCTCCGGCGCGTCCACTGCGAGGTCTCGAACTTGAACGAGGGATCCGGGATCCGCCAGTTCGGGCCGTAGGCGTACTCGAGCCAGGCCTCCGGACGTGCCGGGGCCGGCAACGCGACGCCGTCGACGTCGACATCGACGACCGGCAGCAGGTCCTCGCGGACGACCTCCGGTCCGCGGAGGGCGAACGGCTGGTGGTAGAGCCCGTCGCGAAAGTATCCCGTGAAGACGTCGACGTAGTGCTCGACGTGCCCGCGGTCGTCGAAGAAGTCGATCTCGAGGTGCGCGAGGCTGTGGCGCACCACGGTGTACCCGGCCACGCGGAGCACGCGCTCCATGCGATAGCTGTCGAGCGCGATGTCGGACGGGTCCGAGTGCTCGCTGAGGAACGCGAGGTCGACGTCGTCGTCGTGCGGCAGGAGTCCTCCCGAGCGCATGTAGCCGAGCAGGCTCCCCCCGACGATGTAGACGGAGAACCCTGCGTCCTGGACGACCCGGACGATCTCGGCGGAGTGCTTGAGGAGACGATCCCGAAGCGACGCCTCGCCACCGTCGAACACCGGCCCGAGGCGGTCCCACTTGTTCATCGCGAGCGGGCGGCCCATCGAGTCCGCCAGCCGGATCCGATCCGTGCTTCCGGGGAACGTCACCTCGCGGGAGGCGATGACCTCGTCGTCGGCGGCGTCGCGGAGCGTGATCATCGTCCGTCCCCGGAGGTACGGCTTGAGCGCGTTCGGCCAGGCGATGCGACCTCCGGCGTCGGGGGCGACCCGTGCGGACCACACTCGCCGGCCGTCGAAGAGGACGTCGATCGTCCGCGGCCCCTCGTGATCGCCGAGGTCGACGTGGATGCTCCTCCGGTCGATCCTCATTTCGCGGTCAGCACCTCGACGGCCTCCTGGACCGGTCCGTCGAAGATCTTGTGCCCCTTGCGGATCACGATGCCGCGCTCGCAGAGCTCCGTCACCATGTTCGTGTTGTGGCTGACGATGAGCATGGTCTTCCCCGCGAGGGCCAGTTCGTGGATCTTGTCCGAGCACTTCTTGCGGAACGGGGCGTCGCCCACGGACAGGATCTCGTCGACGAGGAGGACGTCGAGCTCGACATGGATCGCCACGGAGAAGGCGAGCCGCAGGAACATGCCGGAGGAGTAGTGCTTGACCTCCTGGTCGATGAACTCGCCGATCTCGGAGAACTCGACGATCTGATCGAATCGGGCATCGATCTCCGACTTGCCCATGCCGAGGATCGCCGCGTTGAGGTAGACGTTCTCGCGTCCGGAGAGATCGGGATGGAACCCGGCACCGACCTCGATCAGGCCGGCGACGCGGCCCCGCGTGAGGACGCGACCGTCGTCGGGCTCGAGGACGCCGGAGATGAGCTTCAGGAGCGTCGACTTGCCGGAGCCGTTCAGGCCCATGATGGCCACGCTCTCGCCCTCGCCGACGGTGAAGCTGATGTCGTGCAGCGCGTCGAAGGTGGTCGAACCCACCTTCTTGCGCTTCACCCAGGAGACGAACGCCTCCTTGAGGGAATGCGTGTGCCGGATGCTGAACTTCTTGCTGACGCCGTCGACGATGATGCTCGGCCGGGCGCTCGTGGTGGTCTGGCTCATAGGTCTTGTGCGAAGCTCCGTTCGAACCGGCGGAAGACGATCTGGCCGAGGACGAGGACGACGACGCAGATCCCCAGCGACACGCCGATGTCGCCGACGATCGACGACGAGACCACGTCCGCCGGGTTCTCGGCGCTCGTCGTCGGCGACCAGAACGCGAGGTGGAACAGCTCGACGGCCGTGGTCAGCGGGTTGAGCATGTAGATCCGGAACGCCCATTCGGGCAGGGCCGTCTGCACCATCGCGATCGTGTACAGCACGGGCGACGCCCAGGTCGAGAGCATGCGGATGATCTCGACGAAGTTCTGCGCGTCGCGGAACCGGACGTTGACGGCGCCGAACAGGAGCCCGAGGCCGAGGCTGAAGAGCAGGACGATGAGCAGGCCGAGCAGGAAGGCGCCCAGGGCCATGAACGAGGGCAGCCAGCCCAGGAGGATCCCCGCGAAGAGGAGGATGGCGACCTGCGGGAGGAAGTGAATGAGCGCGACGATGATCGACGCGATCGGGAAGAGCTCCCTCGGCAGGTAGATCTTCCTGACCAGTGCACGGTTGTCCACGATCGAGTGGGTCGCGTTGCCGAAGCCCTCGTTGAACAGGTTGATGGCGACGACGCCGGCGAAGAGGTAGATCGCGAAGTTCTCCACGTCGCGGTGGAACTGCAGCACCACCCCCATCACGAAGTAGTAGATGAAGAACTGCGCGGCCGGCTTGACGTAGGACCACGTCCAGCCGAGCACCGAGTTGCGGTACCGCGTCGAGGTGCCCTTCCGGACGAGCAGTCGAAGCAGGTACCTGCGGGTGAAGACATCGAGGATGCCTCGACCGCGGCCCGGGGTCTGGAACCCGGTCAGGTCGGTTACGGTCATCGGTCCGCGTACTCCAAGGGGGTGCGTGCAGGTGAGGGGGCGGCCTCTGGGCCATCTGGCATCCTAGCGGGCGCAGCCTGCGAGCGAGCCGACATCGTGTGACGTCCATAGGGCAAGATGGTCGGGTGAAAGGCATCATCCTCGCCGGAGGCTCCGGGACCAGGCTGCACCCGATCACGCTCGGCATCTCCAAGCAGCTGATCCCGGTCTACGACAAGCCGATGGTCTACTACCCCTTGTCGACCCTGATGCTCGCGGGGATCCGGGACATCCTGGTGATCACCACGCCGCATGACGCCGAGCAGTTCCATCGCCTGCTGGGCGACGGATCCCAGTTCGGGGTGGAACTGTCGTATGCGGTCCAGGATCGACCGGACGGGCTCGCCCAGGCCTTCGTGATCGGCGCGGACTTCATCGGGGACGACGCCGTCGCGCTCGTCCTCGGCGACAACATCTTCTACGGCCCCGGGATGGGCTCCCGGCTCTCGAGGTTCGCCGACCTCGACGGCGGTGCGGTGTTCGCCTACTGGGTGAGCGACCCGACCGCCTACGGCGTCGTCGAGTTCGACGATGACGGGCGCGCGCTGTCGCTCGAGGAGAAGCCCGCGGAGCCCCGGAGCAATTACGCCGTGCCCGGCCTGTACTTCTACGACAATGACGTCATCGAGATCGCCCGCGGCCTCACGCCCTCGGCGCGCGGCGAACTCGAGATCACCGACGTGAACACCGCGTACCTCCGGCAGGGACGCCTCCAGGTCGAGGTGCTCCCCCGTGGAACAGCGTGGCTCGACACGGGCACGTTCGATTCGATGGCCGACGCAGCCGACTTCGTGCGCACGCTCGAACGGCGTCAGGGGCTGAAGGTCGGCGCACCGGAAGAGGTGAGCTGGCGCCAGGGCTGGCTGAGCGACGACGAGCTCCGAACGCGCGGAGAGGGACTGGCCAAGTCCGGCTACGGTCGGTATCTGCTCGAACTACTGGAACGGGGGATGCATTCGTGAGCCGACTGCTCGTCACCGGCGGCGCCGGATTCATCGGATCGAACTTCGTCCGCTACCTCGTCGAGCGGACCGATCACTCGGTCATCGTGCTGGACAAGCTCACCTACGCCGGGAACCTGGCATCCATCGAGGACCTGCCGGCCGAGCGCGTGCGCTTCGTCCGGGGGGACATCGCTGACGCAGGACTCGTCGACGGGCTCGTCGGGGAGCTCGACGGCGAGCACGACGCGATCGTGCACTACGCCGCCGAATCGCACAACGACAACTCGCTCTCGGACCCGCGACCGTTCCTCGACACCAACGTGATCGGGACGTACACGCTGATCGAAGCGGCGCGCCGTCGTGGCACGCGCTTCCACCACATCTCGACCGACGAGGTGTACGGCGACCTCGAGTTGGGCGATCCCGCCCGCTTCACGGAATCCACTCCGTACAACCCGTCGAGCCCCTACTCGTCGACCAAGGCCGCGTCGGACCTGCTCGTCCGTGCGTGGGTGCGCAGCTTCGGGCTTCGCGCGACGATCAGCAACTGCTCGAACAACTACGGGCCGTACCAGCACGTCGAGAAGTTCATCCCGCGTCAGATCACGAACGTGTTGCGCGGCGTCCGCCCGAAGCTCTACGGCCGGGGTGAGAACGTGCGCGACTGGATCCACGCGGACGATCATTCCTCCGCGGTGCTCGCGATCCTCGAGCGCGGGCGGATCGGCGAGACGTACCTCATCGGCGCCGACGGCGAGCGCTCGAACCGCGAGGTCGTCGAACTGATCCTCGAGGCGATGGGACACCCGCGCGACGACTACGACCTCGTGCCGGATCGGCCGGGTCACGACCTGCGATACGCGATCGACTCGACCAAGCTCCGTGACGAACTCGGCTGGACCCCTCGATTCCGAGACTTCGAGAGCGGCCTCCGCGCGACCGTGGACTGGTACCGCGCCAACGAGAGCTGGTGGGCGCCGCAGAAGGACTCGGCGGAGGCGCGGTACGCGGAGCTCGGTCGATGAGCGGAGCCCACGACCTCCGGATCGAGGAGACGCCGATCGCCGGGTTGCTCATCGTCGACCTCCCCGTCCACGGCGACGCGCGCGGCTGGTTCAAGGAGAACTGGCAGCGACGCAAGATGGTCGCGCTCGGACTGCCGGACTTCGGGCCGGTGCAGAACAACGTCTCGTTCAACGACGCCGTCGGCACGACGCGCGGGATCCACGCCGAACCGTGGGACAAGCTGGTCTCGGTCGCGACCGGGCGGGTGTTCGGCGCGTGGGTCGACCTGCGCGAGGGCGAGGGCTTCGGCACGGTCTTCACCGCCGAGATCGGCGTTGATCGGGCGGTCTTCGTCCCCCGGGGCGTCGGAAACGCCTACCAGACCCTCGACCCCGACACGGCGTACTCGTACCTCGTGAACGAGCACTGGAGCCCCGAGGCGGAGTACACGTTCCTGAACCTGGCAGATGAACGCTCAGCGGTGCCGTGGCCGATTCCGCTCGATCGCGCGGAGATCTCGGACAAGGATCGCCGGCACCCGCGGCTCGAGCAGGTGGCGCCCGTGCCGCCTCGGCCGCCCGTCGTGGTGGGCGGCGACGGTCAACTCGGGCGCGCACTCCGATCCGTCCTGCCGGAGGCGGTCTTCCTCACGCGCGTCGACCTCGACCTGGCCGACGCCGCGGCCGTGGCCGCGCACGACTGGTCCCGGTACTCGGCGATCGTCAACGCCGCGGCCTTCACCGACGTCGACGGGGCGGAGACGGACGCCGGCCGGGCCACCGCCTGGCGCGTCAACGCGACGGCGCCCGGCCTCCTGGCCGAAGCGGCCCGCGCCCACAGGCTCCTCCTCGTCGGCGTCTCCACCGACTACGTCTTCGACGGGGAACGGGCCGACCACCGCGAGGACGAGCCGGTCGCGCCGCTCGGCGTCTACGGGCAGACCAAAGCTGCCGGAGAGCTCGTCACGGCCACAGCCCCCGAGCACTACGTGGTGCGCACGAGCTGGGTCGTGGGCGAGGGGTCGAACTTCGTGCGCACGATGCATCGCCTCGCCGGGACCGGGGTGGATCCCGCCGTCGTCGACGACCAGTTCGGCCGACTCACGTTCGCCGACGAGCTCGCACGCGCCCTCCGCTTCCTCCTCGAGACCCGTCCGCCCAGTGGGCTCTACCACGTCTCGAACAGCGGGCCGGTGCGTTCCTGGCACGATATCGCGCGGCGCGTCTTCGAGCTGTCCGGAGCGGACCCCGATCGCGTTTCGTCGACGAGCACGATCGAGTACGGTGCCGGGCGATCGATGGCCCCGCGGCCTCGACACAGCGACTTCGACCTCGATCGCATCCGCTCCGTCGGGTTCGATCCCCGCGATCAGGACGAGCAGCTCGCGGCCTACGTCGCCGCGCTCGACGGCCGCTGAGCAGGGCCCCGTGGCTCAGCAGGGCGTGAGCCGGGCCACGCGATCGGAGAGGACCGCGGCGCCGCCGAGCAGACGGAGCTGCGTGATGCCCTTGTCCTGGATGGCGGAGGCGATCGGGGACGGCACGCACGTCGGACGCGTGAGCAGCAGCGGCGCACCCGTCCTGCCGGCCGCGGCGGCGCCCGCGAGCGCGTCCGCGAACGCGGTGCCCGCGGCGAGGTACGCCGGGCCTCCGCTCCCGAAGGCGCCGCGCACGACGGCCGCGCTCGTCGCGTAGCGGTCCGATCCCGCGTAGCGCTTGACCGTGAATGACGCCTTCAGCGTCGACTCGATCCCCGAGGACACCACCGCCGTACCGCCCGCGATCCGGACCTCGCCCACCTTGAGCGACGTGAGGAGGTTCCGCGTGGCGGAGTCCACGCCGCTCGCGCGTCCGGGAACGAGCACGATCGGCCCCTTGACCTTGCCGGCAGCGGCGCCGGCCGACAGTGCGTCGGCGTACCCGGTGCCCGTCGCCACGTAGGCGATCGACGCGCTGCCGAAGGCGTAGTCGGCGATCAGCCGGCTCGTCGCGTACCGGTCGGCACCCCCGAGCCTCGTCGTCGGAGCGATCTTCCCGAGCGCCGACTGCACCGTGCTGCCGACGACCCCGGATCCGCCGACCACCACGATCTTCGCGGGCTTCAGGCGCGTGAGTTCGGCGGCCGTCGCCGACGACAGGGAGGTCCGGCCCGTCAGCAGAAGCGGTCCGCCCTGCGCCGCCGCCGCGGGCGCGGCCGACAGCGCGTCGGGGTAGTCCAGGCCCGACGCGACGTAGGCGACGGGGACGCCAGCCGTCGGGTAGGTGGCTTTCGAGACCGCGGCGGCCGTGGCGTACCGGTCGGCGCCCGCCAACCGGGTCCAAGGGAGGTCGAGCTTGACCCGCGGATCGCCGAACCAGTCGCGGTGCAGTCGCCAGAAGTTCCGGTTGCCGTAGCTCGAGCACGAGTCGCCCGTGCCGTAGAGGTTCGCGAGCGCCGCGGTGTTCGGCTGGTACGGCGTGTAGTAGTAGAGCGCCGCGGTGGCCCGGTTCTGGACCACGATGTCGGAGCCGCCGCAACGCGAAGCGTCCGGGTGGTAGAGAACGCGGTTCGACGACCCGACCCGGATCCACGTGAACGAGCCGTCCGGGTCGCCGTACCAGGTGAGCTGCCGGCCGGCCGCGTAGACCTGGTTGAAGAAGCCGTAGTACGTGCTGTCGCAGGCCGACGTGTCCGGGCAGCCGTAGCCCATGGCCTTCTGCATCTGCCCGAGGCCCGGATCGGGATCCGAGACGAGCGACTGCTCCTTCTCGAGCGTGACGAGGATGACGCGTGCGCTGATGTTGCACGCGCGCTGGACCTTGTAGATGATCCGTGCGGCCGACTCAGCGGCGCCGCCCGTGTAGGTGGAGCACGTACCCCAGCTCCACGTGCGCGTGGGCGTGTCGACCCTGTAGTTGGCGAGGCAGTACGAGTTCTTGCACGTGCCGACCTTGGACTGCAGGAACGACTGGATCTGGCTCTCGCTCATCGCGGAGCCGTTGTAGAAGTTGGCGTCGACGATGAGGTTGCCCGCGGTGAAGCCGGAGGCGGCTGTCGAGGCCGCAACGGTCGCGCCGGCCGATGCCGCCGCGGCGGCGCTCGCGGTGGCGACCGCGTCACCGACCGCGGCGGCCACGGTCTCGTCGAACCCCTGCAGCGAGCGCGCGGCATCGCCGGTCCCCGGCTCCGCGACATCCGCCTCGGCCGCCTGCAGCCGCAGGTGCGCTTCGTACTGCCGCTGCTCCTCGGTCAGGTCGGACTCGTCGGTGGGCGCCTCCCCCGGGGTGTCGCGCCACCCGGGCACGTCGATCGACGTCCCCGACGCGCGGGGCGAGCCCGCCACGGTGTCCTCCGCGTTCGCGGCGACCGTCGCCGTGGTGGCGATCACTGCTCCCACGACCAATCCGGTCAGCACTCGTCCGGCCCGCATGACTCACCTCGTTCCCCGTCGGCGCGCCCCGCCGGGGACGCGCCGACTCCCACACCCTAGACCCCGCGAGGCGTGGGGCCTGCCGTCAGTCGCGGCGCGTCGGGGCGTCGGACTCGTCCGGCGCGGGCGCCCGGTCGAGCGCCATCTGCCGGGCGAGCTCGGTCACGTCGTTCTCGATGGAGCGGAACCGTCGGTGCGTCGTGGCGACGTAGCCGAGGAAGGTGAGGACGAGCAGGTACGTGATCAGGTCGGCGCCGCGACCGATCCCGACGAGGTTCGCCAGCCAGGTCCAGAACTGCGGGAAGAACACCGACGACGCGACGATCAGGATGAACGCGAGGAAGATGATGCGCCGGATGGCCTGGTGTCGCGCACCGCCTCCGCGCAGCATGAAGGCGATGGCGACGAGCACGGCGATCGCGACGGCGATCTGGAAGACGATCAGCACGGGACGGTCCTCACTTGAAGAGCAGGTCGACGAGGATGTTCACCGAGTTCAGCAGTGACTGCCCCTTCGACTTCGAGTAGTCGGTGTAGACGATGTGGGTCGGGTACTCGGTCCAATTCGCGTCGAGCTCGCCGATCTGGTCGACCAGCTCGGAGGCATGCGCCATCCGGTTCTGGCGGATGCGGATGCGCTCGAGGAGCCCGCGGTCGATGACGCGCAGCCCGTTGTGCGCGTCGGTCAGGGCCATGCCGGTCGTGACGCGGGTCCACCACGCCGCGGTCTTCAGCACGAGGCGCTTGATCGCGCCGACCGTCGTGCGCCCGTCGAGGAACCGCGACCCGATCACGACGTCGTAGTCGCCCTCGCGGAGCATCCGGACCATGCCGACCGCATCCGCGACCTGGTGCTGGCCGTCGGCGTCGAACGTCACGACCTCGGTCGTCCGGGGGTCGCGCAGCGCGTACGAGAACCCCGTCTGGAGACTCGCGCCCTGCCCGAGGTTGACGGGATGGCGCACGACTACGGCGCCGGCGGCCTCGGCTCGGGCAGCGGAGTCGTCGCGACTGCCGTCGTCCACGCAGACCACGTGGGGGAAGGTCCTCCGGACCTCTTCGATGACGGATGCGACGACGCTGCCCTCGTTGAACATGGGGATGACCACCCAGGTGCGCGGCATGACTACGAGTCTGACACACCGAAGGTGAACGATTAGCGTTGGGGGCATGCACGCGCACCCCGCGACGGACCGATGAGCCGACAGTTCCGCTTCGACCTCGATCGGCCCGAGGAGCGCGGCTTCGCCGGACGCGGCGCGCTCTCGGTCGTCGGCGTCGCGATCCAGGGGCTCGTGCGGTTCGTCTACTCCGTCCTCATCGGCCGGCTGCTCACTCCCGCGCTGCTCGCGGCGACGAACAGCGCCATCTCGCTCGCGCTGTTCACGAGCCTGCTGTGGCCGACCGGCACGGCCGCGGCGGCGACCAAGTTCGTCGCCCGCGCCCGCGGCGCCGGGGACGAGACGGCGGTGCACGCCATCGCCCGGCATCTCTCGATCGTCTCGTTGGCGGCCGCGGTTCCGCTCGCGCTCGGGGCGGCGGCGTTCTCGTGGTGGTCGCTGGCGCCCGGCGACGCACTGCAGGCCGGGCTCGTGGGCGCGCTCGTGATCGCATGGGCCATGTACAGCTTCGTCCGCGGGCTCCACTTCGCCGTGCACCAGGTCGGTCGCGCGACGCTCTGGGACGCGATCGCCGCCACCACGGCCGTCGTGCTGCTGCTCGCGGTGATCCTGGCCGGCGCGACGGCGCTGCTGCTGCTCCCCCTCACCGTCGGGTACGCCCTCTACGCGATCGCGGGCATCCCGCGACGGCACCCGGGTGCCCGCAGCCCCCTGCCCGCGGACCTCCGCCGCGAGATGCTCGGCTTCACGGGCTGGTCGACGCTCGGCACGCTCGCGAGCACCGGCCTGCTGCAGCTGAGCATGGTCATCGCGGGCTCGGTGGGCACGCCCGACGCCGCCGGCGCGTACGCCGCCGCGCTCACCCTCGCCACCCCGGCGTCGATGGTCGCCCGGTCGCTCTCGCTCGTGCTGTTCCCGACGATGGCCCAGGCGACCGGTCGGGCGGACGCGGCCTCGGTACGACGGCAGACGGACCTCGTGAGCCGCGGCCTCGTGGCCGTCATGGGAGCGATCTTCGGCGCGATCGCGGTCGCGGCCGAGCCCATCGTCCTGCTGTTCTTCGGCGCGCGCTACGCCGACGCCCGCGGGCCCCTCGTGATCCTGCTCGCGGCGACGTTCCTCGTCACCATCAACGTCGCCACCGTCAACGCGCTGAGCGCGGGCACCCGGCGGGGCGTGCGGATCCCGGCACTGCTCAGCGCCGTGGGCATGGTGCTCGGGCTCGCCGCGACGTGGCTGCTGGTGCCGGGCCTCGGAGTGCTCGGCGTCGCGCTCGGCTACCTCGTCGGCGCCGTGGTCATCGGCCTCGGACCGATCTCGTGGGTGTGGGCGACGGAGCGCATGCACTGGGGCGGGACGGCGCTGCGCGCCGCGCTCGGCGTGACCTGGGCGGCGGCGCTCATCATCGCCCTCGGCGTCCTCGACCCCGGCTGGTGGTGGGCGCTCGCGGCCGCGGCCGCGTTCCTCGTCGTCTGGGTGCTCCTGATGCTGCCCGAGGTCCGCATGGTAGATTCGCTCCGGCGTCCCCGCGGGTCTGCGGGAGCGGAATCACCCTGAAAGGAACCCGGAGTGGTGTTTGTCGCGCCCGGAGCGGACGTGTCCCCCGCGGCATCCGTCGGAGAGGGCACCAAGGTCTGGCACCTGGCACAGGTGCGGGAGGAAGCGCGGATCGGCTCCGACTGCATCATCGGACGCGGGGCGTACATCGGCACCGGCGTCGTCATGGGCGACCACTGCAAGGTGCAGAACGCGGCGCTGGTCTATGAGCCGGCGCGCCTCGGCCACGGCGTCTTCGTCGGCCCCGCGGTGGTGTTCACCAACGACACCTACCCGCGTGCGGTGAACCCGGACGGATCGCTCAAGAGTGCGTCGGACTGGGAGCCCGTGGGCGTCACCGTCGAGGACGGCGCCTCGATCGGGGCCCGCGCGGTGTGCGTCGCCCCGGTGCGGATCGGCCGTTGGGCGACCGTCGCCGCCGGCGCCGTCGTGACGAAGGACGTGCCCGACTACGCGCTCGTCGTCGGCGTGCCCGCGCGCCGCATCGGCTGGGTTGGCCCGGCGGGGGTGCCGCTCGTCGAGGCGGACGGCGCGTGGACGTGCCCGGCGACCGGGCGACGATTCGAACAGGACGGCGAGACCCTGAGGGAACTGGACGCATGACGAACGAATTCATCCCGGCGGCGAAGCCCATCGTGGGCGACGAGGAGCGTGCCGCGGTCGACGCGGTGCTCGCCTCGGGCATGCTGGCGCAGGGCGCCGAGGTCGCCAGCTTCGAGCAGGAGTTCTCGGACACGCTGCTCGACGGCCGCGCGGTGGTCGCCGTGAACTCCGGCACCGCCGGGCAGCACTTGGGCCTGCTCGCGGCAGGGGTTGGGCCCGGCGACGAGGTCATCGTCCCATCCTTCACGTTCGCCGCCACGGCGAACTCGGTCGCACTCACGGGCGCGACGCCGGTCTTCGCCGACATCGAGTCGGCGCACTTCTGCCTCGACCCCGCAGATGTCGCGTCCAAGATCACCGAGCGCACCGTGGGCATCATGCCGGTGCACCTGTACGGGCACCCCGCCGACATGCCCGCTTTCGAGGCCCTCGCCGACGAGCACGGGCTCGCACTGTTCGAGGACGCCGCCCAGGCCCACGGCGCCGCGCTGCACGGCCGGCGCGCGGGCACCTTCGGCCGGTTCGCGATGTTCAGCCTCTACCCGACGAAGAACATGACCAGCGGCGAGGGCGGAATGGTCTCGACCGACGACGCGGACGTCGAGCGCATGCTCCGGCTGCTGCGCAACCAGGGTATGGAGAAGCAGTACGAGAACGAGGTCGTCGGCTTCAACGCACGTATGACGAACATCCACGCGGCGATCGGGCGGGTGCAGCTCACCAAGGTCTGGGGCTGGACCGAACGCCGTCGGCAGAACGCGGCCTTCCTGGACGCGAACCTCGAGGCAGTCGTCACCCCGCCGGTCGCCGACGGCGCTGAGCACGTCTACCACCAGTACACGATCCGGGTGCCCGAGGACCGCGAAGGCTTCGCCGCCGCGCTGCGAGAGCAGTACGCGATCGGGTCGGGCGTCTACTATCCCATCCCGAACCACCGGCTGCCGTCGTTCGACCTCGAGCTCGACCTGCCCGAGACCGAGCGGGCGGCGCGCGAGGCGCTCTCCCTGCCCGTCCACCCGTCGCTCTCCGAGGCCGACCTCGAACGCGTCGTTGCCGCGGTCAACGCCCTCGCGAAGGCGGGTGCATGATGGCGGACCTGCGGATCGGACTCATCGGGCTCGGGATGATGGGCCGCCATCACGCGCGCGTCATCCGTGAGGTGGACGGCTTCGAGCTCGTCGCCGTGGCCGACGCCATGGGGGATCCCCACGGCGTGGCCGGCGACCTGCCGCTCTACGGCGACGTCGAGGCGCTCATCGACGCCGGCATCGACGCAGCGGTGGTGGCGGTCCCGACCTACCTCCACGAGGAGATCGCGCTGCGCCTGGCCGAAGCCGGCGTGCACGCCCTCATCGAGAAGCCCATCACGAGCGACTCGGCCGCGGGCGAGCGGGTCGTGCACGCGTTCCGCAGCCGCGAGCTCGTCGGCGCCGTCGGGCACATCGAGCGGTTCAACCCGGCCCTGCTGAGCCTGCGCGCGCGCATCGCCGCGGGCGAGCTGGGCGAGGTGTACCAGATCGCGACGCGCCGACAGGGTCCGTTCCCGGCCCGCATCGCCGACGTCGGCGTCGTGAAGGACCTCGCGACCCACGACATCGATCTGACCGCGTGGCTTGCGCAGAGCCCCTACGCCTCGGTCTACGCCCGCACGACGGCGCGCAGCGGGCGGACCCACGAGGACATGGTCGCCGTGACCGGGCAGCTGTCCAACGGGGTCATCACGAACCACCTCGTCAACTGGCTCTCGCCGATGAAGGAGCGGGTGACGGTCGTCACGGGCGAGCGCGGCGCCTTCGTCGCGGATACCCTCTCGGCCGACCTGACCTTCCACGAGAACGGCACGATCGACACCGAGTGGGACTCGGTCGCCGCCTTCCGCGGCGTCTCCGAAGGCTCCGTCATCCGCTTCGCGATCGCCAAGCGCGAACCCCTCCGGGTCGAGCACGAGGCCTTCCGCGACGCGATCCTCGGTCGCGAATCGCACGTGGTCACGCTCGAGCAGGGTCTCGCCACGCTGCACGTCGCCGAGGCCGTCCTCGAGTCGGCGCGCGAGAACCGAGTGGTCTCGGTCCCGGTGCAGTGAATCCCGGACGCCACGTCGTCATCGCCTCGCGCATCTTCACGCCCGAGGGCGGTGCGGCCGCCTACCGGCTCGCCGCCCTGCGCGACGCGCTCGAGGCCGACGGCGCCCAGGTCACCGTGCTCACCTCGCGACCGCCCGGCGGCGGCGTGCCGTCGACGAGGAGCGTGCGCCGTTGGCCGGTGCTGCGCGACCGGAGCGGCGCCGTGCGCGGCTACGTGCAGTACCTCAGCTTCGACGTCCCCCTGCTGTTCCGCTTGTGGGGACCGAGGCGCGTCGACGCGATCGTGGTCGAGCCGCCGCCGACCACGGGCGCCATGGTCCGGATCGCGGCGCGCCTGCGGCGCGTCCCGTACGTCTACTTCGCCGCCGACGTGAGCTCGAGCGCCGCACGCGGCATCGGCGTGAACCCGGTCGTCGTGCGCGTGCTCCGCGCCGTGGAATCATGGGTGCTTCGGGGCGCCGCACGCGTGCTGGCGGTGTCGGACGGCGTCGCACGCGAGGTCGGCGAACTCGGAGTCCGTCCGGAACGCATCCGGATCGTCGGCACGGGCGTGGACACCTCGCTCTTCCGCTTCGACGCGTCCACGGCGGCGAGGGTCGAGCCGGTCCTCGTCTACGCGGGCACGATGTCCGAGATCCAAGGCGCCGGCGTCTTCGTCGACGCGTTCCTCCGGATCGCGGAGGAGTTCCCCCGGGCACGTCTGCGAATGCTCGGCGCGGGCACCGAGCGGGACGCGCTGGTGGCGCGCGCCCGATCGACGGCGGGCGGCGACCGGATCGAGTTCCCCGGCACCGTCCCAGGTGCGACCGTGGCCGCCGAGCTCGGCCGCGCAGCGGCAGGACTCGCCTCGGTGCGACCCGGCCGCGGCTACGACTTCGCGTTCGCGACGAAGACGTTCGTCGCTGGGGCGTGCGGCGCACCCGTGATCTACGCGGGCGTGGGTCCGGCGGGCGACCGCGTCGCGCAGGCGAGCCTCGGCGACCGGGTCGACTGGGAGGTCGACGCCGTGGCCGACGCCATGCGACGCGTGCTGCGTTCGGAACCCGACGTCGCCGAGCGACGGCGCATCGCCGAGTGGGTCGACAGCCACCATTCGTCGCGTGCCGTCTCCGCGGAGGGCGCCCGCGCCGTCCGCGAGGTGCTGCGCTAATCCGGTCTCTGGCCGAGCCCCGGACGGGTGCCGCCGGCCCGCACCACGGTCACGCCCCGACGGGACCGGACGGACGGAGGAGCCGTGCGATCAGGTCGCGCTCCACGCGCTCGTCCTCGGCCGAGCTGAGCGTCGGTGCCGCCGCATCCGTCGCCGCCTTGTACCGGTCGATCGCCCCGCGGTCGAGCGTGCGCAGCGCCTCGGCGAGGTCGTCGGCGGTGAAGCCGGGACTGATCCGGCCGAGCCCGTAGCGCCGGATCAGCGAATCCGTCTCCGTCGCGGTCGAGAACACGATCGCGAGCCGGGCCTGGACGAAGTCGAAGAACTTGTTCGGGAGCATGTACCGGTGGTTCGCCGTGCGGGGCGGGAGCACGAACACGCCGACGTCGTACGCGTTGAGCGTCGCGGGCAGCTCGGCGGGGAGCACGGCGTCGTGGAACACGATGCGCTCCGAGCCCCGTGCGAGCTCACGCAGCTGCCGCCAGTACGCGCCTCCGTCCCGGCCCTGGACCAGATACAGGTCGAGCGTGAACCGCTCGTCGAGTCGCAGGGTGGCCTCGATCAGGACCTCGATGCTGCGGCCCGGGACCGCGGCGCCGCTGTGCACCAGCCGGATGCGGTCATCCGGCGTCGTGCTCGGGGCGAGGGGCTGGAGCGGGATCGCGTTCCGGACGACCTCGACGTCCACGCCGAAGGCGTCGTGGTAGAGCGCCGCGATCGAGCCGTTGACCGTCGTGACCCCCGCGGTGGGCGGAAGGTACTCGGCGCACACCCAACGCATGTACGGGGCGACCAGCAGCCGCCAGCTCAGCACGTGCGTGCGCTCCTCGGGCGCCCACTCGTGCAGGTCCCCCCACACGGGCGCACCGTGCGCTACTGCGTGCGCGAGCGGGAGCGCGCGCGCCTCGTTCGCGACCACGAGGTCGAAGCGCCGGCCGCCGATCGCGCGCAGGGCCGCCGCGACCGCGGGTGCGGACAGCTCGACCGCCCGGTATCTGCGAAGCGCCAAGGCGAGCACGCCGCTCGGGGTCTGGGCGAGCGAGGGCAGGGACGGGTCGATCTCGAGGTGCTCGGCGACACCGTCCGGGCCGTCGCCGTAGCCGACCGTCGTGACCTCGCCGAACTCCTGCAGGAGGCGCAGCTGCCGCAGCACGCGAGCGTCGCCGGGGAAGTGCGAAAAGGAGATCGAGAGGATGCGGGGGCGTCCGGGCATGCCCCCAATCGTACGTGCGCCAAGGGTTCGGCCTCCGTTCAGGGGAGGGTTCCGCGACTCGGCTATCCTGAGGTGTCGCCCGCGCGAGCGCTTCCGCGCGCCTGCCGCCCCCACCACCTCAGGAGACGTACGTGAACGCCGATCTTCTTGTCGTGGGCTCCGGATTCTTCGGGCTCACGGTCGCCGAACGACTCGCCGAGGAGCTCGGTCTCCGCGTCCAGGTCATCGACCGGCGTCCGCACATCGGGGGCAACGCATACAGCGAAGCGGAGCCGACGACCGGCATCGAGGTCCACCGCTACGGCGCGCACCTCTTCCACACGTCGAACGAACGGGTGTGGGAGTACGCGAACCGCTTCACGGCGTTCACCGACTACGTCCACCGCGTGTACACGCGCCACGACGGCGAGGTCTTCCCGATGCCGATCAACCTCGGCACCATCAACCAGTTCTTCCGGTCGGCCTACGGGCCAGAGGAGGCCAGGGCGCTCATCCGCGAGCAAGCGGGCGAGCTGGCCGGCACCGATCCGCACAACCTCAACGACAAGGGCATCCAGCTGATCGGCCGCCCGCTGTACGAGGCGTTCATCAAGCACTACACCGCCAAGCAGTGGCAGACCGATCCGAAGGACCTGCCGGCCGCCGTCGTCTCGCGCCTGCCCGTGCGGTACACGTACGACAACCGCTACTTCAACGACACCCACGAGGGGCTTCCGGTCGACGGCTACACTGCGTGGCTCGAGCGCATGGCCGACCACCCGCGCATCGACGTCGCCCTCGCCACCGACTTCTTCGACGACGACCACGCGTTCTCGCGCAGCAAGGTCCTCGGCCAACTGCCCGTGGTCTACACGGGGCCGGTGGACCGCTACTTCGACTTCGCGGAGGGCGAGCTCGGATGGCGCACGCTCGACTTCGAGCAGGAGGTGCTCCCGGTCGGCGACTTCCAGGGCACGTCGGTCATGAACTACGCCGACGACGACGTCGCCTATACGCGGATCCACGAGTTCCGGCACTTCCACCCCGAGCGCGACTACCCGACCGACAGGACCGTCATCATGCGGGAATTCTCGCGGTTCGCCGAGTCGGGCGACGAGCCGTACTACCCGGTGAACACGGCGCACGACCGCGAGCGCCTCCTGAAGTACCGCGACCTCGCCAAGGGCGAGCGCGACGTGGTCTTCGGAGGTCGCCTGGGCACCTACAAGTACCTGGACATGCACATGGCCATCGGTGCGGCACTGAGCATCGTCGACAACAAGCTCGTCCCCGCGCTCCGCGCCGGAACGGCCCTCGAGAGCGGTGGCGTCGACGAGTGAACGTCGCGACGACGCGCATCGGTGAGCGGATGACGGAGGGCCGATGACCTGGCTCGAGGCCGTGCCGGCCCTGCTCGTCTCGGCGTTCCTGGTGATCGTGCCCGGCCTGCCCATCGGTTGGGCACTCGGGGCCCGAGGCCTCGCGCTGCTCGGCCTGGGCGTCGGTGCGTCGATCAGCGGCATCGCCGTCGCCGCCGTCGTCGCACCCATGGTGGGGCTGCCTTGGACGGCCGCGACGCCGTTCGTCGTGACGCTCCCGCTCGCGGCCGCCGGCTTCGCCCTCCGCGCCTGGTGGACCCGGCACACGCCCGCCGTCCGCGTCGGCGCTGCCTGGGGACTCCCGTTCGCCGTCGGTGTCATCGGCATCCTCGTCGGCGGCGGGCTCATCGCGATGACCGCGATGCAAGGCATCGGCTCGCCAGGCAACGCCTCGCAGACCTACGACGGCATCTTCCACCTCAACGCCCTGCGGTCCATCCTCGACACCGGGAACGCCTCGCCGTTCGACATGGCCGTGAGCACCCCGGACCGCGGCGGCACGTTCTACCCGACCGCATGGCACGCGATCGCCGCGGCCGCGGCGCAGGCGAACGGCGGCGACGTGGTCATCGGCGCGAACGCCGCGGCCGTGGTCACCGCGGCCGTCGTCTGGCCGATCGCTGTCGTGTTCCTCGTCGAGCAGGTCTTCGGCGCGCAGAAGGTCGCGCTCGCCGCGGCCGGCGTGCTGAGCGCCGCCTTCGTCGCCTTCCCGCTCATGCTCGTCGAGTACGGCGTGCTCTACCCGAACCTGCTCGGGACCGCGCTCGTGCCGATCGGGCTCGGCGCCCTCGTGCTCGCGCTCGGCGTCTCCGCGGCGCCGCAGCTCGAGGTGTCGGGCCGCTGGGTGCTCGCGGCCTGGCTGCTGCCCGGCATCGGCCTCGCGCACCCCAACGCGGTGTTCACGCTCGCGGTACTCGCCGCGCCACTCGTGGTGTGGGCCATCGTCGCCTACGACCTGCGCACGCGCCACGAGCCGCGCCGCGGCATCCGTCTGACCGCCGCCATCCTCGGGACCGTGGTCGTCGCGGGTGCGCTCGCCCTCGTCTGGACTCGCCTGCTCCCCCAGGACAACCTGTGGCTGCCCTACCAGCGCTTCCCGCAGGCGTTCGGCGAGGTGCTGCTGAACGCGCCCCGCGGGCGGCAGGCGGCGATCGCGGTCTCGGTGATCGCGATCGTCGGCTTCGTCGCGGCCGTGGGGGTCGCGCGCTACCGCTGGCTCATCGGCTCGTTCGGCGTGGCGACCGTGCTCTACGTGTTCGCGACCGGCTGGGAGCCGGGTCGACTGCGAGACCTCGTCACCGGGCTCTGGTACAACGACACGTTCCGCATCGCGGCGCTGATGCCGCTCGTGGTGCTCCCGATCGCCGTGCTGGGGGTGCTGGTGCTCGTGCGATGGCTCCAGCGGATGCTGCGCAGCGACCGGATCTCGCGGTGGCGACCGGTCGCCGATCGCCCCGCGATCGCGGCCGCCGTCGTCGCGGCCGTGGTGCTCGTCGCGCTCGTGCCGATCACGCAAGACCGCACGATCGCGTTCGAACGCGACCGCCTGGCGCGCGCGTACCAGCCGGAGCGCACCGACCGGGTGCTCAGCGAGGACGAAGTCGCCCTGTTCGAGGACGTGCGCGAGCTCGTGCCCGAGGATGCGGTCATCGCCGGCAACCCGTGGAACGGCAGCTCGCTCGTCTACGCGTTCACGGGTCGGCAGGCGCTGTTCGCGCACGTCGGCGGCGCATACGGCGACGAGCGCTGGACGATCGCGGACGCGCTCGACGACGGCACCCCCGCGGCGTGCCGCGCTGCAGCCGACCTCGGCGTGACCCACCTCATCGACTTCGGCGACGACTACGTCTTCGACGGGGATCCGCGCGCGGAGCGCTTCCCCGGCTTCGACGAGCCCGCCGACTCCGACATCCTGACCCCGATCGCCCTCGAGGGCGACGCCGTCCTCTACGAGATCACCGGGTGCGGGCAGTGATCCGCCCGCACTCCAGAGAAGGGACACTCCCGTGAAGATCGCCGTCATCGCCCTCGGCAAGATCGGCCTGCCGCTCGCCGTCCAGTTCGCCTCGAAGGGCCACGAGGTGGTCGGCGTCGACGTGAACCCGCGCACGGTCGAGCTCGTCAACGCGGGCGTCGAGCCCTTCCCGGGCGAGGCGCACCTGCAGGATCAGCTCTCCGAGCTGGTGCCGGCCGGGCGCCTGCGCGCGACGACCGACTACGCAGACGCGGTGCCCGGCGCCGACGCGGTCGTGCTCGTCGTCCCGCTCTTCGTCGACGACGAGGCACGACCCGACTTCGGCTGGATGGATGCCGCGACGCGCTCGCTCGGCCTGCACCTCACCGCGGGCACGCTCGTCGCCTACGAGACGACGCTCCCGGTCGGCACGACGCGCGGCCGCTGGAAGCCGATGCTCGAGGAGGTGTCGGGACTCGTCGAGGGCCGCGACTTCCACCTCGTCTTCTCGCCCGAGCGCGTGCTGACCGGCCGCGTCTTCGCCGACCTTCGCAAGTACCCGAAGCTCGTGGGCGGGCTCAGCGAGGAGGGCGCGCGCCGCGCGGTCGAGTTCTACGAGTCGGTGCTCGACTTCGACGAGCGCCCCGACCTCGCGCGTCCGAACGGCGTGTGGGACCTCGGGTCCGCGGAGGCGTCGGAGCTGGCGAAGCTCGCCGAGACGACCTACCGCGACGTCAACATCGGCCTTGCCAACCAGTTCGCCCGCTTCGCCGGCGAGCACGGCATCGACGTCTACCAGGTGATCGAGGCCTCGAACTCGCAGCCGTACAGCCACATCCACCAGCCCGGCATCGCCGTCGGCGGCCACTGCATCCCCGTGTACCCGCGCCTGTACCTCTGGAACGACCCGGCCGCGAGCGTGGTCCGCGTCGCCCGCGAGGCGAACGCGGCGATGCCCGAGTACGCCGTCGCGCTGCTCGAGGGCGTGCACGGCGACCTCGCGGGCCAGCGGGTCGCGGTGCTCGGCGCCGCCTATCGCGGCGGCGTCAAGGAGACCGCGTTCTCCGGCGTGTTCGACACCGTTCGCTCGCTCGCGGCGCGCGGCGCCGAGGTCTCGGTCCAGGATCCGCTGTACTCGGACGACGAGCTCACCGCACTGGGCTTCACGCCGTACCACCTGGGCGAACCGGTCGACGCGGCCGTGGTGCAGGCCGACCACGCCGAGTACCGCGAGCTGTCGCCGGCGGACCTGCCCGGGGTGCGCTCGTTCGTCGACGGCCGCCGGGTGAGCTCGGCGGAGCGGTGGCCCGGCGTCGGATACCGGGTGATCGGGAAGTCCTGACGTGCGGGTCGCGCTGACGAAGAGCACGCTGCGGGTGCCGCCCACGTACTTCGCGGTGCAGCACGCGATGCGACTCGCCGCAGCGCACGAGTTCCGCTTCTTCGCGGGCGTCGCCGAGGTCGACGACCCGGCCGTCGCCGTGGCGGTCGAGATCGTCGAGGCCGTGCCCTTCCCCGCACTCGGGTTCCGACGCCGCGAGCTGCTCCTGTCCGTCGCGCTGCCCCGGTGGTCGCGGCAGGTCTCGTCGTGGAGGCCCGACCTCGTCCACCAGCATGCCGCGACGTGGTCGCTGCCGGCCGTCCGCGCGGCGCGGCGCACGGGGGCGCCGCTGCTCACGACGATCCACGGCGGCGACGTCGAGGTCGCGGTGCGTCCCGCTCGCGGCGCGATGCAGCGCTGGCACCACCGCAACGTCCGGGCCGCCGGCGATGCGAGCGCGCGCATCCTCGCGGTGAGCAGCCACCTCGCCGGGCGGGCGGTGCTCGCGGGCCTGCCCGCCGAGCGGATCGAGGTGCACTACCAGGGCGTCGACACGGAGGTCTTCCGACCCGGCGACGGGCGACCGGACGGCCCGCCGCGGGTCGTGTTCGCCGGTGCGCTCGTCGAGCGGAAGGGCGTGCTCGACCTGCTCGCGGCCTCGCGCGCGGCCGTCACGTCGGCCCCCCACGAGCTGCGCCTGGTCGGCGCCGGCCCGCTCGCGGAGCGGCTCGCGCACGAGACGGCCGCCGATGCCCACGTCACGTTGGTCGGACGGCTCGACCGCGACGCGCTGCGCACCGAGCTGCAGTCCGCCGCCGCGCTCGTCCTCCCGACGAAGACCCTCCAGGGCGGCCAAGAGGCGGCCGGCCTCGTGCTGGTGGAAGCGCAGGCCTGCGGCGTCCCGGTGATCGCCTACCGGTCGGGGGGCACGCCCGAGATGCTCCGGGAGGGCGAGACCGGCCTGCTCGTCCCCGAGGGCGACCGTCCGGCCCTCGGCGCCGCGCTCGCCGATCTGCTGGGCCTGCCCGCCGCGGACCGCGCCCGGATGTCGGCGGCCGCGCGACGCTTCGCCGTCGAGGAGCGCAGTCTCGCGGTGAGCGCCCGCGAACTCGACGCGCACTACCGCGACCTGTTCGTCTGAACGGCCCGTTCGGGGCGGCCGGGTATCCTTTCCCACGGCCTCGAATCGAATGAAGGAGCTCCGTGTCCCAACCGACCACGTCGACCACGGTCCAGAACGTCGTCTTCCCCGCGGACCGCGACCCGGACGTGCTGGCGCTGTACGCCGACCCGGAGACCTGGACCACCCTCGACGGGGAGCCCGTGCGGGTCACGGCCGACGGCCACATCGACGACGTCGAGAGCCGGCACTCGCTGCGCGTCCGCGCCGGTCGGCGCGTGTCGTTCGCGAGCTACTTCAACGCGTTCCCCGCCTCGTACTGGCAGCACAGCACGTCGCTGACCACGATCCGGCTCGAGCTCGAGGTGCGCGGCGAGGCGACGGTGCTCGTCTACCGCTCGAACCCGCGTGGCATCGCGCAGCGCGTGGCCTGGAAGCGCTCGGAGGGCACCGACACGTCCCTGCTCGCGTTCGACCTCCCTCTCGAGCGCTTCGCGGACGGCGGGTGGTACTGGTTCGACCTCGTCGCCGGTGATGAGGGGGCCGTGCTCGAGCGCGGTGCCTGGCTGGCGGACGTGCCGTCGAGCGACGACCCGCGGGGCCTGACGCTCGGCATCACGACGTTCAACAAGCCGGACTACTGCGTCCGCACGCTCGAGACGCTCGCGGCCGACCCCGAGCTGCTCGCGGAGCTCTCCCGGATCTTCCTGATCGACCAGGGCACGAGGCTCGTCGAAGACCAGCCCGGCTTCCGCGCGGTGGCCGAGCGCCTGGGCGACAAGCTGGCCGTCATCCGACAGCCCAACCTCGGCGGCTCCGGCGGCTTCAGCCGTTCGATGGCCGAGAGCCTCGACGTGGAGGGCGCCGGGTACGTGATGCTGCTCGACGACGACGTCTCGGTCGAGTCCGAGAGCATCCTGCGGGCGCTACGCTTCGCGCGCGCCACGACCCGGCCGACGATCGTCGGCGGCCACATGTTCGACCTGAACTCCCGCACCGTGCTGCACGGCTTCGCCGAGAAGGTCGATCAGGGCGCGTTCTTCTGGGGCCCGTCGACGCCCGAGCAGGAGCGCCACGACTTCGCGCAGGCGAACCTCCGACAGTCGCCGTGGATGCACGCGCGCATGGACGCCGACTACAACGGCTGGTGGATGTGTCTCATCCCGCTCGAGGTCGTGCGCCGGATCGGCCTGGCGCTGCCCGTCTTCATCAAGTGGGACGACGCCGAGTACGGCCTGCGCGCGAAGGCGGCGGGGATCCCGACGGTCTCGCTGCCGGGTGCGGCCCTGTGGCACATCTCGTGGATCGACAAGGACGACAGTATCGACTGGCAGGCCTACTTCCACGCCCGAAACCGCATGGTGGCCGCGCTCATCCACTCGCGGGTGCCCAAGGGCGGGCGGCTGCTGCGCTCCAGCCGGCGCATCGACCTCAAGCACCTGCTGTCGATGCAGTACTACGCGGTGACCCTGCGCCACCGGGCCCTCGCCGACGTCCTGGCCGGACCGGACGCGCTCCACCCGGCGATGCCCACGAAGCTCGCCGAGGTGCGCGCCGCGGCAGCGGAGTTCCCCGAGACGGTCGTGCACCCGTTCGACGACGACCTCCCGTCGACCACCGAGGGCAAGCGCATCTACCCGATCGACCAGACGGGCGAAGCGCCGAGCGGTCCGGTCCTGCTGGCCTGGACGGCCAGGTCGGCGCTCCGCCACGCGGTGAAGGACCCGGCCGAGCGCAACGTCGACCATCCGCAGGTCGAGCTCTCCAAGCACGACGCGACCTGGTACCGCGTGCCCGGGTTCGACAGCGCGCTCATCTCGACCGCGGATGGCGCGGGCGCCAACTGGTACCGGCGCGATCGCCGTACGTTCCTGCGGCTCTGGCGCGAGAGCCTGCGCCTGCACCGCCGGATCGAGCAGGAGTGGGACCGCCTGCAGGCGCAGTATCGGGCGAGCGCCGACGAGATCACGTCACCCGAGGCGTGGCGCCGCACGTTCGACACCGCCGACTGACGCGGCAGGGCGCACGCACGCGCCGCGCCGGCACGTCGCGGCCGGCGCGCGGCGGCGTTCGCGTGCCGCCTAGTCCCTCGACCGCGTCCGTCGGGCCAGGTCCGCCTCGCACGCCGAGGCGATGATCTCGTCGAGGCCGCGGGTCGCCCGCCAGCCGAGGTCGGTCTCGATCCGGCCCGGGTCTGCGACGAGCTGCGCGGGGTCGCCCGCACGCGCCGGCACGATCTCGGGCTCCAGCTCGGTCCCTCTCTCGGCGGAGATCCGGGCGATGACCTCGAGCACGCTCGCCCCTGACCCCGTGCCGACATTGAAGACGTCGTGCATCCGGTCGGGCGCATCGAGGTGCTCGAGTGCAGCGAGGTGAGCCTCGGCCAGGTCGAGCACGTGCACGTAGTCGCGCACGCCCGTGCCGTCCGGGGTCGGGTGGTGATCGCCGTAGACCAGAGGACGCAGGCCGCGTGCCATGCGGTCGAGGACGATCGTGACGAGGTTCAGCGCCTCAGGGTCGCCGAGGTCCGGCCGGCCGGCGCCGGCGACGTTGAAGTAGCGCAGGCTCGCGTGACTGAGCCCGGTCGCGCGGGCGGCGTCGGCGAGCATCCACTCCCCCACGAGCTTCGTGGCGCCGTACGGGTTGATCGGCCGCGGCTCGACGGTCTCGTCGACGATCGTGCGCTCCGGCACGCCGTACACGGCAGCCGAAGAGGAGAACACGACGCGCTCGACGCCCGTGCGGGCGATCGCCTCCAGCAGGTTGGCCATGCCGCCGACGTTCTGGCGGTAGTACCAGGCGGGCCGCTGCATCGACTCGCCGACCTGCTTCTTCGCCGCGACGTGGACGACCGCGTCGACCCCGTGCGAGCGGATGGCGCCCTCGAGCTGGTCGGTCGCGGCATCCGTGCTCAGGTCGACGTGCATGAGCGGGACGTCGCCGATCCGGTCCGGCGAGCCGGTCGAGAGGTCGTCGGCGACGACCACATCACGGCCCGCCTCGACGAGCACGTGCACGATATGCGCGCCGATGTATCCGGCGCCACCGGTGACGAGTACGCTCACGCGAGGTCCCTCCCCTCTGCGGCTCCGCCCCGCGCGATGAAGCGTCGGTACGCGAGCCGGCGCACGGGCTCGGGCACGAAGCGGTATCCGCCGCGGACGACCACGTTGCGCAGGTACTCGCCCCGTGTCGTGAAGCCGATGCGCCGGAACGCCCGCTGGAGCGCCATCTCGCTGCGCCACTGGGCCGTGCCGCCGCGACGCGCGTATGCACCCGCACCGACCCGGTACATGACGAGGGGATCGGCCAGGTTCCCGACGCGCGCGCCCGCGTGGATCATCCGCGCGAACAGCCAGTAGTCCTCCATGAGGCCGAGCGGCTGGTAGCCGCCCGCCCGTTCGACCGCTGAGCGGCGGTAGACCACGGTCGGGTGGCTGAACGGGTCGTGGAACCGCGCGTAGTTCCGGATCTCGTCCTCGCCCGTACGAGGCACGCGCCGGCCGACGATCGACCCGTCGTCGTCGAGGAACTCGAGCATGCCGGTCCCGACGAGGTCGAGGCCGTCCTCGATCAGGGGCAGCTGGGCAGCGAAGCGCTCGGGAAGCGAGATGTCGTCGGCGTCCATGCGGGCGACGACGTCGTACTCGCTGAGGGCGAGGCCCTCGTCGAGCGCCCCCGCGAGCCCGACGTTCTCGTCGATCCGGCGATGCACCACCGGCACGGGCGAGTCCGCGATCGCCGACTCGATCGCGCCCTCGAGTCCCGGCGAGACCGGTCCATCCTGCACGAGGACCACCTGCCCCGGCCGACGCGACTGGCCGCCGACGCTCGACGCGAAGGCCTTCGCGAAGTGCACCGGGTGGTCGCCCCCGTAGACGGCCATGAGCAGGCTGAACGGCTCCGTCACGAGCCCTCCACCGCCGCGACGGCGTCACTGGCTCGCCCGAGGCCCGCGAGCGCGTCGGCGTTCGGTCGGGGCCGGTACCGGGTGCCGTCCCGCCAGCCGCGCCGCCAGCCGTCGGCGAGCGTGGCGCGGTCCTGCGAGCGGATGCCGGTGCGGAGCCATCGCAGGACGCTCGAGCCGCCGTACAGCAGCTTCTCCCAGGGGGCGAGACTCGCCGAGCGACGGAACATCCAGAGCTTGTTGCGCACCTCGTAGTAGAAGCGGTGGCCGGGGTCGGCGTCGGTCGAGCCCAGCACGCGCGTCTTGTGCAGGACGACCGAGGACGGCACATGCAGCCCGCGGCGGCCGCGCAGCGCGCGCGCCGAGTACTCGAAGTCGTCGTTCCAGATGAAGTAGTCCGCGATGGGCAGGCCGATCGCGCGAACCACGTCGGCCCGGACGAGCATCGACACGAACGACGTGCTGCGGATCGGCATCCCGCCCCGCGCCTGGGCGGCCGCCCGCTCGGAGGAGCCGGCGAACGGCTTCGGCCGGGGCGTGTTCATCGGATGCTCGGTGCCGTCGAACCACTCCACGCGCGACCCGGCCACCACGACCTCGGTGCCGGCGACCGCGCCGACGAGTTCCGCGAGCGCGGTCGGGGTGGGGACCGTGTCGTCGTCCATGAGCCAGAGCCAGTCGGGCGCGTGGTCCGCGAGGGCCACGGCCATGCCCGCCGCGAACCCGCCGGCGCCCCCGGTGTTGCGCGGCAGCCGGATGAGGTCGACCAGTTCGCCCGCGGCGCGGGCGACCTCCGCGGAGTCGTCGGTGGAGGCGTTGTCGACGACGACGACGCGGGCGACGCGCTCGGTCTGCGCGGCGAGCGCCTCGAGCACTTCGGCGAGCAGGTCGCGGCGGTTGTATGCGACGACCACGGCGACGACGCGCGGGGGGGCAGGACTGGAAGGCATCGGCTCTCGGATTCGATCGGAGGGGGTCCATCCATCTTGCCCTGTCCGAGCGCACTCGGCTGTCCACAGCCGCTCCGCGCCCGGCTTCCCGGCAGGCGGACGCGGGTACAGTTGACGCGACCGACCCCTCGAAGGAGGCGCATGCCCACCACGCTGCGCGTGATCGTCGACCAGCTCATCGCCCCCGTCCCCGGGGCGATCGGCCGCTACGGCCAGGCGCTCACGCGAGCGCTGATCGAGACCGCGCCCGCGGGCTGCGCCGTGGAGGGCATCGTCTCCAGCTCGCTGCCCGCCGACTACGATCGCGTGCTGGCGGCGTTGCCCGGCCTCGCCGGCCTCTACAAGTCGAGCCTGGCCCGCCGAGAGCTCGCCGCGGCCTGGCAGTTCGGCGTGACCACCTCTCCCGGCGGAGGCATGATCCACGCGCCCAGCCTCTTCGCCCCGCTCCGCCGCCACGACCGCACGGTCCCGGGAGAGCAGGTCGTCGTCACGGTGCACGACGTCCTCGCGTGGACCCACCCCGGGTCCCTCACGACGACGTCCGTCGCATGGCAGAAGGCGATGCTCAAGCGCGCGCGACGCCACGCCGACGCGGTCGTGGTGCCCACGCACGCGCTCGCGGAGCGACTCGCGTCGATCGTCGACCTCGGCGACCGCGTCCGGGTCATCGGCACCGCGCCTCGGCCGGGGCTCGTCGTCCCCGCCGACGGCGACGCGATCGCGCTCGAGCTCGGCCTGCCCGCCGAGTACCTCGTCGTCGAGGGTTCGCTCGAGCCGCGCAAGGGCGTGGTCGACCTGCTGCAGGCGCTGGGTCGGCCGGGCGTGCCCGAGATCCCACTCGTCGTCGTCGGTCCCGAGTCCTACGGCGAGCAGCACCTCGCGGCGGTCGCCGAGGAGGCGGGCGTCGCGGCGGCGCGCGTCCACGCCGTCGTGCCGGCGGGCGCCGAACAACTCGCGGTCGTCCTCGCCGGCGCCACCGCGTTTGTCGCGCCGAGCCACGATGAGGGCGACGGCACCGAGCTCATCGAGGCCTTCAGCCTCGGCGTTCCGGTCATCCACTCCGACGCGCCCGCCTACATCGAGGTCGCCGCCGACGCCGGACTCGCCGTCCCGGTCGGCGGGGGCCGCGGCTACGGCGAGCGCCTCGCGGCCGCGGTGACGGCCGTGATCGAGCAGCGCCACCTCGCCGAGCGCCTGTCGGTCTCCGGCGGCGACCGCGCCAATGCGTTCGACTGGCGCGACTCGGCCGAGCTGGTGTGGCAGTTGCACGCAGACCTGTAGGCGGCACGACCGACCGGCCGACTCTGCCGAGCTGCGGCGTCGGTCGATGGCGCCCGCGAACGCCCTGAGCTGCGGCTCGAGGACCGGTGCCGAGTATCGCGCGTACGAGGGGGTCAGATGGTCGTCGTCGAGGCGGGCCGCGACGTCGCCCACCGCCGCCGGGCAACGGCCGTCGGGGCAGATCGCGGCGCCGAGTTCGACCAGGTGCACGCCGGGGTGTATCGACGTCCTTCGAGGGAGTGTCGGGTCCGAACGGACGAGTCGGGGTATGCCGGTCGCATGACTCGCTCGGGACGCGCGTGGATCACCCCCCTGTCGACGCCTCCGTCGGCTCCGCGGTCGCGGACACCAGGGCCTCCTGCACCATCGCATGGATCATGTCCCAGTCCGGCTCGGCCGGGTCGATGCCGCTCACCGGCGTCAACTCGAGCGTCTGCACGGGAAGCTCCCGGGTCTTGCCGGCGAGATCGGCGAAGTAGCCGAGCATCGACTGGGGGATGTCGGTCTTCACGGTTTCGGCACCGGCTTCTGCCACCGCCTGGAACTTCGTCAGCACGTTCGCGGGGGTGAACTGCACGAGGATCGCCTCCTGCAGCACACGCTGGCGTTCCATCCGGTCGTAGTCACTCGTACCGTGGCGGGCACGGGCGTACCAGAGCGCCGTGTAGCCGTTCATGTGCTGCGGGCCGGCTTCGACCCAGCCGTCGACGTTCTCGAGGTTCTCATCGCCGCCGATCGGGAGCCGCTCCTCGACCGTGATGTCGACGCCGCCGAGCGCGTCGATCAGCGCCTCGAAGCCCTGCATGTCGATCAGCACGTAGTACTGGATCGTGAGTCCGGTGACGCCCTCCGCGGCGTCGCGCATCCCCTCGATGCCGGGTTGGCTACCCTGCGCGGCCGCGTCGGGGTACATCTCGGGGCTCTTCAGCTCGACCTCGGTGTAGATCGAGTTCAGGAGGCAGACATCCACCTCGCACCCGTCGATCGAGCCGTACCCCTCCGGGTAGACGGCGGCGAGCGGTGAGTCGGACGGGAAGGGGATGTCCTCGAGGTCGCGAGGCAGTCCGATGAGCACGGCCTGTCCGGTCGTCGCGTCGATCGAGGCGACGGTCATCGAATCGGGCCGCATGCCCTCTCGGTCGGGCCCGGAGTCCCCGCCGAGCAGCAGGATGTTGTATCGGCCGTCGACCGGGGGTTCGCTCGGACCCGCGACGAAGACCGACGACAGGAACCCGCTCGCGGTGGTCGCCACGTAGGCGCCGTAGGCTGCGCCCCCGGAGACGAGGACCATGACGGCCGCCGCGAACAGGGCGATCCATGCCCGCGCGGACGGTTCGGTCTTCACGAGGCGCACGAGCCGCAGGGTGTCGAGCGTCAGGACCACCCAGAGCACGCCGTAGAACACGAGGGCGAGCGCGATGACCCAGAGGAACACGCTGTTGGAGACGAGCGTGAAGAGCACCGTCGGTGCGACGAAGCGGAGCACGATCGCCACGATCGCGAGCGCCCACAGCGCGAGCGTCGCGCCGAGGCCGAGCCGTCCGAGCCGGTGGTTGCCGGCGAGCGACTGCGCGGACCCCGGGACCAGGATGTTGAGGCCGACGAGCCACCAACCGCGCCGCGTCATGACCTGGCGCGACCCGGTGTCCGGGTAGCGGATCGGGCTGTCGGCGAGGTTCATCGGTTCGACTTCAGCCGTTCGTTCTTCTCCTCGACGAGCGCCGCGAGCGAGTCGGCGTACTCGGCGAGCGCATCGCGCAACGCGTCGTCGGCGGTGGCCAGGATCTTCACCGCGATGAGGCCGGCGTTCTTCGCGCCGCCGATCGACACGGTCGCGACCGGGACGCCCGCCGGCATCTGCACGATCGACAGCAGCGAGTCGAGTCCGTCGAGCCGAGAGAGCGGCACGGGGACGCCGACCACGGGGAGCGTGGTCACGGATGCGAGCATGCCCGGCAGGTGGGCCGCGCCGCCGGCGCCGGCGATGATGACGCGGATGCCGCGGCCGGCGGCCTCCTTGCCGTAGGCGATCATCTTCTCGGGGGTGCGGTGCGCCGAGACCACCTCGACCTCGTGCGCGACGCCGAACTCCTCGAGGAGGTCCGACGCATCCTTCATCACGGACCAGTCGGAGTCCGAGCCCATGACGACGCCGACGAGGGGGGTGGTGGGGTTGCCTGCGATCACTCGAACGATATTAGGGCCGTCTGCTGCGTGTTCCCCGCAGCGGCGCTCCGCCGGGACGCTCGTCGCCGGGTTTCAGTCCTGCAACGCGGCGGCCGCCGCGCGCGCCTCGTAGACGGCATCGTCGAGGTCGTCGCCGATCGCGGTCACGTGGCCGACCTTCCGGCCCGGGCGCGGGTCCTTGCCGTAGTTGTGGATCTTCACGGTCGGATGCGACGCCAACGCGTCTGCGTACCGTTCGGCGAGCGTGCCCTCGGCGGGGCCGCCGAGGAGGTTCACCATGACCGCCCATTCGGCGTGGCATCCGGTGCCGCCCAGGGGCAGGTCGAGCACGGCGCGCAGGTGCTGCTCGAACTGCCCGGTGGTCGCGCCGTCCATGCTCCAGTGCCCGGAGTTGTGGGGTCGCATGGCCAGTTCGTTCACGAGCACGCGGTCATCGGTCGTCTCGAACATCTCGACCGCGAGCACGCCGGTCACGCCGAGCCCCTCGGCGATGGCGACGGCGACGTCGGCGGCGACGTCGGCGAGCCGGCCCGCCGAGTGCGGAGCGGGGGCGATGACCTCGCTGCAGACTCCGCCGACCTGCACGGTCTCGACGAGCGGCCACGCGACGACCTCGCCCGACGGGCGGCGGGCGACGAGCTGCGCCAGCTCGCGGCGGAAGTCGACGAGTTCCTCGACGAGCAGGGCCCCGTCGCGGCCGTCCTCGGCGATCGCGGCGAACCACTCCGCGACCTCGGCCGCCGTGCGCACCACGCGCACGCCCTTGCCGTCGTAGCCGCCGCGAGGCGTCTTCACGACGGCCGAGCCGCCGTGCTCGGCGATGAAGGCGTCGAGCTCCTCGGGGGTCGACACGCGCGCCCACGCGGGGACGGGGAGGCCGAGGTCGGACAGCCGCTCCCGCATGAGGAGCTTGTCCTGCGCGTAGCGCAGGGCGTCGGGACCGGGGTGCACCCGGATGCCGGCGTCGACGAGCGCGCGCAGCACGTCCTGCGGGACGTGCTCATGGTCGAACGTGACGACGTCGACCTCGCGCGCGAACGGCAGCACGGTCTCGATGTCGGTGTAGTCGCCGACGCGGTCGGCCGCGAGTCCGGCCGCCATGCCGTCGGCCTCCGCGAGCACCTTGAGCTCGACCCCGAGCTCGATCGCCGCGGGGATCATCATGCGGGCGAGCTGCCCTGCGCCGATCACTCCGACTCGCACGTGACGCACCATCCGTTCCCGCGACGCCGATCGCCGCGACATCCAAGTCTAGGGCGACCGCTCCTCTAGGATCGGGGGGTGCCCGAGACCCTCCGATCGCTTGCGTCACGGGCGTGGCACGGATTCCTCGCCTACCTGCTGAAGTTCGGCGTCGTCGGTCTCATCGGACTGGTGATCGACGTACTGCTCTTCAACGCGCTGCGGGTCGGCGTGTTCGGCACGGACACATGGGCCCAGTCGGCGATCGGGGCGAAGACGATCTCGACGAGCGTCGCGATCGTCTTCAACTGGCTCGGCAACCGCTACTGGACCTTCCGGCGGCATCGACGCCGGCACGTGCTGCGGGAGTTCGTCGAGTACCTCGTCGTCTCGCTCGGCGGCATGGCCATCTCGTTGATCTGCCTCTGGGTGAGCCACCACCTGCTCGGCTTCACGAGCCTGCTCGCCGACAACATCTCGTCCAACGTGATCGGCCTCGGCCTGGGGACGGCGTTCCGGTTCGTGCTCTACCGGTACTGGGTCTACGGTCACCACCGCGGCGACGGGCTGTCGAACCTCGCCCGCGTCGAGGAGGCGCAGCGAGCGCTCTTCGAGCAGCCGCCGCTGGAGCGGACCGGGCCCGAGATCGACCGCGACCGGGCCGGCGCCGAACCGGCTCAGTCGCCGGAGCCGAGGAACCAGGGCGGGTAGACCGCCACGCGCGTCTTCGCGCCGACCGCCTTCAGCGCGGCACGCACCCGATCGCGCACGCGATCGTTGGACACCGCGATGAGCGCGATCCGCTCGAGCGGCACGCTGCCGCGGACGAGCAGCTCGCCCGTCCGCAGGCCCTCCCCCTCGTCGGCGAGCGTCAGCCGCACGATCGCGCGCGAGACCGCCGTCCAGTCGGCGGCGAGCTCGGCCCCGCCGACCGCGGCATCCGTCGCGCTCACGACGACCTCGCCGTCGATCTCACGACGCGCCCCGGCTGCGGCCGCGACGGACGAGACGAGGATGACGTGGTCGGCCGCGGCACGCTCGACGGCCTCGGCCGTGAGCCGCGGGTCGGGCGTGCCGGTCCGGATCGCGTCCCACAGGTGCGCGTCGGTGCTGAGCAGGAACGGAACGTACTCGGCGACGGTCGCGTCCGCGCCGGGGACGCTCGCGGTCCGGCGGTACGCGCGCGCGGCGGGCGCGGCGAGGTCGACCGCGGGCGTCGCCGCCGGGTCCCCCGCGTCGGCGAGGAGGGAGCCGGCGCCGAGGATGCGTCCCAGGTTGTCGACGTGCGTCACGTGGTAGATGCGCGTGGCGCCGGCGTCGACGGGTGCGGCCGCCGCGCTGCTCGCCGCACGGGCGGGGCGGGCGGATGCCGCGGGCCCCGCACCCCGGACGGCGGCGCGCTCACGCGGAGCGCTGCGCCGCGTCGTCGGCCGCGTCGCACGTGCGGGCTTCGGCGCGGCCGCGGGCTCGGGCGGGGGCGAGCAGATCGCGCAGAGGCCCTCGTCGAATCCGTGGATGCATTCCTCGCCCAAGTGGTGTCGCCCTTCGTTCCGATCGGCCCGTCACCGTGCTCGGGCCGCGGACTACAGTACGCGCTCCGACTCGGCGCGGGCTGCACGGGACGTCAGCGACCGCCCCAGGTGACGGCATCCGTCGACGCGAACGCCGCCGGGCGCGCGGCCGGACCGACCGCGGGGCCGCCGAGTGCGTGCGCGTCGGCCATCAGCTCGTGCAGCGCGGCCTGCACCTGGAGGGGCTTCGGGACGTCGCGGATCACCACCGCCACCTCGTGCCCGGTCTCCAGTCGCACGTCGCCCGAACCCGACATCCGCTGCAGCCACGACCGGGCGACCTGGACGTCGTAGCCCGATCGATGCCAGAGCTCGCGCCGGACGCGGACGAACAGCCCCCGACGCACGATGACGCGACGCGTGGTGACCGTGGTCCGCGAGCTCAGCCAGGCGAGGTACGGCAGCAGGCTGCCGAGCACCACGAGGAGCGCGCCCGCCACGATCGCCGCGAGCCGCGGCCATCCGTCGTCGAGCCACGGGACCGCGTACGCCGTGGCGCCCGCCACGGCGACGAGCAGGAGCGAGGGCAGCACGAGGATGCGGCCGTGGCGCCGAAGGCGCGCCACGACGTGCTCGGCCCCGTCGGGCACGGGAACCTCGGCCGTCTGCCCCATAGGCCCATTAATACCTCAGGTGGGTGACGTCTCCCGCGGCGACAGCCTGCTCGTCGCCGTTCTCGTCGTCGCGCACCACGAGCCGGCCGTCGGCGTCGATCCGCTCGGCCACGCCGACGAGTTCGCCGCCGCCCGGGAGCTCGACACGCACGTCCTGGCCGAGCGTGCCGCACAACGACGCCACCCGCTCGGCGATGCCGCTCGCGATCGGGTCTCCGCCGGATACGACGAAGTCGGCGATGGACGCGAGCAGCCGCTCCAGGTAGTCGGCGAGGACGGCGTCGGCATCGGGCCGGACTCCGGTCGCCAGCTGGAGCGAGGTCGAGGTGAGCGTCGGCAGGTCGTGCTCGTCGAGCGTGAGGTTGAGGCCGGCGCCGATGACGACGGTGCCCTCGGCGACGAGCTCCGACAGGATGCCGCACACCTTGAACCCGGACACGAGCACGTCGTTCGGCCACTTCAGCCACGCCTCGACGCCGCCGGTGCCGTCCTCCTCGCCGCCACGGTCGACGGATGCCGCGGCGAGCGCTCCGCGGACCGCCTCGGTCATCGCCGCGCCCGCCAGGAGCGGGAGCCAGCCGAGCGCGTCGGGCGGAAGCGCCGCGCCGCCGAGTTCGCTCGGGCGGATGAGGACCGAGATCGCGAGCGTCTTCCCGGTCGGCGCGAGCCAGGTCCGCCCGAGTCGCCCGCGACCGCGCGTCTGGTCGTCGGTCACGACGGTCGCGCCGTGGGGCCAGCCCGAGGCATCCGCACCGGTCACGGCCTCGCGCAGGACGTCGTTCGTCGACCCGACGGAGTCGCGCCACTCGAACCTCGGCACCGCACGTCGCGATCGCTCCCAGTCCATGCGACCTCCCCTTCCGTCGAGGTTCAGGGTAGTGTCCGCGGGCGGCGCGGCGATGGCGATCACCACCACGCAGCCATGGGTTTTTGTGGGAATCCCTCAACGAACGGGCCCGGATGGGCGCCGGTAGAGTGAACGGCGTGACCGAATCGACGAACGACGGCCCCGACCTCTTCACCACCGCGGGCAAGCTCGCCGACCTCAAGCAGCGCTACCACGAGGCCGTGACGGCCTCCGGCGAGGCGGCCATCGAGAAGCAGCACGCGAAGGGCAAGATGACCGCGCGCGAGCGCATCGACGAGCTCCTCGACCCGGGCTCGTTCGTCGAGCTCGACGAGTTCGTGCGGCACCGGACGCACGCGTTCGGGATGGACGCGAAGCGGCCGTACGGCGATGCCGTCGTGACCGGCCTCGGCACGATCCACGGTCGCCCCGTCGCGGTCTACTCGCAGGACTTCACGATCTTCGGCGGCTCGCTCGGCGAGGTCGCCGGCGAGAAGATCATCAAGGTCATGGAGCACGCGCTGAAGACCGGCGTGCCCATCATCGGCATCCTCGACTCCGGCGGCGCCCGCATCCAGGAGGGCGTGGTCGCCCTCGGCAAGTACGGCGAGATCTTCCGCCGCAACACGGCCGCCTCGGGCGTCATCCCCCAGATCTCGATCGTGTGCGGCCCGGCGGCCGGCGGCGCGGTCTACTCCCCCGCGCTCACCGACTTCGTCATCATGGTCGACAAGACCAGCCAGATGTTCGTCACCGGCCCCGACGTCATCAAGACGGTGACCGGCGAGGACGTCGGCATGGAGGAGCTCGGCGGCGCGCTCACCCACAACACGATCTCGGGCGTCGCCCACTACCTCGCGAGCGACGAGTCCGACGCGCTCGACTACGCCCGCACGCTCGTGTCGTTCCTGCCCGACAACAACATGTCCGAGGCGCCGGTGTACGAGGCGGAGGTCGAACTCGAGATCACCGACGACGACCGCAGGCTCAACGCGATCATCCCCGATTCGCCGAACCAGCCGTACGACATGCACTCGATCATCGAGGGCATCGTCGACCACGGCGACTTCCTCGAGGTGCAGCCGCTGTTCGCACCGAACATCGTCGTCGGCTTCGCACGGGTCGAGGGCCGGTCGGTCGGCATCATCGCCAACCAGCCGAGCCAGATGGCCGGAACGCTGAACATCGCCGCGGGAGAGAAGGCCTCGCGCTTCGTGCGGTTCTGCGACGCGTTCTCGATCCCCATCCTCACCCTCGTCGACGTGCCCGGCTACCTTCCCGGAACCGACCAGGAGTGGACGGGCGTGATCCGCCGCGGCGCGAAGCTGCTCTACGCCTACGCCGAGGCGACCGTGCCGCTCGTCACGGTCATCACGCGCAAGGCGTACGGCGGCGCGTACATCGTCATGGGCTCCAAGCAGCTCGGCGCCGACATCAACCTCGCCTGGCCCACCGCGGAGATCGCGGTCATGGGCGGCCAGGGCGCCGTGAACATCCTCTACCGCGGCGAGATCAGGCGCGCCGAGGAGGCCGGCGAGGACGTCGCGGCCGTGCGCACCAAGCTGGCCAACGAGTACACGTACAACGTGGCCTCGCCGTTCCTGGCCGCGGAGCGGGGCGAGCTCGACGGCGTGATCGAACCGGCGGCGACGCGCGTGTCGGTCACGAAGGCGCTGCGCGCGCTCCGCACGAAGCGGGCGAGCCTGCCGCCGAAGAAGCACGGCAACATCCCGCTCTAGGAGGCACCATGACCAGCGCACCCCAGGAGGGCGACGCCCAGGCGCTCGACCTCCGGTTCCTCAGCCGCGACGTGACGGCCGACGAGGCCGCGGCCGTGACCGCGGTGCTCGTGGCGACGGTCCGAGAGGCGCAGGGCGAGCACGAGGTGACGCCGCGCAACGACTGGTCGCACCCGCGCAACGCGCTTCGGCCGCGTGTCGAGGTCGGCCCGGGGCGTTGGACGGCGTCGGCGCGCTGACCCGCCGACGGCGCCCCGCGCGCGCCGACGTCCCCCGGTTCCGGGGGCGAATGCGCCCGGCGCCCGCGATTCTCGCCGGTGATGTCCCCCATGTCCCCCGAAATGCTGACTTCGCACAGCGCGCCGGATCCGTACCATGGTGGTACGCACTCCATCGGAGTCGTATCCGCCACCGGCTGGGTAACCGGTGGCGCTCTGGGGGCGAGTCAGGGCGATATTCGGGTTGTCGCCGTGACTCGGGCTTGCTGGGGGGTCGGTAGGGGCCGACCCCCCGCTTCCATGTCCGGGACCCTCCGGCGACGAGCGCCGGGGAGGCGACCCGGCCTGCGCCTCACGCCGTGCGCGGGATCTCCAGCCAGAGCTCGACCTCGGCATCCTCCGACTCGGCCGTCTCGCCGTTGCCGCCGCTCAGTCCGACGACCGTGACCGCGACCGGCGACCCCTCGGCGGCCGTGCGCGCGATGATCCGGTCCGCCCGTGTCGACTCGACCACCTCGGCCAGCTGAGACAGGATCCGGTCCCGCTCGGCCTCGTCGATCTCGTCGATCCCGCCCTCGTCGAGGAGGGTCACGGTGGCACCTCGATCGCGCGCGCTCCGCACGGCCGCGCGGACGGCGTCGGTGAGCAGCATCCGCCCGCGGATCTCGTCGCGGATCGCCGCCTCGAGCGTGCGGCACTCCGCGCGCTCGGCGTCGCTCAGCGCGTGGCCGCCGTCGGCGATGCGCCGGAGCATCGGCGAGGCCAGTCGCTGCGTCTGCGCGAGCCGCATGCGCCCCTCGAACAGGTGCGCGTCCTGCGCCGCCTGCCATGCCGCCGCCTCGCGCTCGGCCTGGGCGTAGCGCCTGGTCGCCCTGGCCGCGCCGGCGAGGGCGGCGGAGAGCATGTGGGCGATCCCGACCCAGACCAGGCTGCCGATCACGCCGAGCTGCCCGAGTGCGAGCGGTCCCGCCCACACGACGGTCTGCACTGCGAGCACGATGACGCCCGCCCACGCGACGACCAGCTGCCGACGCGCGGCGGCGATGGTCATCAGCGTCCCGACGGCCGCGACGTACCACGTCGCGTATCCGTTGTCCGCCGATGGATCGAGCTGGCTCGTGACGAGCACCGGCAGCACGATGCCGACCGCGAGGTCGAGGGCGGCGAGCCAGTCCGGCATGCGCGCGCGACGTGCGGGCCAGAGGCTGAGGATCGTCGCGACGGCGTACAGCACCAGTGCGACGATGATCGGCCACGGCGAGGCCGCGACATCCGTCGACAACGACGAGACGCCGAGCACGACGTGGTAGCCGGAGAACATCGCGGCGAGCGCCATGAGCAGCCAGCGGGGAACGGAGATCATCCGTCGCTCCCCTGCACTCCCGCCGGCCATGCGAGCGTCACCGTCGTCCCCTCGCCGGGAACGGACGCGACCCTCGCCGAACCGCCCTCGTTCGCCATCCGCTCCTCGATCGAGACCCGGAGCCCGAGGCGGCTCGGCGGGACCGCGGCCGGGTCGAAGCCCGACCCGTTGTCGATGACGCGGATCACGCATCCTCCCGCCCCGACGCCGCGAACCTCGAGTTCCCGGCGGACGCGGCCGATCGGGCCGTCGGCGTGCTGCACGCTGTTCACCATCGCCTGCATCGCGGCCGACGACAGCGCGTCGATCGCCTCGACCGGCAGCTCCACTCCGTCGGCGCCCTCGATGCGGACGATGAACGGCGCGGAGAACCCGGCGACGCCGCTGCGGAGTCGGCGCGTGAGCACGCTGAGGGCGACGCGGTCGTCGACGCCCGGGACCTCGACGGCCGCCTCGTCGAGCCTGCGCACCGCGTCGCCGGCCATGCGCGCGGCGAGCGCGCGCTCGGCGGGCGTCCGGGAAGCCGCCGCCGAGAGCAACGTCGTCAGCACGCTGTCGTGCACGAGTGCGTCGACCTTCACGCGCTCGATCTCGATCGCATGACGCCGGGCCACGGCGTCGTAGCGTTCGAGCGCGGCCTCCTGCGCGGCATCCACCGCGATCGCGGCCTGCCTGAGCATGGTGATGATCACCAGCACGACGACGCCGAGGATCACCGCGTACATGGTGTCGAGCACCGAGAGGAGGGCGCCGGCGCCGCCGCCGGACGGGCTCAGCCGCACGACGCCGTAGATCGCGGGAACCGCGATGGTGTACGCGGCGGCCGGCACGACCGGCAGCGCGATCACCGCCGCGGTGGTCGCGACCGTGCAGAGGTAGTAGAGCCATGGCGTGCGTCCGGTCATGGCCGCCGTGTCGACCACGAGGAACGGCCACGCGAGGAGCGCGATGACGTAGATCGTCGCGAAGGCGAGGGCCGCCACCCGCACCGCGACGCGCGTGAACGTCGCCGCGGCGAGCGCGGCGATCGTGCCGTAGACGACCGCCATCATCGCCACGCCCGCGCCGTCCGCCAGGAAGCGCGCCTCGTCGATGGCCGTCGGCACCGTCTGCGCGCCGAACACGAGTCCGAAGGCGCCCAGCGCCCGCCCGGAGACGGTCTCGACCTGGGCGCGGCTCACCGCCGCGCGGCGTGGGACGAGCCGGCTCGCCCGCAGGTCAGCGCCGACCATCCCCGGCCTCGGCATCGAGCCCTGGGAGGATGCCGTCCTCGACCGCGCGGCGCAGCAGGTCGACCTTCGTCGGGGCGGGCCGCCCCACCTCGACGTACTTCGCGCGGATGCGGTCGAGGTACTCGCGGGCCGTCGAGTGCGCGATGCCGAGCTGCTGGGCGACGAGCTTCAGCGGCAGGCCCGACGCGTACAGGTGCAGGACGTCGTGCTCGCGCCGTCCGAGCTGCGCCTTCGCGAAGTCCCGGTCGGCCTCGATGGCGCTCGCCCACTCGACGTTGTTCAGCGCGTCGCCGCGTGCGACCGTCGCGATGGCCGCGATCACGGAGGCCGTCGGCGAGGACTTCGGGATAACGCCGGCTGCGCCCGCTGCGAGCGCCTCGCGCACGGCCGCGACCCGGTCGGCGATGCTGTGCACGAGGACCTGGCTCCCCGTCGCGAGCACGGCGCGGACGTTGTCGGTCACCTTCGATCCGTCGCCGAGCGAGAGGTCGAGGAGCACGACCTTGGGCGGGTCCACCGCCGGGTCGTCGAATGCGGCGAGCAGCGTCGGCACGTCGGCCGTGTCGGCGACGACCTCGTAGCCGGCGTCCCGACACGCGGCGCGGAGCCCGAGCCGGACCGCTTCGTGGTCGTCGACGATCGCGACCGTCGTGGCGACCGTCGCACCCGCCTCGCCCGTCACCGTCGTCACGCGCAGTCCCCCGTCACGCCGTCCTCCTGTCGTGCCGGCGCCCGCGCGGACTCGACCACGCGATTCCCGCCGTCCTCACACGATAGCGGCGAACCGGGCGACCGCCTCGACGTGATGCGTGTTCGGGAAGAGGTCGAACGCGCCAAGGGTCTCGAGCTCGTACCCGTTCGCGCGGAACGTCGCCACGTCGCGCGCGAGCGCGACCGGGTCGCAGGCGACGTACACCACCTGGGCGGGTCGCAGCTCCGTCAGTCGCTCGACGACCGCGCGCCCCGCGCCCGCACGCGGCGGATCGAGCACGACGGTGGCGCCGCGGAGGCCGCGGGTCGAGGCGTCCGTCGCGGCGGCCAGTCGGTCGAGGTGGCGGTCGACGCGGTCCGAGACGGCGCGCGCGCCGATCCAGTCGGCGAGGTTCGAACCCGCGTGCTCGGTCGCGCGCGCGTCGGCCTCCACGGTCGTGATCCTCGTCGTCGGGCCGAACCGGTCGCCCACCGCGGCGGCGAGCAGGCCCACGCCGCCGTACAGGTCCTGGTTCTCCGCGTCCGGGTCGAACCGGGCGGGGTCGACGGCCTCCTGCACGGCACGCGTCAGCGTCGCGGCCGCACCCCGGTGCACCTGCCAGAAGCCGCCGCGGTCGAGGGTGAAGCTGCGCTCGCCCACGCGCTCGACGATCGTCGGCGGATGCTCGGGGCCTCGATCTCCCGCGGTGCGGACCACGAGTTCTGCCGTACCCGAGGACGGGGCGACGAGATCGATCGCCGTGGCTCCGTCGGCGGCGCGGGCCCCGCGGCGATCGGTGGCGAGCGGTGCGATCGACTCGATCTCCGCGACCGCGAGCGGCAGCGAGGCGACCGGCACGATCCGATGGCTGCGCGCCGCGTACGGTCCCACGGCGCCGTCGGGGCCGACGTGCAGGCGCACCCGCGTGCGCCAGTGGGCGCCCGACTCCCGGTCGACGCCGGGGGCGAGCCCGGGATCGACCTCCCGCACGTCGACCTCCCGTTCGACGCCGCCCATCCGCGCGAGGGCGTCGCGGAGCACGTCGGCCTTCAGCTCGCGCTGCCGTCGCATCACGATGTGCCCGAACTCGGCGCCTCCGACCCGGTCCTCGGGTGCGCGGTCGACGGATGCCTCCGCCCAGACGTGCTCGCGGCGGTCCGGCGAGGCGTCGAGCACCTCGACCGTCTCGGCGCGCCAGAATCGGTCGCGCCCGGCATCCGTCACCTGGGCGCGCACGCGCTCGCCCGGGATCGCGTCGGCGACGAAGACGACCCGGCCCTCGTGGCGGGCGACGGCGACGCCGCCGTGGGCGATCCGCTCCACGTCGAGTTCGAGCAGGGGCCCGGGCTCGGCCGGGCGTGCCGGGGCGGGTCGACGAGCGCCCGCCGGGCGGGTGCCGCGAGCGGGGCGGCGACGCGAGTTGGCCATCGTCCGAGCATCGCACATCGACCCGCATGCGGGCCGGGAGCGGCACCGGCAGGATGGAGGCATGCGCCTGTACCTCGCGTCGACCTCGCCCGCACGCCGCCAGCTGCTCCGCCAGGCGGGGATCGAACCGCTCCTGCTGGCCCCCGGGGTCGACGAGGAGGCGGCCGTCGCGGAGCACGAGGCCGAGCACGGTCCGTTGGCCCCGCAGGAGCTCGTGCAGCTGCTCGCGCAGCGGAAGGCGGAGGCGATCATCGGGCGCGACGTCGACGGGGCGCCCATCGACGGCCTGATCCTCGGCGGCGACTCCGCCTTCCTCGTCGACGGCGTGCTGCACGGCAAGCCGCACCGTCCCGACGTCGCACGCGAGCGGTGGGCCGGGCAGAACGGGCGCTCGGGGGTCCTCTGGTCGGGCCACTGGGTGATCGACCACCGCGGCGGCGCGGTGCGCGGCGCGGTCGGTCGTCCCGCGTCGGCCATGGTCGAGTTCGCCCGGCTCGACGACGCGGAGATCGACGCCTACATCGCCACCGGCGAGCCGCTCGCGGTCGCCGGCGCGTTCACCGTGGACAGCCTCGGCGGCCCGTTCATCCGCTCCGTGGACGGCGATCCGTCGACGGTCGTGGGACTCTCGCTGTCGACGCTGCGCGACCTCGTCCGCGAGCTCGGCGTCGCGTGGATCGACCTCTGGGACCTCGGCACGAACTGATCCCCGCGGCGCGTGCCGCGGGGTCGTGGGCGGTCCGCGGCATCCGCTCGTTGTCACTCACCGAAACAGCTGCAGGCCTTTTTTGTGTGCACCACCCAAAGGCGGCTGGGAATCCGCCAATAGGCTTGGTCATCATGCGTCGCATCACCAAGGTCCTCATCGCCAACCGCGGCGAGATCGCCGTCCGCGTCATCCGCGCCGCCCGCGACTCCGGGCTCGCCTCCGTCGCCGTCTACGCCGACCAGGACCGCGACGCGCGCCACGTCAGGCTCGCCGACGAGGCCTACGCCCTCGACGGTTCGACGAGCGCCGAGACCTACCTGGTCATCGACAAGCTGCTCTCGGTCGCGCGCCGCTCCGGCGCCGACGCCGTGCACCCCGGGTACGGCTTCCTCGCCGAGAACTCCGACTTCGCCCGCGCGGTCATCGACGCCGGGCTCATCTGGATCGGACCGAGCCCCGAGGCCATCGAGCGTCTCGGCGACAAGGTGTCGGCCCGCCACGTCGCCGAGAAGGTCGGCGCGCCGCTCGCCCCCGGCACCCTCAACCCCGTCGCGGACGCCGCGGAGGTGCTCGAGTTCGTCGACGAGCACGGGCTGCCCGTCGCGATCAAGGCCGCCTTCGGCGGCGGCGGTCGCGGCCTCAAGGTCGCGCGCGAGCGCGCCGAGGTCGCGGAGCTCTTCGAGTCCGCGACCCGCGAGGCCGTCGCGGCGTTCGGCCGCGGCGAGTGCTTCGTCGAGAAGTACCTCGACAAGCCCCGCCACGTCGAGACCCAGTGCCTCGCCGACGAGCACGGCAACGTCGTCGTCGTCTCCACGCGCGACTGCTCGCTGCAGCGCCGCCACCAGAAGCTCGTCGAGGAGGCGCCCGCGCCGTTCCTCACCGAGGAGCAGAACCGCCTGCTCTACGAGTCGTCGAAGGCGATCCTCAAGGAGGTCGGCTACGTCGGGGCGGGCACGTGCGAGTTCCTGATCGGCCAGGACGGCACGGTCTCGTTCCTCGAGGTGAACACGCGCCTGCAGGTCGAGCACCCCGTCTCCGAGGAGGTCACCGGCCTCGACCTCGTGCGCGAGCAGTTCCGCCTCGCCGAGGGCGGCGTGCTCGACTACCCCGACCCCGTCACCACCGGGCACTCGTTCGAGTTCCGCATCAACGGCGAGGACCCCGGCCGCAACTTCCTGCCCGCGCCCGGCCCCATCCACCAGCTCCGCTTCCCGGGCGGCCCCGGCGTGCGCGTCGACTCCGGCGTCACGAGCGGTGACGAGATCTCGGGCGCGTTCGACTCCCTCCTCGCCAAGCTCATCGTGACCGGCGCCACCCGGAAGGACGCGCTCGAGCGCGCCCGCCGTGCGCTCGACGAGTTCGACGTCGCCGGCCTGCCGACCGTGCTCCCCTTCCACCGCGACATCGTCCGCAACACCGCCTTCGCCCCGGAGGGCGACGAGCCGTTCTCGGTCTACACGCGCTGGATCGAGACCGAGTACGACAACCAGCTCGAGCCGTGGACGGGCGAGCTGGCGGAGACCAAGGGACCCGCCGCTCGGACGAGCCTCGTCGTCGAGGTCGACGGCCGCCGCATCGAGGTGTCGCTGCCGAAGCGCCTCGCGGGCGCGCCGTCGACGAACGGCTCGCGCGGCCCCGCACCGCGCCGCCGCGCCGCGCACCACGCCGTCGACACCTCAACCGGCGACGCCGTGACGGCGCCGATGCAGGCCACCGTCGTCAAGGTCGCCGTCGCCGCGGGCGACAAGGTCGTCAAGGGCGACCTCGTGCTCGTGCTCGAGGCCATGAAGATGGAGCAGCCCATCGTCGCCCACAAGGACGGGGTCGTGGGCCTCGTGAACGCCGAGCCCGGCGCGACCGTGTCGAGCGGGCACCTGCTCCTCTCGATCGCCGACGCGTAGTCGACCGGACCGGGAGCCTCCCTCCGGCGCGTCGCCGCACGACTCGGCGCCTCGGCCCGGGAATCGCTCGGACCGCGGCCGGCGCGTCAGCGCACGACGTGCAACGCGCGCGCGGCGTCGGTCAGCGAGCCCGTGAGCGACGGGTAGACCGGGAACGCCTCGGCGAACTGGTCGACGGTGAGCCGGTGCTCGACGGCCAGCGCGAGCGGGAAGATCAACTCGGACGCCTTGGGCGCGACGATGACGCCGCCGATGATGGCGCCCGAGCCCGCCGAGGCGAACAGCTTCACGAACCCGTCGCGGATGCCCATCATCTTGGCGCGCGGGTTCGACGCGAGCGGGAGCTTGTAGACGATGCCCGGCACGACGCCCTCGTCGATCTCCTTCTCGGTCCAGCCGACGGTCGCGATCTCGGGCTGGGTGAAGATGTTCGAGGTGATGTTGCGGTTCTCCGGCGGGTTCACGATGTCGCCCATCGCGTGGAACACGGCCGTACGGCCCTGCATCGACGCGACGGACGCCAGCGGCAGGAACGTCGTGCAGTCGCCCGCGGCGTAGATGTTCGGCATCGACGTGCGCGCGACCCGGTTGACACGGATGTGACCCGACTCGGCCAGCTGCACGCCGGCCTCCTCGAGGCCCAGGTCGGCCGTGTTCGGGACCGAGCCGACCGCCATGAGGCAGTGCGAGCCGCGCACCTCGCGGCCGTCGGAGAGCGTCGCGAGCACGCCGTCACCGTCGACCACGACCGAGTCGGCGCGCGACTTCGAGAGGACCTTCATGCCGTTGCGCTTGAACACCTTCTCGATGACGGCGGCCGCGTCGGCGTCCTCGCCGGGGAGCACGTGCTCGCGACTGGAGATGAGCGTGACCTTCGCGCCGAGCGCACGGTAGGCCGACGCGAACTCGGCCCCGGTGACGCCGGAGCCGACGACGATGAGGTGCTCGGGCACCTGCTTCAGGGCGTAGAGCTCCGTCCACGTCAGGATGCGCTCGCCGTCGGGCACGGCCGACGACAGCACGCGTGGCGTGGCGCCGGTGGAGATGACGAGCGTGTCGGCGTCGATGCGGTCGAAGTCGGTGCCGCCCTTCGCGGTCGCGACGATGAGGGCGTTCGGTCCGTCGAGCCGGCCCTCGCCCTGCACCAGCCGCACGCCCGCGTCGATCAGGTTCGTGCGCATGTCCTCCGACTGCTGCGCCGCGAGGCCCAGGAGCCGCTTGTTGACGGCCTGGAGGTTGATCGCGACGTCCGGCTTCACCGCCTTCGCGTCGCCGCCGCGGGCGAAGAACTGCACGCCGAGGTCGGCGGCCTCCTTGACGGCGTTCGAGGCCTCCGCGGTGGCGATGAGCGACTTCGACGGGACCACGTCGGTGAGCACGGCCGAGCCGCCGACGCCCGCGCGCTCGACGAGCGTGACCTCCGCCCCGAGCTGCGCGGCGGCGAGGGCGGCCTCGTACCCGCCCGGCCCACCCCCGAGTACGGCGATCCTCTGGGTGCGCTCGAAGGTGGTGTGCATCCCCCCATTCTCACGCACGCGCAGGCGCGCGCGCGAACGCGGGCGGGCGAGCGGATGGCGCGCGCAGACGAGCACGTCCGCGCGCACGCCGTGCCGCGGCATCCGCCCCTTGCGTACGATGAGGGGATGCAGCAGCAGAATCCCCTCGACGACCCCGCCGCCGATCCGTTCGCCGTCGCACGCGACGCGGCCGCCCGCATCGCGGAGCTCACGGGTGTCGAGCGCCACGACGTCGCGCTCACGCTCGGCTCGGGTTGGGGCGCCGCCGCCGAGCTCATCGGCGAGACCACGCACACGATCGCCGCGGACGAGGTCCCGGGGTTCTCGAAGCCCGCCCTCGAGGGCCACGTCGGAACGCTCCGCTCGGTCGCGCTGCCCGACGGCCGGCGAGCGCTCGTGATCGGCGCGCGCACCCACTACTACGAGGGCCACGGCGTACGTCGGGTCGTCCACTCGGTCCGCACCGCCGCGGCCACGGGCGCGACGACGATGATCCTCACCAACGGCGCCGGCGGCATCAAGGAGCACTGGACCCCCGGCAGCCCCGTGCTGATCAGCGACCACATCAACCTCACGGCCGACTCGCCGCTCGAAGGCGCGACGTTCGTCGACCTCACCGACCTGTACTCCGCGCGCCTGCGCGGCATCGCGAAGGGCATCGACCCGTCGCTCGACGAGGGCGTGTACGTGCAGTTCCGCGGCCCCCACTACGAGACGCCGGCCGAGGTGCAGATGGCCAAGGCCGTCGGCGGGCACATCGTCGGGATGTCGACGGCGCTCGAGGCCATCGCGGCGCGCCAGGCCGGCATGGAGGTCCTCGGCATGTCGCTCATCACCAACCTGGCGGCGGGCATCCAGACCACGCCGCTCAGCCACGAGGAGGTCATCGAGGCCGGTCGTACGGCCGAGACGAAGATCTCCGACCTGCTCGCCAAGGTCGTCGCGGCGATCTAGGCCGCGAGCCCAGACGACCCACCAGGAACGCCACGCGCGGCGGGCCGCAGCCCGCCGCATTCGAGAGAGAAGGCAACGGATGCCGCACCTCACCGACGCCGACCGCATCGCCCGCGCCGAGGCGTGGATCGCCCAGGACCCCGACGCCGAGACGCGCGAGGAGCTCGCCGCGATCGTGGCGCGCGTGCGAGACGGGGATGCCGAGGCATCCGCCGACCTCGCCGACCGCTTCGACTCGCGGCTCGCCTTCGGCACCGCCGGCCTGCGGGGCGAGATCGCCGCCGGCCCGAACCGCATGAACCGGGTGCTCGTCTCGCAGGGAGCAGCCGGCCTCGCCGGGTTCCTGCTCGAGCAGGCGACGGATGCCGCGCCCCCGAGCGTGGTCGTCGGCTACGACGGTCGCCGGAACTCCGAGGCGTTCGCGCGCGATGTCGCCGAGGTGATGGCGGGCGCGGGCGTGCGCGCCATCCTCCTCCCCAGGCTCCTGCCCACGCCCGTGCTGGCCTTCGCCGTGCGGCACCTCGACACGAGCGCGGGCGTCATGATCACGGCGTCGCACAACCCGCCGAACGACAACGGCATGAAGGTCTACCTCGGCGGCGCCGACGAGGGATCGCAGATCGTGGCCCCGGCGGATGCCGAGATCGCCGCCCAGATCGATCGCGTCGCCGCGTCGACCCCGGTCACCGAGCTGCCACGCGGCGCGTTCGAGACCGCCGGCGAATCCGTCGTCGACGCGTACGTCGCCGCGACGGCGGCCATCGCGACGGCTCCTGCCGCGCAGCCCCGCGTCGTGTACACGGCCATGCACGGAGTCGGATGGGAGACGATGCGGCGCGTCCTCGAGGCCGCGGGCTTCGAGGCACCGGAACTCGTCGCCGAGCAGATCGAGCCCGACGGCCGCTTCCCGACCGTCGCCTTCCCGAACCCCGAGGAACCCGGCGCGATGGACCTGTCGTTCGCGGCGGCGCGCGAGGCCGGCGCCGACCTCGTCATCGCGAACGACCCCGACGCCGACCGGCTCGCCGTCGCGATCCCCGACGACGCCGAGCCCGAGGGCTACCGCCGCCTGACCGGCAACGAGGTCGGGCTGCTGCTCGGCTGGCAGGTCGCCGAGCAGGTCGCCGCATCGCAGGCGACGGCGGGTGGGGCGGATGCCTCGGGCTCCCCCGGCACGCTCGCGTGCTCGATCGTCTCCTCCCCCGGGCTCGAGGCGGTGGCACGCGCCCACGGGCTCGACTTCCGGGCGACGCTCACCGGGTTCAAGTGGATCTCGCGGGCACCCGGGCTGGCCTTCGGGTTCGAGGAGGCCCTCGGCTACCTCGTGAACCCCCGCACCGTCCGGGACAAGGACGGCATCTCGGCGGCGATCGCGTTCCTCTCCCTCGCCGCCCGACTCGCCGCCGAGGGGCGCACGATCGCCGACCACCTCGACGCGTTCGCACTGCGGTTCGGGCGCTTCGACTCGACCCAGGTGTCGATCCGCGTGACCGACCTGTCGCGCATCGCCGACGTGATGGCCCGGCTGCGCGCCGAGCCGCCGACCGAGGTGGGCGGCATCCGAGTCGAGCGGATCGACGATCTCGCCGCCGGAATCGACGGGTACCCGCCGGCGGACGTGCTGCGCCTCGTGTTCGAGGGCGGCGCGCGCGTGATGGTGCGTCCGAGCGGCACCGAGCCGAAGCTCAAGGTGTACATCGACGCAGCGGCGACCGAGGGCTCGCTCGAGGAACGTCGTGTCGCGGCCTCCGATGCGGTGGCCCGCCTGGAGGCTGGGATGCGCGCGCTCGTCGCCTGACGCGCGCGAACGGGACGGCCTCGGCGGGTCCGAGCCGCCTCCGCGGGTCCGAGCCGCCCGCCGGCTCAGCCGAGCGACGCGTCGAGCTTGCGCCCGATCTCCTCGACGTCGAAGTAGTTCTCGACCTCGATGATCTCCGCCCAGGTCCGGCCGAGCGCCTCGCGGACCCGGTCGGCGAGCTCCGTCGACGTGAGCACCACCTGCGCGTCGGCGGCCGCCTCGCGGACGCTCGCGAGGTCGCTCGCCGTCACGTCGGCCGTCAGGCCGAGCCGGTCGAGCGCGCGCTCGGCGTTGCCCTTGAGGATGGCCGAGCTGCCGACGCCGACACCGCAGACCGCGACGATCCTCATGACGGCGCCCCCGCGGCATCCGTCGCAGGTCGACCCTCGCCGTCTGCCACGCGGAGGACCGCGCGGACCTCCGCCGGGGTCTCGGCCGCGGCGATGCGGTCGATCGCGTCGCGCTCGTTGAACACGTTCGCGAGGTCGGCGACGCTCGCGACGTGCTCCTCGGCGTTCGAGACCGCCAGGCCCAGGACGACGCGGACGGGATCGTTGTGCGGATGGCCGAACGCGACGGGATCGGCGAGGGTCACGACCGCCAACCCGCTCCGGCGCACGTCCGGTCCGGGTCGGGCATGCGCGAGCGCGAGACCCGGCGCGATCACGATGTACGCCCCGAACTCCTCCAGCACGTCGATCATGCGGTCGGCATACCCCGGAAGCGTCGCTCCGGACCGGGCGAGCGCACGCCCGGCGGCGCGGACGGCGTCGCGCCAGTCGGCGACGTCGACGCGCAGCACGATCGCGTCGTCGGGAAGCGGAGGGAGACTCATCGATGTCCGTTCGGAGGTGGTTCTGGAGTTCGGCTGGAGCGGTGATCGCGTGGCCTGCGGATGCACGCCGCATGGTTCTGGACCAGCGCAGTGGACCGGAGCCGGGAGCCGGCGCCGGCGGACGGAGTCAACCCTCGTCGAAGCCGTCCTGGATCTGCTCGACAAGGTCCTCGCGGTCGTCGAGCGGGAGGAAGGCCGCCGCAGCGGCGTTGAGCTGGAACACCTCGAAGTCGTCGAGGTCGTACCCGAACGCATCCGAGAGCAGGGCGAGCTCGCGGGTGAGGGACGTGCCCGACTGGAGGCGGTTGTCGGTGTTGACGGTGACGCGGAACCCGAGCTGGTACAGCAGGTCGAACGGATGGTCGACGAGCTCGTCTCCCCACGCCGCGATCGCGCCGGTCTGCAGGTTCGAGGACGGGCTCGTCTCGAGGGCGATCTCGCGGTCACGCACCCACTGCGCGATCGGGCCGAGCGAGACGTACGTGTTCTCGTCGTCCTGCCGCTCGATGGTGAGGTCCTCCGCGAGCCGCACGCCGTGGCCGAGGCGGAGCGCACGCCCGTCGAACAGGGCGCTCCGGATCGACTCGAGGCCGTCGGCCTCGCCGGCGTGGACGGTGACGGGCATGAACCGGGTCGCGAGGAAGTCGAACGCGGTGCGGTGCCGGCTCGGCGGGAAGCCCGCCTCGGCACCCGCGATGTCGAAGCCCACGACGCCGCGATCGCGGTGACGCACGGCGAGCTCCGCGATCTCGAGTCCTCGGTCGGCGTGCCGCATCGCGGTGATGAGCTGGCCGACCCGGATGCGGGCGCCCTGGCGCCGCACGTCGTCGACGCCCTGCTCGAGGCCCGCCTGCACGGCCTCCACGGCCTCGTCGAGCGAGAGCCCCCGCGTGAGGTGCTGTTCCGGCGCCCAGCGGACTTCTCCGTAGATCACGCCGTCCTCTGCGAGGTCGTTGACGAACTCGCGTGCGACGCGCGCCAGGCCGTCGCGCGTCTGCATGACCGCGGTGGTCACGTCGAACGTCTTCAGGTACTCGACGAGCGAACCCGAGTCGGACTGGTCGGCGAACCATCGACCGAGATCATCGGCCTCGGTCGCGGGGAGCTCGAACCCGACCTCATCGGCGAGCTCGATGACGGTCTGCGGCCGCAGGCCGCCGTCGAGGTGATCGTGCAGCGAGATCTTCGGCAGCGACCGGATGTCGGTGCCGTCTCCCTCGATCCGGTATTCGGTCGCGTGCGTGTCCACCCCACCACGATAGCGGCGCGGGCCGTCGCCGACGCAGGGAAATCCCTGCGTGCGACGGTTGGTCACGCAACGGACGTGCGCGTCGACGTCGCTAGCGGCCGATGCGCTCGGCGATCAGCGGCCCGCCGTCCTGCACGGCCGCTCCCGCGTCGCCGATCTCCCACGCCCCCTCGACGGATTCGAGGGCGCGCGCGAAGCGAGCGGGCTGGTCGGCGTGCAGCGTGAACAGCGGCTGGCCGGCGCGGACCTCGTCGCCGGGCTTCGCGTGCAGGTCGATGCCGGCCGCGTGCTGCACCGGGTCCTCCTTGCGCGCGCGACCCGCGCCCAGGCGCCAGGCGGCGATGCCGAACGACAGCGCGTCCTGCCGGAGGAGGACGCCGTCGCGATCGGCCGTCACGACGTGCTGCTCCTTGGCGACGGGCATGGGGGCGTCGGGGTCGCCGCCCTGGGCGCGGATCGAGGCGCGCCACGTGTCCATCGCGCGGCCGTCGTCCAGCGCCCGCTCCACGTCGGCGTCCGCGACCCCGGCGAGCTCGAGCATCTCGCGCGCGAGCGCGATGGTGAGCTCGCGCACATCGGCCGGCCCGCCGCCGGCGAGCACCTCGACGGACTCGCGGACCTCGTTCGCGTTGCCGATCGTGAGCCCGAGCGGCACGTTCATGTTCGTCAGGAGCGCCGAGGTCGCGACCCCGGCGTCCTCGCCGAGTTCGACCATCGTGCGCGCCAGCTCGCGCGAGCGCTCGATGTCCTTCAGGAACGCGCCCGACCCGAACTTCACGTCCAGCACGAGCGCGCCCGTGCCCTCGGCGATCTTCTTCGACATGATCGACGACGCGATGAGCGGGATGGCCTCGACCGTGCCCGTGATGTCGCGCAGCGCGTAGAGCTTCTTGTCGGCCGGGGCGAGCCCGGCGCCGGCGGCGCAGATGACGCCGCCCACGTCGCGCAGCTGGGCGAACACCTCCTCGTTGGAGAGCTCGGCGCGCCAGCCGGGGAAGGACTCCAGCTTGTCGAGCGTGCCGCCGGTGTGCCCGAGGCCCCGCCCCGAGAGCTGCGGGACGGCCACGCCGAACGAGGCGACCAGCGGCATCAGCGGCAGCGTGATCTTGTCGCCGACGCCGCCCGTCGAGTGCTTGTCGGTCGTCGGCTTGCCGAGCGCCGAGAAGTCCAGGCGCTCGCCCGAGGCGAGCATCGCCATCGTCATGTCGCGGATCTCGCGGCGGCTCATCCCGTTGAGGAAGATCGCCATGGCCATCGCCGACATCTGCTCGTCGGCCACGTAGCCGCGCGTGTAGGCGTCGACGAGCCAGTCGATCTGATCGGTGGACAGTTCGCCTCGATCGCGCTTGGTGCGGATCAGGTCGACGGCGTCGAAGGCCTCGACGGCGTTCATGCGCTCTCCCCTCGGTACTCGGCGAGCTGTCGCGGACCGAACGCGTCGGGCAGCACCTCATCGATGGTCTTCAGCCCCGAGACGGTCTCGAGCACCATGCCCTCGGCCGAGTGCTCGTAGAGCAGCTGGCGGCAGCGGCCGCACGGCATCAGGACGTTGCCGTGCCCGTCCACGCAGGTGAAGGCGACGAGCTTGCCTCCGCCCGACATGACGAGCGCCGAGACGAGCGAGCACTCCGCGCAGAGGGTCACTCCGTACGAGGCGTTCTCGACGTTGCACCCGCTCACGACGCGGCCATCGTCGGCGATGGCGGCGGCGCCCACGGGGAACTGGGAGTACGGGACGTACGCCTTCGCCATCGCCTCGCGGGCGATCTCGCGAAGGTGGCCCCAGTCGGTCGACTGGTGGTCGGTCATCGGTGACGCTCCTCGATCAGGACTTGATGTAGGGCTTGCCGGCGGAGGCGGGTCCGCGGACCTTGCCGACGAATCCGGCGACGGCGAGGATCGTGACGACGTAGGGCAGCATGAGCATGAACTCGCTCGGCACCGGGGAGCCGATCACGGAGAGGGTGTTCTGCAGGTTGGATGCGAACCCGAACAGGAGCGCCGCGAGGGTGGCCCGGATCGGGTCCCACTGGCCGAAGATCACCGCGGCGAGGGCGATGAAGCCGGCGCCTGCGGTCATCTCCTTGTTGAACGCGCCGACCGCGCCGAGGGTGAAGAACGCGCCGCCGAACCCGGCGATCGCGCCGGCGAGGGAGACGTTCCAGAACCGGGTGCGGGCGACGTTGATGCCGACCGTGTCCGCGGCCTGCGGGTGCTCGCCCACGGACCGGAGCCGGAGGCCCCAGCGGGTGTGGAACAGGCCGACGTAGACCAGGGCGATGATGACGTACATCGCGTACACGATGAGCGTCTGGCGGAAGAACATCGGCCCGATCAGCGGGATCTCGGACAGCAGCGGGATCGGGATGCGCTGCAGGCGGGGCGGCGAGTTCAGCAGGGCCGCGTTCGGGGCCAGGACCTGGGAGAACAGGAAGCTGGTCAGGCCGATCACGAGCACGTTGAGCACGACACCCACGATGACCTGGTCGACGAAGTACTTGATCGCGAACGCGGCGAGCACGAACGCGACGAGCACGCCCGACACGGCGGCCGCGGCCAGGCCGACGATCGGGCCGAGCCACTGCTGCCCGATCACGGAGGCGACCACGGCCGAGGTGAACGCGCCGGCCAGCAGCTGGCCCTCGATGGCGATGTTGATCACGCCGACCCGCTCGCTGATGACACCGCACAGGGCGCCGAAGATCAGCGGGACGGAGAGGCTGAGCGCGCCGGCGAGCAGGCCCGGCAGCGGGATCACCGGGGTGCGGGCGCCCGCGGCGGCCCAGGTGAGGAACGCGACCAGGCCGATCACGGCGAAGACCACGATCAGCCACAGCGGGACGGACCGCTTGGCGCGGACCATCGCCGCGGACACGACGGTGATCGCGGTCAGCAGGATGATGCAGGTCCACGTCGTGACCGGGCCGCTGATGGTGATCTCGGGGATCTGGATCAGGTCGCTGCCCGTGGACAGGCGGAACGTCGCGTCGCCGCCGTGCCGGGTGGTGAGGAACAGAACGGCGAGCAGCACGGTGATCACGGCGAACGAGATCGGCGCCTTCCAGCTGATCAGGGTCGTGCTGTCGAGGGTCCGCTCGGTCGGAGCGGCGGTGGCGTGGTGCTGGCTGGGAGCGGTCACTTCGCCGCCACCTCCTCCTTGCGTGGGGTGCGGGTTCGCTTCTTGGGCTTGGCGCCCGGCTGCGGGAGCCGGAAGATCGCGCGCACCAGCGGCGGCGCCGCGATGAACAGCACGATCAGGGACTGCACGACCAGGACGATGTCGATCGGGACGCCCTCGGCGGCCTGCATCGCGAACCCGCCGGCCTTGAACGCGCCGAACAGGATGCCCGCGGCGAGGATGCCCCACGGGTTCGAGCCGCCCAGGAGGGCGACCGTGATCGCGTCGAAGCCGATGCCCGCGTCGATGCCCGAGGAGAACCCGGTGGTCACGGTGCCGAGGACCTGGTCCACGCCGGCCAGGCCGACCAGGGCGCCGGCGATCAGCATGCCGTAGACGTACATGCGGTTGACGTTGATGCCGGCCACGCGGGCGGCCTTCGGGTTCAGTCCGACCGCGCGGAACTGGAAGCCCAGGCTCGAGCGGTCCAGGATCCACCACACGAGCACGACGCAGCCGAGGGACAGCAGGAAGCCGAGATGGAGGTTGAACCCGGACCCGAGGAGGTCGGGGAAGATCGCGGAGTCCTTCATCGGCGGCGTCTTCGGGTTGTTCGATCCCGGCGCCTGCAGCAGCCCGGGAGTGCGCAGCATCCACGACACCAGGTACAGGGCGACGTAGTTGAGCATGATCGTCACGATCACCTCGTGCGCGCCGGTGCGGGCCTTCAGCAGGCCCGCGATCCCGGCCCACAGGGACCCGGCAATGATGCCCGCGATCACGGCGACGATCATGTGCAGCGGGAACGGCAGGTCGAACGAGAACGCCACCCACCCGGCGGCGGATGCCGCGAGCAGCATCTGCCCGCGACCACCGATGTTGAACATGCCGACCTTGAACGCCAGGCCCACGCCGAGACCGGCCGCGATCAGCGGGGTCGCGAAGTTCAGCGTCTCGGTCAGCGGCCGGATACCGGACGCGAAGTCCGGACGACGGAAGTTGTACACCGCGCCCTGGAACAGCGCCGAGTAGGCCCCGGCCACCGAGTCCCAGATCGCGGCGAACGTGTCGCCCGGGCGGGCGAAGAAGTACCCGGATGCCGCCTGCACGCGCTCGTCGGTGAACGCGATCATGACTGCGCCGACGACGAGGGCCAGCAGCACCGCGAGCACCGAGATGATCGCGTTCCCGGTCGCGATCTGACGCAGCGCCTGCTGCCAGCGCGACGGCTCCTCGCGCTCGGGCTCGGGCTCGATCACGGGCTCGTCAGGTGGGACCTGCGCTCCGGTCTCGAGCGCGACGTCGGGGTCGTTGCGGTCGCTCATGCCGCGGCTCCTTCGGGGGTGGGGGCGTCACCGGACGGCGCCGGACGCTCGCCGGCCATCATCAGGCCGAGGACCTCGCGGGGCGTGTCGCCGGGCACGATGCCCACGACCCTGCCCCGGTACATCACCATGATCCGGTCGGCGAGGGCGGTGACCTCGTCGAGCTCGGTCGAGACCACCACCACGGGCACGCCCGCGTCACGGGTCTCGATGATGCGCTTGTGGATGAACTCGATCGAACCCACGTCGACACCACGCGTCGGCTGGGCTGCGACGAGCAGGTTCAGGTCGCGGCTCAGCTCACGGGCGAGCACCACTTTCTGCTGGTTGCCGCCCGAGAGACGACCCGCCTTGGTCTCGATGCCGGGCGTGCGGACGTCGAACTCCGCGACCTTGTCCTTCGCGAACTCCGCGAGGAAGCCGCGCTGCACGTTCCCGGCCTTCACGAACGGCGCCCCGTCCGAGCGGTCGAGCATGAGGTTCTCCGCGACGGTGAACTCGCCGACCAGGCCGTCCTCCGTGCGGTCCTCGGGCACGAACCCGACCCCCGCGTCCAGGATCTTCCGCACGGAATGCCGGGTGAGTTCCTGCCCGTCGAGCCGGATCTCTCCCTGCACGCGCGGCTGGAGCCCCACGAGCGCCTCGGTCAACTCGGTCTGCCCGTTGCCCTGCACGCCCGCGACCGCGAGCACCTCGCCACGACGGACCGTGAAGCTCACGTCGTTGACGACGAGCTGGCCGATCGGATCGATGACGCTCAGGTGCGACACCTGCAACGCCTCCTCGCCCAGGGTCGGCTCCTCCTTCTGCACCGTGAGCTCGACCGCACGACCCACCATCAGCGAGGCCAGCTCGGCGTTCGTGGCCGTCGGCTCGGCCTCGCCGACGACCTTGCCCAAGCGGACCACCGTGATCTTGTCCGCGACCTCGCGGACCTCGCGCAGCTTGTGCGTGATGAACACGATCGACGCGCCCGACTCCTTCAGCTGCCGCATGATCGCCATCAGCTCGTCGGTCTCCTGCGGCGTCAGCACCGCGGTCGGCTCGTCGAACACCAGCACCCGCGCGTCGCGCGAGAGCGCCTTGATGATCTCCACCCGCTGCTGCACGCCCACCGGCAGGTCATCGACCAACGCGTCCGGGTCGACGTCGAACCCGAACCGGTCGCTGATCTCCCGCACCCGCTCGCGCGCCGCGGCCAGGTCGATGAGCCCGCCCCGACGGGTCTGCTCGTGACCCAGCATCACGTTCTCCGCGACCGTGAACACCGGGATCAGCATGAAGTGCTGGTGCACCATGCCGATGCCCGCGCGCATCGCGTCACCGGGCCCCTCGAAATGCTGCAGCTGGTCATCGAGGAGGATCTCGCCCTCATCGGCCCGGTACAGGCCGTACAGGACGTTCATCAGCGTCGACTTGCCCGCCCCGTTCTCACCCAGGAGGCAGTGGATCTCCCCCGCCTCGACAGTGAGGTCGATGTGGTCGTTCGCCACCAGGGAACCGAACTTCTTCGTGATTCCTCGGAGTTCGAGTTTCATGCCACCGATCCTAATGATCGCGCCGGGTTTCGCAGCGGTCGTGCGCCGAAGTGCGCCGATGAGCGTCCCGAACTGCTCAGATGTTGGCGGGCGTGCTCAGCAGCGCCCGAGAATATGACGAAGGGAGGCCGGTGCAGCACCGGCCTCCCTCCGAGAACGGCTCGGCTCAGCCGGCCAGGTAGGACTCGACGGTGATGTCGCCGTCGATGATCATCTGCTGGAGCTCGTCGATCTTCGAGGACAGGTCGGCCGGAACCGCGTCCTCGAAGTCGTGGAACGGCGCGAGGCCGACGCCCTCGTTCTCGAGCGTGCCGACGAACGGGGACGGGTCGAACTCGCCGTTGCCGGCGGCGAGGATCGCGTCCTCGACACCCACGTCGATGCCCTTGCGGATCGAGGTCAGCAGCAGGTCGCCCACCGACGGGTCGGTCTCGTACACGTCGGCGTCGACACCGAGCAGCATGATGTCACGGCCGGAGTCGCGGATGGCCGCAGCGCCCGACTGGTAGATCGGTCCGCCGACCGGGAGGATGACGTCGACGTTCTGGTCGATGAGGCCCTGCGCGACCTGGCGAGCGGTGTCGTTCGCCTCGAAGCCGCCGGTGAACGAGCCGTCCTGCGCCTCGCGGTCCCAGCCGATCACCTGGATGTCGGCGCCGTTCTCCTCGTTGTAGTACTCCACGCCCTGCGCGAAGCCGTCCATGAAGATCGAGACGGTCGGGATGTTCATGCCGCCGTAGGTGCCGACCGCGCCCGTCTCGCTCATGCCGGCCGAGAGGTAGCCCGCGAGGAACGCCGCCTGCGCGGTGTCGAAGATGATGGGCTTGATGTTCTCGGCGTCGGTCGTGCCGTCGAAGTCGGTGTCGACCGTGTCGTCGATCGAGACGTACTCGAGGTCGGGGTTCGCGGTCGCCGACTCGAGCGCCGCCGGAGCGAGCAGGAAGCCGACCGTCACGATGGTGTTGCAACCCTGGTCGACGAGGCTCTGCAGGTTGGACGCGTAGTCGGTCTCGGCGGACGACTCGACGAGCGTCGGCTCGACGCCGAGCTCATCGGATGCGGCCTCGAGGCCCTCGCGACCCAGCTGGTTGAACGACTTGTCATCGAAGCCACCGGCGTCGGAGACCATGCAGGGCAGGTAGTCGAGCGCCTCGCCGCCGTCGCCGTCGGTCTCCTCGGGAGCCGACGCGCAACCTGCGAGGAGCGCGACCGCACCGATGGTCGCGAGGCCGCCGACTGCCGCCTTCTTGAACGTGAACGTCACAGTGTCCTCCAAAAGACAGTGCACCCCGAACGATCGCGGGGACCGTGAGGTCACGTTACCCAATGTTTCGATCAGCGCCATCGGCCCCTCGACCCGCAGCAGTCAAAGGTTATGAACCCGCGACCTTCTGCTCATATGAGCAAGCGCGGGGCTCCCCCGAGCAGGGGACAGTCAGGGCGCCGAGGGCGACTCCACGACGAGCTCGCCCGCGATGATCGCCTGTCGCAGACCCTCGATCTCGCCCTGCAACCCCGGGGCCACGAGCGACTCCAGGTCGTGGTACGGGGCGATCTCGACGCCCCCGTTCTCCAGCGTTCCGATGTAGGGGTCGCTCATGAAGGTGCCGTCCTGGACCGCGCCGACGATCTCGACCATCGCCTGCCGCGTGTTCTTCAGGACGCTCGTCAGCAGGACGGGTCGGAACTCGGCGGGCAGCGTCTCGTACCCGTCGCTGTCGACCCAGATCACCGACGTCGAGCCGTGCTCGACCGCCGCCGCCGCGGCGCCCTCCCCCACCTGGCCCGCGACCGGCAGGATCACGTCGGCACCCTGGTCGATGAACCCCTCGGCGAGCACCTTGCCCTTGTTGATGTCCTCGAAGTCGCCCGTGAAGGAGCCGTCCTGCTCCTCCTTGTTCCAGCCGAGCACGCGGACGTCGCCGCCGTGCACCTCGTTGTACCTCGCGACCCCGTCCACGAAGCCGTCCATGAAGAGGGTGACCGGGGGCTGGTTCCCGCCTCCGAAGGTGGCGACCACTCCCGTCCGCGACACGCCTGCCGCGAGGTAGCCCGCGAGGAAGGACGCCTGCGCGGTGTCGAACACGACCGGCTTGACGTTCGCCGCATCCACCGTCTCGTCGACGATCGCGAACGAGACCTCGGGGTTCGCCTCCGACTCGGCGAGCGTGGCCTCCGCCAGCTCCCACCCGACCGTCACCACGAGCGCGCATCCGGAGTCGACCGCCTGGCGGACGTTCGGTGCGAGGTCGGTCTCGCTCGTCGACACGAGCGCCTCCGCCTCCACGCCGAGCTCGTCCTCCGCCAGTTGCAGGCCCTCCCAGCTCGACTGGTTGAACGAACGGTCCTCGAGCCCGCCCGAGTTCGTGACCATGCGCACGCACCCGTCCGCGACGGCATCGCCGGCGCCCTCCGGCGCGGGCGCGCAGCCGGTGACGGCAGCGGATGCCACGACGAGCGCGACTCCGAACGTGACGATCCGTCGCAGCGACATCCGTCCGACCACCTTCCCGTGCCTAGAGCACGTCGTTCGATCCGCCGAGGCGCAGTGCGTCCACGACGGCCTTGACCCGTTGCGCATGCTCGCTCGTCGTCACGAGCAGCGCGTCGGGCGTGTCCACGACCACGATGTCCTTGACGCCGATGAGGCTGATCACGCGGTCCGACCGACTCACGACGATGCCGCTGGACGCGTCGGAGAGGACCCTGGCGTGCTCGCCGAGGATCGCGAGCTCGCCCGACCGCCCCGCAGTGTTCAGCTTGGCGAGCGAGGCGAAGTCGCCGACGTCGTCCCACTGGAAGTGCGCGCGCACGACCGCGAGGCGGCCGCGGGCGGCTGCCGGTTCGGCGACCGAGTAGTCGATCGCGATCTTCTTCAGCGTCGGCCAGATGCGGTCGACCGCCGGCCCCCGGGCCTCGGGGTCGTCCCACACCTCGGCCAGCTCGACCACGCCCGCGTGGAGCTCGGGCTCGGTGCGCGCCAGCTCCTCGAGGAGCAGATCGGCCCGAGCGATGAACATGCCGGCGTTCCAGAGGTGGCGTCCGCCCTCGAGGTACTCGCGCGCGGTCTCGAGGTCGGGCTTCTCCACGAAGCTCGACACGGCCGTGACCGTGTCGGTGCCAGGGATGTCGAGGGGCTCGCCGCACTCGATGTAGCCGAACCCGACGGCCGGCTCGGTGGGCGTGATGCCGATCGTCGCGATGAACCCCGCGTCGGCGGCCGCGACGGCCGCCGTCACCGCATCGCGGAAGAGCGCGGACCCCGAGATGACGTGGTCGGCCGCGAACGAGCCGATGATCACACCGGGCTCGCGACGCTCGAGGATCGCGGCGGCCAGGCCGATCGCCGCGGTCGAGTCGCGCGGCTCGCTCTCCAGCACGATGTTCGCGTCGGCGAGCTCGGGCAGCTGGGCCTCGACCGCCGCACGATGCGCGCGACCGGTGACGATCATGATGCGCTGCTCGCCAGAGAGCGGCGCGAGCCGGACCCAGGTGTCGCGGAGCAGCGTCTGGCCCGACCCGGTCAGGTCGTGCAGGAACTTCGGTGCGTCGGCGCGCGAGAGCGGCCAGAGCCGGGATCCCACGCCGCCGGCGGGGATGACGCTGTAGAAGCGGTCGAGCGGAGCCTGTCGCATCCGATCAGGATAGCCGTGGGCCGCCCCGGACAACGGCGGGCGCCTCCCTCGCCACGACGGCGAACCGGACCACCCCCGCGAGCGCACTAGACTCGGACCCGGGCCATCGGTCCCGTCATGCCCGCAGTCGGGCGACGCACACCGTCAGGAGGGACGTCCATGTCAGCAACGACGACACGGACCCCGATCGCACCCGAGGAGCCGGCGAAGCAGAAGCCGGGCGGCACGCTCTATCGCGGCCGCGAGGGCATGTGGTCGTGGGTGCTGCACCGGATCACCGGGGTGGCGATCTTCTTCTTCCTCCTCGTGCACATCCTCGACACCGCGCTCGTGCGCGTGAGCCCCGAGGCCTACAACGCGGTCATCGGCACCTACCAGACCCCGATCATGGGCCTCGGCGAGGTGGCCCTCGTCGGTGCGATCGTGTTCCACGCGTTCAACGGCCTGCGCGTCATCCTCGTCGACTTCTGGTCATGGGCGACCCGCAACCAGAAGGTCCTCTTCTACATCGTGATCGCGCTCTGGGTGGTCACGATGCTCGGGTTCGTGCCTCGGCACCTCATGAACGTCTTCAGCCACTAGGAGCGCCGTGATGACCGTCATCGAATCCCCGCGCACCCCCGCTCGCCGGGCACCGCGACGCGGCGTCAACCTCGAGAAGTGGGGCTGGATCTACATGCGCGCGTCGGGCGTCGTGCTCGTCGTGCTGATCTTCGGACACCTCTTCGTCAACCTCATGGTCGGCGAGGGCGTCAAGGCCATCGACTTCGGCTTCGTGGGCGGCAAGTGGGCCGACCCGTTCTGGCAGTGGTGGGACGTCCTGATGCTGTGGCTCGCGCTGATCCACGGCGCGAACGGCATGCGGACCATCGTCAACGACTACACGAACCCCGGCACCGTGCAGCGGATCCTGAAGGGCGCGCTGCTCCTGTCCACCGTCGTGCTGATCGTCCTCGGCACGCTCGTGGTCTTCACCTTCGACCCGTGCCCCGCAGGCTCGCCCGCCGAGCTGCTGCCCTCGTTCTGCCCCGCCGCATAGGAGACACGTGACCAGCGAGAACCACGTCGAGACGACGGTCGTCGACGGCGTCCACTACCACCAGTACGACATCGTGATCGTCGGCGCCGGCGGCGCCGGCATGCGGGCCGCCATCGAGGCCGGGCCCGGCGCGAAGACCGCGGTGATCTCCAAGCTCTACCCGACGCGCTCCCACACGGGCGCGGCGCAGGGCGGCATGGCCGCCGCCCTCGCCAACGTCGAGGAGGACAGCTGGGAGTGGCACACCTTCGACACGATCAAGGGCGGCGACTACCTGGTCGACCAGGACGCCGCCGAGATCCTCGCGAAGGAGGCCATCGACGCGGTCATCGACCTCGAGAACATGGGCCTGCCCTTCAACCGCACGCCCGACGGCAAGATCGACCAGCGACGCTTCGGGGGACACACGCGCGACCACGGCAAGGCCCCGGTCCGGCGCGCGTGCTACGCCGCCGACCGCACGGGCCACATGATCCTGCAGACGCTGTTCCAGAACTGCGTGAAGCTCGGCATCGAGTTCTACAACGAGTACTACGCGCTCGACCTCGTCATGACCGACGTCGACGGCGTCCGGAAGCCGTCGGGGGTCGTCGCCTACGAGCTCGCCACCGGCGAGCTCCACGTGTTCCAGGCCAAGGCCGTGATCTTCGCGACCGGCGGCTTCGGGAAGATCTACAAGACGACCTCGAACGCGCACACGCTGACCGGCGACGGCGTCGGGATCATCTGGCGCAAGGGCCTGCCGCTGGAGGACATGGAGTTCTTCCAGTTCCACCCGACCGGTCTCGCCGGCCTCGGCATCCTCCTCACCGAGGGCGCACGAGGCGAGGGCGCCATCCTCCGCAACGCCTCGGGCGAGCGATTCATGGAGCGCTATGCGCCGACGATCAAGGACCTGGCGCCGCGCGACATCGTCGCCCGCTGCATGGTGCAGGAGGTCGCGGAGGGTCGCGGCGCCGGCCCCGAGAAGGACTACGTGCTGCTCGACTGCACGCACCTCGGCGCCGAGGTCCTCGAGACCAAGCTCCCCGACATCACCGAGTTCGCGCGCACCTACCTCGGCGTCGACCCGGTGTACGAGCCGGTCCCGGTCATGCCGACGGCGCACTACGCGATGGGCGGCATCCCGACCAACGTCAAGGCCGAGGTGCTGAGCGACAACACGACGGTCGTCCCGGGCCTCTACGCCGCCGGCGAGTGCGCGTGCGTGTCGGTGCACGGCTCCAACCGCCTCGGCACGAACTCGCTCCTCGACATCAACGTGTTCGGCAAGCGGGCGGGCCGCAACGCGGTCGAGTACGTCAACTCCGGCGTCGACCTCACGCCCCTCCCCGAGGACCCGGCCGGCGACATCCGCCGCCTCCTCGAGATGCTGCGCGACTCGAACGGCACCCAGCGGATCGCCGCCATCCGCAAGGAGCTGCAGGACGAGATGGACAAGGGCGCCCAGGTGTTCCGGACGAGCGAGTCGCTCGACCACGTGGCCGAGGTCATCGCCGGCCTCCGAGACCGGTACCGCGACATCGCCGTCCAGGACAAGGGCAAGCGCTTCAACACCGACCTGCTCGAGGCCGTCGAGCTCGGATTCCTCCTCGACCTCGCCGAGGTCGTCGTGGCATCCGCGCGCAACCGCGAGGAGAGCCGCGGCGGTCACATGCGCGACGACTTCCCGAACCGCGACGACGAGAAGTTCATGCAGCACACCATGGCCTACCTGTCGGGTGACGCGCACTCGTCGGTCGCCTCCGACCACATCCGGCTCGACTGGAAGCCGGTCACGATCACCCGATACCAGCCGATGGAGAGGAAGTACTGACGTGACGACCGCCACGCTCGAGAACACGTCGACGGGCTCGGCGGACGCCGCGACGCCGTCCTTCACCGTCACGTTCCTGATCCGCCGCTTCGACCCCGAGGTCGACTCGGAGCCGCGCTGGCAGGACTTCGACGTCGAGATGTACCCGACCGACCGGGTGCTCGACGCCCTGCACAAGATCAAGTGGGAGCAGGACGGCTCGCTGACCTTCCGCCGCTCCTGCGCGCACGGCATCTGCGGCTCCGATGCGATGCGCATCAACGGTCGCAACCGCCTGGCCTGCAAGACGCTGATCAAGGACCTCGACATCTCGAAGCCCATCTACGTCGAGGCGATCAAGGGCCTTCCCCTCGAGAAGGACCTCGTCGTCGACATGGAGCCGTTCTTCGCGAGCTTCCGCGAGGTGCAGCCCTTCCTCCAGGCGAGCTCCGCGCCGGTCGCCGGCAAGGAGCGCGTGCAGTCGGTCGCCGAGCGAGCCCGCTTCGACGACACCACGAAGTGCATCCTCTGCGCCGCGTGCACCTCGTCGTGCCCCGTGTTCTGGACCGACGGCCAGTACTTCGGCCCGGCCGCGATCGTGAACGCGCACCGCTTCATCTTCGACTCGCGCGATGAGGAGGCGAAGGTGCGCCTCGACATCCTGAACGACAAGGAGGGCGTCTGGCGCTGCCGCACGACCTTCAACTGCACCGACGCGTGCCCGCGCGGCATCGAGGTGACCAAGGCGATCGCCGAGGTCAAGCAGGCCATCCTCCGCGGAACGCCCTGACGGATTCCCGCGGAGCGGAGGGGCCGGTGCGCGTCGCACCGGCCCCTCCGCCGTCTCGGCGGCCGGCCCCGTCGACCTCAGGAGCGGGCGCGGGGTGATCCGGCTCGCGGCATCCGCTCGCTAGGGTGAGTCCGTGAGCGATCGCGGACGGGGACGCGACGGCGGTTCCGCGCCATCCGACGGCGTCGTGCCTCCCGGCGCGGCCGCCGGCAACGGCGTGCCCGCCGGACGGCCACCCACGACCCTGCGCGTCCGCGACCGGATCGAAGCCGCGAGCGCGCCGATCCTGGAGCGCTTCGACGAGCCGATCTCCCGCGCCGAGCAGTTCACCCAGTGGACGATGGCGCTCTTCCCGGTGCGCGTCTGGCGCCACTTCCTCGCCCGGAACGGCTTCCTGCTCACGGCTGGGATGAGCTACCAGTCGCTGTTCGCGGTGTTCGCGGCCATCTACGTCGTGTTCGCCGTCGCGGGGATCTGGCTGCTGGGAGACGAGGAGACGCTGAACGCGCTCCTGCTCCTCATCAACACCTACGCGCCCGGCCTCGTCGGCCCGAACGGCGTGATCAGCACCGAGGACCTGCAGGCGGCCGCGACTGCGAGCACCAGCCTGTTCGGCTGGACCGGCGCCGTCGCCCTGGGCGGCCTGATCTGGACCGCCATCGGGTGGGTCACCTACGCCCGCATGGCCGTTCGGAGCATCTTCCTCCTCCCGAAGGACGATCGCGCGTACCTCTACCTCAAGGCGCGCGACTTCGCCGCGGCGTTCATGTTCGGCGTCGCCATCCTCATCGCCGCGGTCCTCTCGATCGTCGCCACGGGATTCCTCGACTGGCTGTTCGGACTGCTCGGCATCGACCTCACGACGGAGTCGGCCGTCGTGCGGCTCGGCCTGCAGTTCGGGGCGATCGTCGTCGTGTTCGTCATCGACACGCTCGCGCTCGCCGTGATGTTCCGATTCCTCTCAGGCGCGGAGATGCCCTGGCGCCGGATGTGGACCGGTTCGCTGCTCGGTTCCGCCGCGCTCAGCGTGCTCCAGATGCTCGGTGGATGGGTCCTGTCGTGGGCCGGGAGCAACCCGCTCCTCGCGACGTTCACCGTCATCGTCGCACTCCTGCTCTGGTTCCGGATCGCGAGCATCATCATCCTCGTGGCGGCGGCGTGGATCGCGGTCGAGGCGGCGGACCGCAACGAGTCGCTGCGGCGGGTGTCCGCCGAGCAGCTCGAGGCCGAGCGCCGCCAGCGCGAGTACCAGGCGCTCCTCACGGCCGCGAGGATCCGTGTGCGGGAGGCACGGACGGCCGCCGACACGGCGCGCTGGTACGAGCGCGTGCCCACGAGCCGGCGGCTCGCGCGGGCTCGGCGGGATCTCGACCAGCTCGAGGCATCCGCCCCGCCGCCCCCGCCGACGAAGCCGCACCCGTGGCGGAACGGGAACGGCCGTGGGGGTGGGCTCGCCTAGGATCGTAGGCATGCCCTCCGCCTCCCCGCTCCGGATCGTCAGCGCCAACGTGAACGGGGTCCGGGCGGCGTTCCGACGCGGCATGGGCGACTGGCTCGCCGCCCGCGACGTCGACATCCTCGCGATGCAGGAGGTGCGGGCGTCCACCGACGACCTGTCGGCGCTCCTCGGCGACGAGTGGAGCATTCTCCACGACCCGGCCACCGCGAAGGGTCGCGCGGGCGTCGCGATCGCGAGCCGTGCCGGCGCGCACATCCACCGCGTGGAACTCGGCGCGGAGGACCACGACACGGCGGGTCGCTGGCTCGAGGCCGACTACGAGGTCGACGGCCGCATCGTGACCGTCGTCAGCTGCTACGTGCCCTCCGGCGAGGCCGAGACGCCGAAGCAGGTCGACAAGTACCGCTTCCTCGACGCGATGAGCGAGCGGATGTCGCAGCTCGCCACGCACGAGCTCGCCGTGGTCGTCGGCGACCTGAACGTCGGCCACCGCACCCTCGACATCAAGAACTGGAAGGGCAACGTCAAGCGCGCCGGCTTCCTCCCCGAGGAGCGCGCCTACTTCGACCGCTTCATGGGAGCAGAGGGCGAGGACGGCTACAACGCCGGCGCCGGGCTCGGCTGGGTCGACCTCGGGCGACGCTCCGCCGGCGAGGTCCCCGGCCCCTACACGTGGTGGTCGTGGCGCGGCAAGGCGTTCGACAACGACAGCGGATGGCGCATCGACTACCAGCTCGCGACGCCGGCGCTGGCCGACACGATGGTCTCCTACGCGGTCGACCGCGCCGACGCGTACGACGAGCGATGGTCCGACCACGCTCCCGTCGTCGTCGACTACGCCATCTGAGACCGAAGGACCCTGACACCACGATGAACACCGCACGCCCCGTCGTCTTCTCCGGCATGCAGCCGTCGGGCGACTCCCTGCACCTCGGCAACTACCTGGGCGCCCTGGTCAACTGGGTCGCCCTGCAGGAGGACCACGACCCGATCTACTGCGTCGTCGACCTCCACGCGATCACCGTGACGCAGGACCCGGCGACGCTCCGCGAGGCGACCCGCCGCACGGCGGCGCAGTACCTCGCCGCGGGCGTGGATCCCGCGGGTTCGACCCTGTTCGTGCAGTCGCACGTGCCCGCGCACGCCGAGCTCGCCTGGGTGCTCGGCACGCTCACGGGCTTCGGCGAGGCGAGCCGGATGACCCAGTTCAAGGACAAGTCGGCGCGGTACGGGGCGGAGTCCACGACGGTCGGACTGTTCACCTACCCGGTGCTGATGGCCGCCGACATCCTGCTCTACGGCACCCACCTCGTACCCGTCGGCGACGACCAGCGCCAGCACCTCGAGCTGACGCGCGACCTCGCGGGCCGGTTCAACTCGCGCTACGGCGAGACGTTCGTCGTGCCCGAGGCGATGATCCCGAAGGAGTCCGCCCGTATCTACGACCTCCAGGAGCCCACCTCCAAGATGTCGAAGTCGGCGGCGAGCCCGAACGGGCTGATCAACCTGATGGACGACCCGAAGGTCATCGCCAAGCGCATCCGGAGCGCGGTGACCGACACGGAGCGGGAGATCCGATACGACCCCCGGGCCAAGCCCGGCATCGCGAACCTGCTCGACATCTACGCGACGGTGACGGGCCGTTCGATCCCCGAGCTCGAGGCCGAGTACGACGGCAAGGGCTACGGCGACCTCAAGAAGGACCTCGCCGAGGTCGTCGTGGAGCGGGTCGCGCCGATCCGGGAGCGCACGCTCGAGCTCATGGAGGATCCGGCCGAGCTCGACCGGCTCCTGGCGATGGGCGCCGACAAGGCGTCGGAGCGCGCTGAGCGGACGCTCGCGACCGTGTACGACCGGGTCGGGTTCCTCCGCCGGGCGTGACGGGCGTGGAGCGCTCCGACACGGCAGCCTCGGCGAACGACGACGAGGCGGCGGGCGAAGGGCGCCCGGTCGTGCTGTTCGACCTCGACGACACGCTCATGGCGCACCGCGAGGCGGTCGCGTCGGGCATCGTCCTGCACCTGCGGGACCGCGGCTACGCCGCCGACGAGGCCGCGGCGCAGTCGCTGTGGCACGAGCTCGAGGAACGGCACTACCACGCCTACCTCGCCGGTGAGCTGACGTTCGAGGAGCAGCGGCGGGCGCGTGCCGCCGAGTTCGCCCGTGCGCACGGCGACCCGATCGACGACGAGTCGGCCGGCGCCTGGTTCGCGACGTACTTCGAGCGCTACCGCGAGTCGTGGGCGCTGCACGACGACGTCATGACCTCGCTCGATGCGCTCGAATCAGCGCTGCCGGGGGTGCGGTTCGGCATCATCACGAACGGCGAGCACGACTTCCAGCTCGCGAAGCTCGTGCGACTCGGCCTCGAGGTCGGTCATCCGGGTCGGATCGAGCACCTCGTGGCATCCGGCGCCGAGGGCGTGACCAAGCCGGATCGCCGCATCTTCGAGGTCGCGGTCGCGCGGTTCGCCGCGGGCGGCGCGGTCTCGGGCGCCGCGTACGTCGGCGACCGACTGCGGACCGATGCGATCGGCGCGGCCGAGGCCGGGCTGGTCGGGGTGTGGCTCAACCGCTCGGGTGGGCGACCGGCCGAGCCCGAGGCGGCGGATGCCGAAGCCGCGGGCGTCGTGGAGATCCGCACCCTCGCCGAGCTCGCACCGCTGCTGGCCGGCCGGTTCGCCTGAGCCGCGCACCCGCATCGGGACGGCAACGGGCCGGGGTGCCTTCCCGTGCACCCCGGCCCGTGTCATCCGCTCACCCTCGGCGAGCGAGCGCTCGCGTCAGCGGACGTCGTCGTCGACCCAGTCGAGGGTCTTCGTGACGGCCTTCTTCCAGTTGCGCACGAGGCGCCCCTGCTCGGCCTCGTCCATCGAGGGCTCCCAGCGACGGTCCTCCTGCCAGTTCTTGGCGAGGTCGTCGAGGTCGGCCCAGAAGCCGACCGCGAGGCCCGCCGCATAGGCGGCGCCGAGCGCGGTCGTCTCGGCGACGACCGGACGCACCACGGGCACGCCGAGGATGTCGGCCTGGAACTGCAGCAGCGTGTCGTTGGCCGTCGCGCCGCCGTCGACGCGCAGCTCCGTGAGGTCGATCCCCGCATCGGCGTTCACGGCCTCGACGACGTCGCGCGTCTGGAACGCGATCGCCTCGAGTGCCGCCCGCGCGATGTGCCCCTTGTTCACGTAGCGGGTGAGGCCCACGAGCGCACCGCGCGCGTCCGGACGCCAGTACGGGGCGAAGAGCCCCGAGAACGCCGGGACGAAGTACGCGCCGCCGTTGTCCTGGACGGTCTTCGCGAGTTCCTCGACCTCGGGTGCCGAGGAGATGAGCCCGAGGTTGTCGCGCAGCCACTGCACGAGCGAACCGGTGACCGCGATGGATCCCTCGAGGGCGTAGTGCACGGGCTGGTCGCCCAGCTTGTATCCGACGGTCGTGAGCAGCCCGTTCTTCGAGTGGACGATCTCCTCGCCGGTGTTGAAGATCAGGAAGTTGCCCGTGCCGTAGGTGTTCTTCGCCTCGCCGGCATCGAACGCCGCCTGGCCGAAGGTCGCCGCCTGCTGGTCGCCGAGGATGCCCGCGATGGGCGTCTCGCGGAGCAGGCTCGAGGACTCGACGGTGCCGTAGACCTCCGAGGAGGACTTGATCGCCGGGAGCATCGAGCGCGGGACGCCGAAGATGCCGAGGATCTCGTCGTCCCATTCCAGGGTCTCGAGGTCCATGAACAGGGTGCGGCTCGCGTTGGTGACATCCGTCGCGTGCACGCCGCCGTCGACGCCGCCGGTCAGGTTCCACAGCACCCAGCTGTCGGTCGTGCCGAAGAGCAGGTCGCCGGCCTCGGCCTTCTCGCGCGCGCCGGGCACGTTCTCGAGGATCCAGACGATCTTGGTGCCCGAGAAGTAGGTGGCCAGCGGGAGGCCGACCTTGGCCTTGAAGCGCTCGACGCCGCCGTCGGCCGCGAGGCGGTCGACGATGGGCTGCGTGCGCGTGTCCTGCCAGACGATCGCGTTGTAGACCGGCTCGCCGGTGTTCTTGTCCCAGACCACGGCAGTCTCGCGCTGGTTCGTGATGCCCACCGCGGCGATGTCGTGGCGGGTCAGGTCGGCCTTGCCGAGCGCCTGGCCGATCACCTCGCGGGTGTTCTTCCAGATCTCCTTCGGGTCGTGCTCGACCCAGCCCGCCTTGGGGAAGATCTGCTCGTGCTCGAGTTGCCCGGTCGAGACGATCGATCCGTGCTTGTCGAAGATGATCGCGCGCGACGAGGTCGTGCCCTGGTCGATCGCGAGGACGTAGTCAGCCATCTGAGAACTCCATTGCTGTCAGTGATGGATGGGTGGAGGTGGTGGGGTGGGTCGGATCAGCCGAGCACCGGGAGGGCGACGAGCGCGGCCCATCCGGCGAGTACGCCGCCGATGATGGGGCCGACGACCGGGACCCAGGAGTACGACCAGTCGCTGCTGCCCTTGCCGGCGATCGGGAGGATGGCGTGCGCGATGCGCGGCCCGAGGTCACGGGCCGGGTTGATCGCGTAGCCGGTCGGGCCACCGAGGGAGGCGCCGATACCGATGACCAGCAGGGCCACGGGCAGCGCGCCGAGCGCGGCCAGGCCGGAGGCGTCGCCGTTGCGGCCGAAGCCGATGACGACGAACACGAGCACGAAGGTGCCGATGATCTCGGTCACCAGGTTCCAGCCGTACGACCGGATCGCCGGACCCGTCGAGAACACGGCCAGCTTGGTCGCACTCTCCGGCTCACCGTCGAAGTGCTGCTTGTACCCGAGCCAGACGATGACGGCACCGAGGATCGCGCCGATCAGCTGCGCGCCGATGAACGTGAGCACGCTGACGACAGTGACGGGCACCGTCGTGCCGAATGCGGGGTTCCCGAACTCGGTCGCGCCGTTGGCGACCAGGCCGAGGGTGACGGCGGGGTTGATGTGCGCGCCCGAGGCGTAGGCGACGATGACGCCGGCGAAGACCGCGAGGCCCCAGCCGATGTTCACCATGAGGAACCCGCCGTTGAAGCCCTTCGTCTTGGCGAGGGCGACGTTCGCGACGACGCCGCAGCCGAGCAGCACGAGCATGGCGGTACCGACGAGTTCCGAGAGGAACAGCACTCCGAGATTGTCCACGTTGACCTTTCTGGGTAGGACCGGGCGGCCCGGGGGCGGGCTGCCGCTGAGGGCCGCGCCGGGGCGGCCCGGATGAAACGTACCCGCGGAATCGGCCGGTCAGCGGCGGTTCCACATGCACATCCGTGCAGATTTCACTGCGCGGCGAGCTCCTCGAGGATCACGCCGTGACGCTCGGCGAGCACCGCGCGCGCGAGTCGGACCTCGACGGATCGGGTCTGGGCGTCCCAGCCGAGGACGTCGCCCACGACGGCGACGAGCTCGTCGAGCAGGGGTGCGGTCACGGCACCCGTGAACGCGAGGCTCGTGCGGCGGAGCAGGACGTCAGCGAGGTGGACGACGCGCTCGTTCGCGGCGAGCCAGGCGACCTCCTCGCGCGAATAGTCGGGCGCGTCTGCGAGGGGCGTCTCGGCGGCGCCCTCGATCGCCTCGATGATCTGCGCGGCGCGCGTGCCGTAGCGCTCGAGCAGCTGCTCGGCCCGCTCTCGGCCCACGCCGTCGCCGTGCCCGACGACCCACACCAGCCGCGCGGCATCCGTCGTCGGGTAGCCGGCGCCGCCGCCGATCGGCAGGCCCTTGGTGGACAGGACGCGGTCGCGGCCCACGAGGCCGAGGACGTCATCGGCGAGGTGCTCCGCGAGCGCACGGAACGTGGTCCACTTGCCGCCGACCAGGCTGAGCAGCGTCGTGCCGGGTCGTTCGGCGACCTCCGCCCGCTCGATGCGGTAGTCGCGGCTGACGAAGCCGGGCTGGGTGTCGTCGTGCCTGGGCAGCGGCCGCACGCCGGAGAAGCGGAAGACGATCTGCGAGCGGTCGACCCGGATGCCTGGGAAAACGTGCGCGACGAGGTCGAAGAAGTAGTCGACCTCCTCCTCCGTGCAGACCGCGGGCGTGCGCATGTCGTGCTCGAGGTCGGTCGTGCCGACCATCACGCGGCCCTTGAGCGGGTAGATCAGCACGATGCGGCCGTCCTCGTGCTCGAAGAAGATCTCGCGCCCGCCGGTGGCGGCGAGGAGCTCGTCGTTGTCGAGCACGATGTGGGACCCCTTGGTGCCGCCCATGAAGCGGGTGTCGCGACCGAGCTGCGCGTTCGTGAGGTCGGTCCAGGGTCCCGACGTGTTGACGACGACGTCGGCGGCGAGGTCGAACTCCTCTCCCGTCACGCCGTCGCGGACGCGCACGCCGTCGGCGCCGAGGCCCACGGCCTCGAGGTAGTTCGCGGCGCGCGCGTGCGCCCCGGCGGCGAGTCCGTCGTGCAGCACGTCGAGCGCCAGTCGCTCGGGGTCGTGCATGCTCGCGTCGTAGTAGGTCGCCGTGTACTTGAGGCCGGGGTTCAGTGCGGGGAGTTCGGCGCGCGACCGCTTCGCGCCGAGGAACCGGTGCCGCGGCACCGAGCCGCCGTCACGCGAGAACGCGTCGTAGATCGTGAGGCCGGCCTTGATGAGCGCCGCGCCGCGCTCCGTGGGCTTGCCCTGCCGGTGCGTCAGGAAGCGGAGCGGGGCGGAGAGGATGCCGGAGAACGTCGAGAAGATCGGCACGGTCGTCTGCAGCGGCTTGACGTAGTGGGGTGCGATCCGGATGAGGCCGTTGCGCTCCTGGACCGACTCCTGCACGAGGCGGAACTCGCCGTTCTCGAGGTATCGGATGCCGCCGTGGATCATGTGGCTCGAGGCGGCGGAGGCACCCGAGACGAAGTCGTCGCGCTCGACGAGCACGACGTCGACGCCCTGCAGCGCGAGGTCGCGGAACGTGGCGATGCCGTTGATGCCGCCGCCGATGATCACGACCTGGGCGGCGGGTCGGGCGCGCAGCGCGGCGATCTCGGCGCGGGCGCCGGAGGCGGGCGTGGGGCGGTTCGTCGTCGGCGACGTGGTGGGCGACATCGCTGTCCTTTCGAGCTGGTCACGCCGGGCTTGCGTGGACCGCCCGGCTGTGGATGAATACATCGTGGGCATCGTTGAACATGCTTGCAAGCCGAATGAACAAACGTGCAGGGAGAGTTCCATGGTCGTGACGGACGCCGCGGGCCCGGCCGCGGGAGGCGAGCTGCCCACCGGGAAGACGCGGGACGCGCTTCGGGCCGCGCACCTGTACTACCTGCAGGACCTCACCATGGACGCCATCGCGAAGGAACTGCACACCTCGCGATCCTCGGTGTCACGCCTGCTGAGCCACGCCCGTGCGACCGGGCTCGTCGAGATCTCGATCCACTCCCCCCTCGACCTGCCGAGCCGACTCGAGCAGGAGATCCTGGAGCGCCACGAGGTCTCGGCGCACGTCGTCCCGGTGCCCGACCACGCGAGCGACGTCGACCGGCTGGAGCGCGTCGCGCTCTCGGCTGCACGGATTCTCAGCCGGTTCATCGACTCGAACCAGACCATCGGCGTGGCGTGGGGCTCCACCATGAGCGCCATGAGCCGCCACCTCGCCCCCAAGGCGACGCACAACTCCGAGATCGTGCAGCTGAACGGCGCGGGCAACCTCCGCACGACGGGCATCCTGTACGCCTCGGAGCTGCTGCGCCGCTTCGGCGACGCGTTCGGCGCGCGCGTGCAGCAGTTCCCCGTGCCGGCGTTCTTCGACGACCCCGCCACGAAGCAGGCGTTCTGGCGCGAGCGGAGCACGCGCCGCCTGCTCGACCTGCAGGCGTCGATGGACGTCGCCATCTTCGGCATCGGCTCGCCGTTCGCCGAGGTGCCGAGCCACGTCTACCAGGGCGGCTACCTGGAGCGCGCCGACTACGAGGCGCTCTCTCGCGACGGCGTCGTCGGCGACGTCGCCACCGTGTTCTACCGGGCCGACGGCTCGACGGACGGGATCCCGCTGAACTCCCGCGCGACCGGACCGGACTTCGCCGTGCTCCGCCGGGCGCCGCGCCGGATCTGCGTGGTCTCCGGCCAGGCGAAGCTCCCCGGCCTCACCGGCGCGCTCGCGGCCGGCCTGATCACGGACCTGATCGTCGACGAGGGAACGGCCCGGCGCCTGGTCGAGCGGCCCGTCGACGACGCCGGGGACGACCGGGCCGACTGAGTCGCACCGCGATGGAATCGTGATCCCGAACCGCGGAACTGCAGGGTAGGTTTGCCTTCGCGACTGCCTGATCATCGGCGCGCGAGAGGACCGCATGCACGACCCCGACGCCCCGGAGCCCACCGGCGACCCGGCCGCGGGTCCGCCCCCGTGGGACGGGCTCCCGCCCGCCGCCGGCCTGCCCATGCCCGACGGCCCGGTCGAGTTCGTCATGGTCCCGTCCGAATCGCGTGAGCCCCGCGCCCCTCGGCGCATGAGCGGATTCGCCGCTGCAGGCGCCATCGCCGCCGTCATCGCCGCGTGGGCGATCGGCCACCAGCTCATCGCGACGGCCGTCCACGCGGAGATGTGGCCCATGTGGGCCGCCGCCGACGCCGCATACGACGAGGCCGCCGCCGACTACCGCGAGACGACGGAACGGGCCGAGAGCGCGATCGACCGCGGCGACGCCCTCGTCGGGATCGCGGTCGGCGACCTCGTCGCCGAGGAGGACCGCGCGAACCTCGAGGAGCGCATCGCCGAGGCGCGGGCGATCCTCGCCGAACGACCGAGGAGCCCGGGAATCGCCGCGATCGGCGACCCCGTCGCCTTCGCGCCCGCATGGGAGCGGTACGCCGACCTCCTGAGCATGATCGACCTCGTCCCCGCCCGCGAGGACGCCGCCGCCCGCTACGGCGCCGCGCGCGACGTGGTCGCCGAGGGCAACCTGGCGATCGCCGACGCCGCCGAGGCGCTCATCGCCGGGACCGAGGCGCGCGCCGTCGCCGCACTCGAGCAGAACCCGTCGGCGACCGTCGCCTCGCGCGTCGCAGTGGAGGAAGCCGTCGCCGAGCTCCGGCACTCCCCCACGATCTCGTCCGGCGACTCGAGCCGGTTCGCCGACCTCGCGTCCGCGGTCGACGAACTGCGGGCGTCGCATGCCGCCGAGGTCACGCGCCTGGCCGAGTTCCCCCTCCGGGCCGAGATCGAGTCGTTCGCCAGGTCCATCGCCTTCGACGTCCCGTTCGACGTCGTCTGGGCCGACGAGGTGGGCGGCTTCTCCAGCGACGGGTACTACTCGGGCACGGCCGAGTTCTTCGAGGACGTCGACGGCGACGGCTGGGGACTCATCTCCCTGACCCACAGCATCGAGGAGGCGTGGTACTTCGACGAGAACGCCAAGGCCGTCGTCGTGCACGAGGTCGGCCACGTGCAGGTGCTCCGCGAGGCGTGCGCGACGATCTTCGACGGACCCGAGTTCGCGGGCGACCACGAGATCTGGGCGACCGCCTGGGCGATCGGCATGGGCTACGACCTGCCCGGCGCGGGCATCGAGGCGTACGGCCGGCCGAGCGACGCGCAGATCCAGGCATCCACCGCCTGCCGCTGAACCGCGCGAGGCACCCACGTGCGCGCGTCCCGGCCCCGGGGGCTGCGGGAATACCCGGCGCCCCGGGACGTTGACCTAGAATCGAACACGTAACGTGCTCCGGGGTCGGTGCAAGTCCGAACCGGCGGTGAAAGTCCGCGAGCCGCGAGCGTGTGACCACCCGGTCACGCGCGGACGGTTGATCCGGTGGAATTCCGGTACCGACGGTGAAAGTCCGGATGGGAGGCAGCACGTGTCGGCGACGCCATGCGCGTGGTCGACCGGTCCGGCGATGCCCGGGCGCCCCGGAGCCTGGAAGGCAGGCGACAGGCGATGACCACGGTCACGCGGGCGGCGACCGATGCCGCGACGATGCGTCGGGCGCTGGAGCTCGCGGAACGCGGACCGGCGAGGGGCGTGAACCCCCGCGTCGGGTGCGTCATCCTCTCCCCCGGCGGCGACGTGCTCGCCGAGGGCTGGCACCGTGGCGCGGGCACCGCGCACGCGGAGGTCGACGCGCTCGCCAAGCTGGCACCGGGCGGCGCGCGCGGCGCGACCGCGGTCGTCACGCTCGAGCCGTGCAACCACGTCGGCCGCACCGGTCCGTGCGCCGGAGCACTCGTCGAGGCGGGCGTCGCGCGGGTCGTCTACGCGGTCGACGACCCCGGGCCCCACTCGGCGGGCGGCGCGCGAACGCTCGGCGAGGCCGGCGTCGAGGTCGTCGGCGGCGTGCTCGCCGACGAGGTGGAGGCGTTCCTCGAGGACTGGCTCTTCGCCGCCCGCGAGCGCAGGCCGCGCGTCACGGTCAAGTGGGCGTCGAGCCTCGACGGCCGGATCGCCGCCGCGGACGGCACGAGCCGGTGGATCACCGGCCGGGAGGCGCGTGCCGACGTGCATCGCCGCCGGGCGGTCGCGGACGCGATCGCCGTCGGCACGGGCACCGTGCTCGCGGACGACCCCGCGCTCACCGCGCGCGACGACGATGGAGGACTCCTCGACGACCAGCCGGTCCCGGTCGTCTTCGGCACGCGTGCGATCCCCGCCGACGCGTCCGTGCTGCGGCATCCGATCGAGCCCATCAGGCTGGCCGGCACCGCACTCTCCGACGACCTGGCGGAGCTCCAGCGACGCGGCATCCGCTCGCTCTTCGTCGAGGGCGGGCCGACGCTCGCGAGCGCGTTCCTCGCCGCCGGCCTCGCGGACGACCTCCTCGTCTACCTCGCACCCGCCGTCATCGGCGGGCCGCGCGCCGCGATCGGCGACATCGGCGTCGGCACGATCGCCGAGGCGCATCGCTTCCACATCACCGAACTGGTGCGACTCGGCGACGACGTCCTCGTCGTCGCCCGGCCCGACACGGCCGCGCACCCCGAGACCACCACCCGAGAGAGGGTCTGACATGTTCACCGGAATCATCGAGGAGCTCGGCGAGGTCACCCGCGTCGAGCCGGCCGCCGACGTCATGCGCGTGACGGTCCGCGGGCCGAAGGTGGTCGAGGGCGTCCGCCACGGCGACTCGATCGCGGTCTCGGGCGTGTGCCTCACCGTCGTCGACGCATCCGACGAGACGTTCACCGCCGACGTGATGGCGCAGACGCTCGCGATGTCGACGCTCGACACCGTGGCGGCGGGTCGACGGGTCAACCTCGAGCGCGCGGCGCTCGTAGGCGATCGGCTCGGCGGCCACATCGTGCAGGGGCACGTCGACGGCACCGCCGAGGTGCTCCAGGTCGTCCCGGGCGACGCGTGGCGCGTGGTGCGCTTCTCCCTCCCCGCGAGCCTCGCCGCGCTCGTGGTCGACAAGGGGTCGATCGCCGTCGAGGGCGTCTCGCTCACCGTCAGCGGCCTCGGCGACGAGCCGGAGGGGTCGTGGTTCGAGGTCTCGCTCATCCCCGAGACCCTCACGGCGACGACGCTCGGATCGCTCGCACCGGGTGACCGGGTGAACCTCGAGACCGACGTGCTCGCCCGTCATGTCCAGCGGATGCTGCGCCTGGACGCCCACCACGCCCTGCCCTCCTCGCTCGCCGAGCCGGGCGGGGCGGGCCGGGAGGTCCGCGCGGACGACCCGGCGTCCTCGTCGATCGGAGGCGACCGATGAGCCTCGCCACGATCCCCGAGGTGCTCGACGCGCTCCGCGCCGGCAAGCCCGTCATCGTCGCCGATGACGAAGCGCGCGAGAACGAGGGCGACGCGATCATGGCAGCCGAGTTCGCGACCCGCGAGTGGATCGCCTGGATGGTCCGGAACACGAGCGGCTACCTCTGCGCGCCGATGCCGAACTCGTTCGCCGACCGGCTCGGCCTGCCGCTCATGGTCGAACGCAACGAGGACGCGCGCGGCACCGCGTACACCGTCTCGGTGGATGCGGCGGACCGCACTTCGACGGGCATCTCGGCATCCGACAGGGCCCACACCCTGCGCGTGCTCGCCGACCCCGATTCGACGCCCGACACGCTCATCCGCCCCGGGCACATCCTCCCGCTCCGCGCGGTGGACGGCGGCGTCCGCGAGCGTGCGGGCCACACCGAGGCCGCGGTCGACCTCATGCGCCTCGCCGGCCTCTCCCCCGTCGGCGTGATCGGCGAACTCGTCGAGGACGACGGCGAGATGATGCGCCTGCCCGGCCTGATCGAGTTGGGCGAGCGCGAGGGCCTGCCGGTGACGACGGTCGCCGCACTCGTCGACTGGCTCCGCGCACGCCACGGCGGGCAGGACCTCGCGGCCGGCGAGTCCCCCGCCTCGATCGACGAGTCGGCCCGGGTGCAGTTCGAGGTCGAGACGAACCTGCCGACCATGCACGGGATGTTCCGCGTGCGCGCGTACCGCGACCGCAACACGGGTGCCGACCACCTCGCGATCATCGCCGGCGACCCCGCGGCCGACCCCGCCGGAGCGATCACGCGCGTGCACTCCGAGTGCCTGACGGGCGAGGCGATCGGCTCGCTCAAGTGCGAGTGCGGCCCCCAGCTCGACGCGGCGCTGTCGACGATCGCCGACCGGGGCGGCGTGGTCGTGTACCTCCGCGGCCACGAGGGCCGCGGGATCGGGCTCATCAACAAGCTGCGCGCCTACCGGCTCCAGGAGGGCGGCCTCGACACGCTCGACGCCAACGTGGCGCTCGGCCTGCCGATCGACGCGCGCGACTACACGGCGGCGAGCGCGATCCTCGACGACCTCGGGATCGAGCGCGTGCGCCTGCTCACCAACAACCCCGAGAAGGTGCACCAGCTCGAGGCCCACGGCATCCGGATCGCCGACCGCCTCCCCCTCGTGGTGGGCGTCGGCGCGGTGAACGCCGGCTACCTCGAGACCAAGCGCACCCGCATGGGACACGCCATCGACGACCGGCAGCTGACCGATGCTGCCGCTGAGGAACTGCTGAAGGGACACGCATCATGAGCGGCACCGGATCACCCGAATTCGACGTGGACGGAGAGGGCCTCCGCGTCGTGATCGTCGCCGGGAGCTGGCACGACGAGATCACCGACGGGCTCATCGCGGGCGCGACGCGCACCCTCGAAGCGGCGGGCGCCGCGTTCGAGCTGGTGCGCGTACCGGGCAGCTTCGAGCTCCCGGTGGTGTCGAAGGCGGCGCTCGAGGCGGGGGCCGACGCCGTCGTGGCGCTCGGCGTCATCATCCGCGGCGGCACGCCGCACTTCGAGTACGTCTCGTCGGCCGCGACCGACGGCCTCACCCGCGTCGCACTCGACACGGGCAAGCCCGTCGGCTTCGGCGTGCTGACCCTCGACGACGAGCAGCAGGGCCTCGATCGGGCCGGCCTGCCCGGGTCGAAGGAGGACAAGGGCCGCGAGGCCGCGGAGGCCGCGATCGCGACGGCGAACACCCTCCGGGCGCTGCGCGGCTGAGCTCGGGGAACGGCGCCCGGCGATCAGCGTCCAGTGCGCGTGCGCCGCCGCGCGGCGACCAGCCACTTCGTCGCCCGGCCCCAGGCCCACCACGCGACGAGGCCGATCGCGAACGACGCGACGATCGCGAGGGGCGGCGACCACTCCTCGATTGGCGGGTACACCTGCCAATGGGTGAGGTAGACGAACAGCGAGGCGGATGCCACGGCGCCGAGCGCGCCCGTGATCACGACCGGAACCGGCAGGCTCGTCACCCAGATCAGCAGTGCGAGCCCGATGACGACGATCCCCTCGCGAACCGGATCGCCGAAGAAGCCCGGCACCGTCGCGAGCACGATCGCGCTCGCCACCACCCGGCGCGGCACGGACGTCGACCGGGCGACGAGCCAGCCGAGGGCGATGAGCCACGCGATGGCGGGCAGCGCGTAGCGCAGCGGAGACGAGGGGGTGATCCCGCCCGAGACCGCGTAGCGCACCGCGAGTGCGATGCCGAGCACTGTCAGCGCGAACGCGTACGGGAAGCGCCGCTCCAGCCTGGTGAGGCCGGGGACGGCGAAGACCGCGGCCAGCCCGACGATCGACCACACGAGCGCCTCGAGGAACCAGAACTGCCACTGCTCGCTCCAGCCGGTCGCACCCGGTACGAGCCAGTTCGAGAGCAGCACCGTGGCCGGATCGTACGTGCGGGCGATGAGTGCGACCCCGCCGATCCAGAGCACTGCGGGCACGGCGATGAGCGCCGCGCTGCGAAGCAGGCCGCGCACGCGTCGGCGGCGTTCGGTGCGTTCGCCGGCGATCGGCGCAGCGGGCGCAGCGAAGCGGAATCGGGCGAGGTTGAACCCCGCGACCGCGAGCAGCAGGTGCGCTCCGCCCTTGAGCTGCACGACGTCGGCGTGCGTCGCGACGATCAGCACGATCGCGAGCGCGCGAAGCACCACGGACGTCTCGAGCCGTGCGATGCGCCGGGGTCGGAGGGCCGTCACCCCTGCCCGTGCTGCCGCGCGAGCCGAAAGCGCATCGGACGGCGTCGTGTCGGGCCCGCCGGGTGCGGCGGCCGGCGGCGCGTCGGGCTCCGGCGCGACGAGCGAGCGGATGCTCCGGCTCGGCCAGTCGGCGGGAAGCACGCCGATCCGCTCCTCGAGGCGCAGCGCGAGCTCGACGTAGTTCAACGAGTCCCCGTCGAGCGACGCGAAGCTGTCGTCCTCGGTCGCATCGGGACGGCCGAGGAGCTCGGCGTAGACGTCGCGGAGCTCGGCGGCCGTCGCCGGGACGTCCAGGGCTTCGGGCGCGGCGGCATCCGTCGCCCGGAGCAGCGCCGCGTGCGCGCGGAGCGCGGCATGGTCGGGCTTGCCGTTGGCGGTGCGCGGGAACTCGGCGAGGGCGTGCACGTCGAAGGCGTGCGCCGGGAGCTGCGTGGCGCGCTCGACCTCGGCGCGCGCGGTCTCGATGAACCGGTCGTGGCGCACGAACACCGCGAGCCGCTCGTCGAGCGCGACCGTGCGCGCCTCGAGTCCGTCGGCGGCGAGCATCCGCTCGATCCGGTCGAGGTCGAGGCGCAGGCCGAAGCTCTTGACGAAGCGGCTGAGCCGCCCGGTGATCTCGACCAGGCCGTCCGCTCGGCGCCGGGCGAGGTCGCCCGTCCGCAGTTCGTCGAGTTCGGGGCCGCGAGCGAGATCGGCGGACGTCTCGGCGTACCCCATCATGACGTTCGGTCCGGTGTAGACGAGTTCGCCCTCGCCCGGCGCCGCGCCGTCGACGCGCTCGTCGATGCGGAACGACCCGCCCGGGATCGGCACGCCGATCGCACCGGCGGCCGCCTCGGCGAGGTCTGGCGGCAGGTAGGCCATGCGCGCGGTCGCCTCGGTCTGGCCGTACATGACGAAGAGGTCGAACCCGCGCTCGCGCCCGAGGCGGGCGAGCGCTCGGACCCGGTCGGGGGCGAGCCGGCCTCCGGCCTGCGTGACGTAGCGGAGGTCGGGCAGGTCGCGGCGCGCGAAGTCCGTGGTCTCGAGGAGGTCGTAGGTGTAGGGGACGCCGGCGAAGGAGGTCGCGCCGAGGGCCGCGAACTCGTCCCAGAAGGCCGGCTCGACGACGGACCGGTCGGTGAGCAGGAGGCTGGCGCCCGCGACGAGGTGGCTGTTGACGACCGAGAGCCCGTAGCAGTAGCCGAGCGGCAGCGTCGTCGCGGCACGGTCGCCGGGCGCGAGGTCGAGGTAGTCGGCGATGCTCCGCGCGTTCGCGGTCACGTTCGTGCGGGAGAGCCGGACGAGCTTGGGCGAACCGGTCGACCCCGACGTGCTCGCGAGCAGCGCGAGTCCGGGGTGGAACGCGTGCCGCGGGCCGGCGCGGAGGTCCGTCAGCTCGAACCCGCGTGCGTCGGCGCGGACCATCACGTCGGGCGCGTAGCGTGCGACGAGGGCGTCGAGCGCCGCACCCTCGACGCCCGTCGGCAGGAGCAGCACGGGATGGCCGGCTGCGAGTGCGGCGAGGTAGGTGACGACGGATTCGACGGTGTTGGCACCCGAGAGGAACACCAGGCGGCGCCCTCCGCCGAGCGCGCTGCGGCGGTCCTCGATCCGATCACGGAGCTCGCCGTAGTCCACTCGCGACGACGGCGTGACGAGGGCGGGGGCGGAGGGGTCGCCGCCGAGCAGGTCGAGCGCGGGCTCGGTCCTGGTCAGCAGCATGGTCATGGCACGTGTCCGGTTCGGGGGTCGCATCCGCCGGATCGACGGAAAGGTAAGGCTAACCTTACGCGACCGCTCCGAGTCGTCGAAATCGGCGACGGACCATGACGCGCCCGTGCGCGGCATCCGCCCTGTTCCGTGCGCGTGACGGTCGGCTCCTCCCCCTTCTCGGCGCGGAGGTCGCGGCGTAGCATTCGGCTCGAGAGGGTCGCCGGGTCCCAGCGCCGGCACCACCGACACCCGGCTCCTCGGAGACGGCGAGGTGCGGGATGAACACGACGATGGACATGATGAAGGGCGCCATGTCGGCGTCGGACATGCCCATGAAGGACATGGACATGTCGATGATGCAGGAGTGTATGGAGGCCCTCTCCGCGTGCATGCAGGCGTGCGTCATGTGCGCCGACGCCGATGCCGGCGAGGGCCTGGGCCGGTGCGGCGCGATGTGCGCGAACTGCGCCGACGTGTGCGACACGATGATGCGGATGATGCTCCGCACCACCGGGTACGACATGCAGGTCATGATGTCGATGATGGAGACCTGCATCACGATGTGCCGCGCGTGCTCTGCGGAGTGCATGATGCACGCCGACATGCACGAGCACTGCCGCATGTGCGCGATGGCCTGCGACCAGGCGGTCATGGCCATGGAGAAGATGATGGGCGCGATGAGGGAGATGATGCCGGCGAGCTGACGCGCGCATCACGTCGACGCGGCCCGAGCGGCCGCGTCGCGTGCGTCAGACGGCGGCGACGCTGTAGCGGTCGTCCCCGCGCGCCAGCACGCCGTACACGGGGTGCAGCGCGACCGGGTCGCCGACTGCGAGCCGCCCCGTGAGGGCGCCGTGGTTCCACACCCGGTGCGCGCCGCCCTCGAGGTCGACGAGCTCGACGAACCCGTCCGACGCCGTCGCGACGACGACCGCGTCGGTCCACCGGCTCGCGACGATGCGCGAGAGCCGGTCCTGCATCGGGTGCAGTCCGTGACCGGGCCGATCGGAGCCGCACGACTCGCCCTCGACGCAGCCGCGCATGCCCATCGCGAGGCCCGTGCGGGACTCGGCGGCGGCGTGCGGGTTCTGCGGCGACATGGCGTGCTCCTCGGTCGGTCGGTTCGTGCAGGCGACGATACGCCCGGGCATGACGGATGTCGCGGGTCGCCGTCACACGCGGACATACGATGAGGCGCATGCAGCCCGATCGCTCCCCCGCCCTGCGCATCGCCGACCGCGTGCGCGACGCCGTCGACGCCGGCCGACCGGTGCTCGCCCTCGAGTCGACGATCCTGACCCACGGGCTGCCGAGCCCGCGCAACCTCGAGGTGGGCCTCGCGACCGAGGCGCTGGTCCGGGAGGCCGGCGCGGAGCCGGCGACGATCGGCGTCGTCGGGGGCACCGCGATCGTCGGCCTCGACGACGCGGAGATCGAGCGCCTCTGCACCGCCGAGCACGTCGTCAAGGCGAGCACGCGCGACCTCCCGGTGGCCCGTTCCGCGGGGCTCGACGCGGGCACGACGGTCGCGGCGACGGCGTGGCTGGCGCACCGCGCCGGCATCCGGGTGTTCTCGACCGGTGGGCTGGGCGGCGTGCACCGCGGTGCGAGCGACACCTTCGACGAGTCGACCGACCTGCCGGCGCTCGCGACGACGCCCGTCGTGGTCGTCAGCGCGGGGGTGAAGTCGATCCTCGACGTCGCTGCGACGCTCGAGCGGCTCGAGACGCTCGGGATCACGGTGCTCGGCTACCGGACCGACCGCTTCCCCGGCTTCTACGTCGCCGATTCCGGGTTCCCGGTCCCGTCGCGCGTCGAGTCGGCCGCCGAGGCCGCGGCCGTCGCACGCGCCCGCGACGAGCTCGGCCTCGCCTCGGCGGTGCTCGTCGCCAACCCGGTGGCCGAGTTCGACCAGCTCGATCCCGACGTCCACACCCGGGTCCTCGCGGAGGCGCTCGCCGCGGCGGATGCCGCGGGCGTGACCGGGCACGACACGACGCCGTTCCTGCTCGACTTCGTCCAGCGCGCGACCGGCGGCCGCAGCCTCGAGGCCAACCTCGCGGTGTACCGCGGCAACGCCCGGCTCGGAGCGGAGATCGCGCGTGAGCTCGCCGGCTGAGGCCCGCCGCGGCGCCGGGTCCGGGGCTCGCGAGCCGCAGCTCCTGGTCGTCGTCGGCGACCTGCTCGAGGACATCGTCGTCTGGGCGACCGAGCCGATCCGGGCCGCGACCGACTCGGCGGCGCGGGTGTTCCGGTCGCGCGGCGGCAGCGCCGCGAACGTCGCGGCGCACGCCGCATCCGGCACGCCGACGCGCTTCATCGGCCGGGTCGGCGACGACGGCGCCGGCGCCGCGCTCGTGTCGGTGCTCGCCGAGGCCGGTGTCGACGTGCGCGTCCAGCGCGAGGGACGCACGGGAGCGGTCGTCCTGGTCGTCGCCCCCGACGGCGAGCGCACGATGTTCCCCGACCGCGCGGCGGCGGCCGAACTCTCCGACGTCGAGCCGGGTTGGCTCGACGGCGTCGCCTGGCTGCACGTTCCGAGCTACGGCTTCGAGCACGAGTCGATGCGCGACGAGGTCCAGCGCCTGATCGCGCTCGCACGGGGGCGTGGCGCGCGCGTGTCGATCGACGCGTCGTCCACGGGGCTGCTCGAGGGGCTCGGCGTGCAGCGCGTGCTCGGCTGGTTCGCCGAGCTCCGCCCGGACGTGCTGTTCGCCAACGAGACCGAGGCCGAGCTGCTGGGCGTCGCGGCGGGCGGCGAGGTCGCGGCATCCGTCGCGCACCGGGTCGTGGTCAAGCACGGACCGCACCCCACCGAGGTGTTCGACGCCGGGGTGCCCGTCGCGCGCGTCCCCGTCCCGCCAGTCGATGCCGTGCGCGACCTCACCGGCGCCGGTGACGCGTTCGCGGCGGGCTACGTCACGGCGGCGATCGCCGGAGCGGATGCCGCGGCGGCGTGCGTCGCGGGGCATGCGCTCGCGGCATCCGTCATCGCGTCGCCGGGCGGCGACGTCGCGCACGACTGACGGCCCGCCGGGCACGGCCGGGCTGTCCACAGGCGGCGCCGGCCGGAGCCGGAGCTCCCAGCCGGGCGACGTATGCTGCAATGCGGCCCGCGATCCCCCGACGGCGGACGCCACCGACGCGCGCCGCGAAGGAAGACCTCATGAGCGACACCGAGACCACACCCGGCACCCGTTCGGCGGCGCGCGCCGCCGAACGCGCGGCCGCCCGCGCGGCCCGGACGGGGAGCATCCCCCTCATCGGCCGACGCGACGCGACCGGCGGCCGGCCGGGGCGAGGAGGCGGCGCCGACGCCGCGGCCGACGGACCCTCGCGGCCGGTGCGCCGCATCCCGTTCGGCCGTCGCGGCGAGACCCCGGCCGGCCCGCGCGCGACCTTCCGCCAGCTCCTCCCGTTCATCTTCGAGCACCGGCCGGTGCTCATCGTCGTCGCCGTGCTCTCCGTCATCGGCGCGATCGCGAGCCTCGCGCAGCCGCTGCTCGTGGGTCGCGTCATCACCATCGTCGAGGCCGACGATCCGCTCGACGGCATCGTCTGGGCCCTCGTCGCACTCGTCGTCGTGAGCGCGGTCATCACGGGCTACCAGCACTACCTGCTGCAGCGCACCGGCGAGGGCGTCGTGCTCTCGAGCCGTCGGCGCCTCATCGCGAAGATCCTCCACCTGCCGATCGCCGAGTTCGACACGCGCCGGACCGGCGACCTCGTCTCGCGGGTCGGCAGCGACACGACCATGCTGCGCGCCGTGCTGACCCAGGGGCTCGTCGAGGCCGTCGGCGGTGCCGTCACGTTCGTCGGCGCGATCATCGCGATGCTCGTCATCGACCCGGTCCTCCTCGGCCTCACGGTCCTCGTCATCACGGTCGCGATCACGACCGTGACCCTGCTCTCCACCCGGGTGCGCGAAGCGTCGCACGCCGCCCAGGCGAAGGTCGGCGACGTGGCGGCATCCGTCGAGCGGGCGATCACCTCGGTCCGCACGATCCGCGCCGCCGGCGCGACCGAGCGCGAGGTGCGCGACGTCGAGATCGAGGCCGAGGGCGCATGGGAGATGGGCGTCAAGGTCGCGCGGGTCTCGGCGCTCATCGTGCCCATCGCGGGCATCGCCATGCAGGTGTCGTTCCTCGTCGTGCTCGGCGTCGGCGGATTCCGGGTCGCGTCGGGCGCGATCACGATCGCCGACCTCGTCGCCTTCATCCTGTTCCTGTTCATGATGATCCTGCCCCTCGGGCAGGCCTTCGGCGCGATCACGTCGGTCAACCAGGCGCTCGGCGCACTCGGTCGCATCCAGGAGATCCTCGACCTCCCCGACGAGGACGCCCACGACCGGCAGCTCGCCGCGCGAGCCGTCATGGTCGGTCCGGCCAACGAGGGCCTGTTGCCGGATGCCGCGGCCGTCGAGTTCGACGACGTGCACTTCGCGTACGCGGTCACCCGTCCGTCCGACCCGGCCGACCCGGGCAACGAGTCGCCCGACGAGCACCTGCCCGAACCCGACGTGACCGAGCGCCAGCCGGTGCTGCGAGGGGTCTCCTTCAGCGTTCCGCGCGGGCGGCGCATCGCGCTCGTCGGGCCGTCGGGGGCGGGCAAGTCCACGATCCTCGCGCTCATCGAGCGCTTCTACGACCCGAGCGTCGGCACCGTGCGCCTCGGCGGACTCGACCTCCGCTCGCTCGACCGCTCCGAGCTCCGCGCCCAGATCGGCTACGTCGAGCAGGACGCACCGGTCCTCGCGGGCACCCTGCGCGACAACCTGAAGCTCGGCAGCCCCGACGCCACCGACGCCGAGTGCGAGCACGTGCTCCAGGCCGTGAACCTGGGCACGGTGCTCGAGCGCGACCCGGCCGGCCTCGACGCGCAGGTCGGCGAGAACGGCATCATGCTCTCCGGCGGTGAACGCCAGCGCCTCGCGATCGCGCGAGCGCTCCTCGCCGCGCCGCCGATCCTGCTGCTCGACGAGTCGACGTCCTCGCTCGACGGGGTGAACGAGCGGATGATGCGCGAGGCGATCGACGCGGTCGCCGCCGGGCGCACGCTCATCGTCATCGCGCATCGACTCTCCACGGTCGTGGACTCCGACCGCATCGTGGTCGTCGAAGCGGGCCGGGTCATCGGCGAGGGCACGCACCACGAACTCGTCGAGACCGTGCCGCTCTACCGCGAGCTCGCCGAGCACCAGCTGCTGGTCTGAGCAGGGGAATCCCACACCCTCGGATTCAGGGTCACCCCCCACCCCGCCCCGGTGCCTGCGCGGATGCCGCGGGCCCCGGCGCGTCCGTACCGTGTCCTCATCGCGTTTCCGGCGCGCACGCGCCACCCACCCGGAGGACAGGACCATCATGACCTTGCTCGACGCTCCCAGGACCGCCGCCCGCGGCGCGACGACCGTGCGCGACCTCGCCGCGCTCCTCGCGACCCCCGCCACCGTCGAGGACGAGGCCCCGGCCTCGCCCGAGCCCACGTTCGACGCACTCCGCTCGCGCCTCCAGTCCTGGTTGCGCGAGTGGGACACCCAGCGCCTGCCCGCCTTCGAGCAGGCGCGCTCGGTCGCCCCGGCCGGCGAGCGCCCGACCTCGCTCCGCGCCGCGCCGACGCGGACCGACGGCGCGGTGCGCATCACCGCGAGCCTCTACGACCCGCCGAGCCGCGGCGGGGATCCGCTCGCGTGGACCCGCAACTGGGTCACCGCGGTCGTGCTGCCGACGGCGCCGGCGGACGGCCGCGTGTTCTACCGCTTCCGCGTCGGCAGTCGCCTCGTGCTCGACGGTCGCGCCGAGACCGCGCTCGTCTCGACGAGCGTGCACGTCGGAGTCGTCGCCGATGCGGCCACCGGCAGCCCGTTCGACGTGCCGGGCTTCGCGACCCCGGCACTGCGCCCGCTCGTCGGCGTCACGGCGCGCGAGGACGTCGACGCACACGCCGAGCAGGACATCGAGGGCTCGATCGCCGTGCGTGCGGGCGAGTCGCCCGTCATCGGCATCGTCGTCGGCACGGACATCGTGTTCCGCGACGGCTGGATGCGCGTGCACGAGGGATCCGGGCTCTGGGTCGGCGCCGCCGACCGCGGCCCGACGGGGTCGGTCGAGGTGCGGTTCGCGCCCGACGCGCTGCTCGACCTGTTCGGCGACACCGGCATCTGACGCCGGCATCCGACACCCGCGGGCGTCCCGTGCGGCGTAGCCTCGCCGCATGGGACGCTACGCCGTGGTGCTGCCGATCGACCCGCTCGAGGTCGGCGGCAGCTTCCCGGTCTCGTCGTGGCCGCTGCACGTCACGGTCGTCGAGCCCTTCGAGACCGATCACGGCACGGCATGGGTCTCCGACCTGATCGGACCGGTGCTGCACGGTCGGCGTTCGATCCGGGCGACCGCCTTCGATCGTGCGATGTTCGGTCGACGCCGCGACGTCCCGGTGACGCTGGTCCGCGACGACGGCCCGCTCGGAGCGATGCGCACGCGACTCCTCGATGCGCTCCGCGACGCCGACGTCGACGTCGCACGCGCCCGTCCGGACTACCGACCGCACGTGACCGACACCGCGCACGGCTCGGTGCCGCCCGGCCGCTCGATCCGATTCGCCCAAGTCGCGCTGGTCGACCTTCGCCCACCCGAGGGTCGCGCGATGCGTTCCGTCGCGGCGGTCTGGTCACTCGACGGCTGACGGCTCGGACGGCAGGTCAGTACGGTCCGCCGTGACTCCACTCCCGGACTTCAGGATCATCTCGCCCACGCTGCGCGTCGGCGTCATCCCACAGATCCGGTCCTTCGGTTCCTGCCGATCGGTCGCGACGGATGCGCGATGCAAGCACGAATCCGAGGACGATCAGGGCGGCGAGGATCCCGATCGCGATCCACATCCACTCCATGGCCGCACGCTACTCCGGCATGCAGGGCTGAGCAACGTGGGACTGGACGGCTGGTTCGGGCGTCGATCAGTCGGCGGCCGTCGCCGCTCGGACCGCATCGTCGTCCACCGCGCCGGCCCGCGCCTTCTGCCACGGCCAGCGGCCGGATATCTCGACCTCGAGCGACCAGCTGAGGAAGGTCCTGATGACGACGATGAGGGCGAGCACGCCGACCGACTCGAGCGTCGGCTCGACCGCGACCGTCCGGATGATGTCCGCGGCGACCAGGAGCTCGAGGCCGATGAGGATGCCGCGGCCGAGCACGCGACGGAACCGCGTGTAGACGGGGCCGAGGTTCCGGATGCGACGGATCGCGGCATCCGCCATCGCGTAGAGCACGCCGACGACGATCGCGACCACGCCGAGGAGGTCGATGACCTCGCCCGCCCTCGTGATGACCGGTCCGAATTCCATGTGCCTCCCCTGCCGCACACGGTAGACCCGAAGGCGAAGGAGCGGAGGGATGCGTCGCGCGTGGCGCGCACGCGGGTGCGACCGGGCGGAGGGGGCACGGGTGGTGCCGACCTGGACTGGGGGTTCCGGCGCTCGCTCGGCGCGAGGAGAATGCCCTCGTCGGCCGACACCGGAGTCGGCGACGTTCGAGACAGGAGTCCGATGATGCGAACCTCCCGGATCCTCGCCGCGGCCGCCCTGGCCGTCGCGGCCGCACTGAGCCCGGGCATCGCCCAGGCGTCCCCGTCGACCTGGACCGCCCCGCTCTCCGCGGCACAGGAGGCCCCGGCCAACGACTCGCTCGCGCGAGGCCAAGCGGTCTTCATGCTGTCGGCCGACGGCACCGAACTCGACTACCGCCTCATCGTGGCGAACCTGGACAACCCGGTCGCGTCCCACATCCACCTCGCCCCCGCCGGCCAGAACGGCCAGGTCGTCGCCTTCCTGTTCGGGCCGGCGGCACCGGGTGGAGGACGCACGAGCGGCGTGATCGCCACGGGAACGATCACGGCGGCGGACCTCATCGGTCCGCTGGCGGGCGCGTCGCTCGCCGACCTCGTCGATGCGATCGAGTCGGGCGGCGCATACGTCAACGTCCACACGAACGACGGCGTCGCACCGGTCACGGGCGAGCCGGGTGACATCCCGAGCGGCGAGATCCGCGGCCAGATCGGCTGACGCGCCGAAGAAGGCGGCGACGGATGCCGCGGGCGTGACGCGCCTTCCCGTGCACGTCGCGCC